>NZ_CAXREX010000093.1:0-19993 GCF_964229645.1 Nioella sp. | reverse complement strand
CGATGGAACCCTATGTCGGCCCGCTCAAGCAGGCGTCGAAGGACCTTCAGGCCGCAGGCATGTTCTTCATGCAGAACGGCATGAAGAACCCCAACGCCGCGCTCGCCGGCTCGACCGACTTCATGCACATGATGGGCCATGTCTGCATCGCGCTGATGTGGGCGCGCATGGCGCGGGTCTCGCTCGATGCCCTTGCAAACGGCACCCCGGACCCCGATTTCCATCAGACCAAGCTTGCGACCGCCCGCTACTACATGGCCCGCCAGCTGCCCGCGACCGCGATGCATCTTGCCCGCATCCAGTCGGGCGCAGACCCGGTCATGGGGCTCGCTGCCGACCAGTTCTGAGGGACCAAGATGCCAAAACGCCTGCGCCTCACCCGCCGCCCCAACCTCGCGATGTCCGAAGACGGATACCGCAAGCTCAGGGCGCTCGCGGGCGAGGCCGGGCTCGACGAGGGAGAGTTCCTCTCGTTCCTCTTCGAAAACTGGAAAAGCGTGGTGGACGACGACAATTTCACCCACCGCATCCGGCTGTTCAATTCCGAGCTGGAGGCGCGGAAGAAATGACCTTGGGCGGCCGCGCCCGGGGACAATGAGGAGATGTGAGTATTTGAACCAAGAAGAAGGGGAAGGAACACTCTGCCATTCCGTGCAGCCCCGCATCGGAGGCCAACCCGGCCCTGCACGCGGAGGATCGGATACGCAGAGTGCCTTCTCCTTGGGCGGTCATCGGCTCCCCAGCCTGTACCGCGACTCGGAGGCTAGGCGATTAACCTTAACAACTGGTTATGAGCCTTCTTCTTTGTGAAAATACCCCGCAGGGGGTGTGGGGGATGCGAAATCCCCCACCGGCACGACATCAGCCAGGGAGGATGGCCTATGACGATCAAGCTCTATTGCTTCGGGGAAAGCGGCAATGCCTACAAGGCGGCGCTGGCGCTGGAACTGTCGGGCCTGGACTGGGAGCCGGTGAAGGTCGATTTCTTCGGCGGCGAGACCCGCACGCCCGACTACCGCGCCAATGTCAACGAGATGGGCGAAGCACCCGTCCTGGTCGATGGCGACGTGAAACTGACCCAGTCGGGCGTGATCCAGCAATACGTGACCGACAAGAGCGGCAAGCATGGCGGCGCGCCCGAGGACCGCTACGAGGTCCTCCGCTGGGTGCTGTGGGACAACCACAAGCTGTCCTCCCAGGCCGGGATGACCCGCTTCCTGATGAACTTCCTGCCCGAAAAGCACCGCGACCCCAATGTCATCGCCTTCATGCAGGGCCGCCTGAAGGCCGCCTATGCCACGCTCAACGCCCATCTGGAGGGCCGCGACTGGATCGTGGGCGATGGCCTGACCAACGCCGATCTCTCCTGCTGCGGCTATCTCTATTACCCCGAGCCCTTCGGTTTCGACCGGGCCGACTGGCCCCATATCGACGCCTGGCTCACCCGCCTTTCGCAAATGCCGGGGTGGAAGCACCCCTACGACCTGATGCCCGGCAGCCCCGCTGACCGCGCCTGAAGTGAAGAGGACGATCATGACCGACGCCTATATCTACGACGCCATCCGCACCCCGCGCGGCAAGGGCCGCAAGGACGGCTCCTTGCACGAAGTCAGTGCAGCACGGCTTTCCGCCATCGCGCTCAACGCGCTCAAGGAGCGCAACAATCTCGAAGGCCACGCCGTCGAGGACGTGATCTGGGGCAATGTCACGCAAGTGGCCGAACAGGGTGCCTGCCTTGCACGCACCGCGGTCCTGGCTTCCGATCTCGACGAGTCCATTCCCGGCCTTTCCATCAACCGCTTCTGCGCGAGCGGTCTGGAGGCGGTGAACCTCGCCGCCAACCAGGTGCGCGGCGGCGCGGGCCAGGCCTATATCGCGGGCGGCGTCGAAAGCATGAGCCGCACGCCGATGGGCATGGATGGCGGCGCGATCGCGGTCGATCCCTCCATCGCGATGGAGATGTATTTCGTGCCGCAGGGCATCTCGGCCGACATCATCGCCACCGAATACGGTTTCAGCCGCGACGAGGCCGATGCGCTCGCCGTGGAATCCCAGAAGCGCGCGAAAGCGGCCTGGGACGCGGGGCGTTTCGCCGGGTCCGTCGTGCCGGTCCATGACCAGAACGGCCTGCCGATCCTGGCCCATGACGAATACATGCGGCCCGGCACCGACATGCAGTCGCTCGGTGGGCTCAAGCCGTCCTTCAAGGAGATGGGCGAGGTCATGCCCGGCTTCGACGCCGTGGCGCTGATGAAATACCCGCACCTGGAGCGGATCAACCACATCCACCACGCGGGCAACTCCTCGGGTATCGTGGACGGGGCCGCCGCCGTTCTGATCGGCTCCAAGGAATACGGCGAGGCGATGGGGCTGAAGCCGCGCGCCCGCATCCGGGCCACTGCCAAGATCGGCACCGATCCCACCATCATGCTGACCGGCCCCGTCCCGGTGACCCAGAAAATCCTGGCCGAAAGTGGGATGAACATCTCCGACATCGACCTGTTCGAGGTCAACGAGGCCTTCGCCTCGGTCGTCATGCGCTTTATGCAGGCCTTCGACGTGGACAATTCCAAGGTCAACGTGAATGGCGGCTCGATCGCCATGGGCCACCCGCTCGGGGCCACCGGCGCAATCATCCTGGGCACGCTCCTTGATGAGTTGGAGCGCACCGGCAAGGGCACCGGCCTTGCCACGCTCTGCATCGGCTCGGGCATGGGTGCGGCCACCATCATCGAGCGCGTGTGATGCCCAAACTCGACCTTTCCAAACTGGAGGCCCGCTCCGGCTCCATCTACCCCGCGCCCTACGACGCGGAAATGGAGGGGCGCAGTTCGCTTCGCGTGGGCGATGCGGGCGGGCTGACGCAGTTCGGCGCAAATATCGTGATCCTCGCCCCCGGCGCGAAATCCAGCTTGCGCCACTGGCACGTGGAACAGGACGAATTCGTCATGGTCACGCAAGGCAGTTGCACGCTCGTTGACGATCACGGCGAAACCCAGATGACCGTGGGCGACTGCGCCACCTTCCCGGCCAATGACGGCAACGGGCATCACTTCATCAACAATACCGATGACGAGGCGCGATTCCTTGTCATCGGCACCCGCACCCCCACCGAAACCGCCTGGTACAGCGATCTCGACCTGAAAGTCAGTGTCGACGCGACCGGTTTCACCTTTACCCGCAAGGACGGAAGCCCCCTTCAGGGAGACGACGAATGACCGATTTCACCATGACCACAGACGCCGACGGCGTCGCAACCATCACCTGGGACACCCAGGGCAAGAGCATGAACGTGATGACGCTGGAGGGCTGGGACGAGCTCGACGCGCTGATCGACCAGGCACTGGCCGATGACGCGATCAAGGGCGTGATCCTGACCAGCGGCAAGCCCGGCAGCTTCGCGGGCGGCATGGACCTCAAGGTCATCGCCAAGATGAAGGACATGGCGGGCGACAACCCGGCAGAGGGGCTCTTCAACGGGATCATGAATGCCCACCGCATCATGCGCAAGATCGAGCGCGCGGGCATGGACCCCAAGACGCTGAAGGGCGGAAAGCCGATTGCCTGCGCCCTGCCCGGCACCGCGCTTGGCATCGGCCTCGAAATCCCGCTTTCGTGCCACCGCATCTTTGCCGCCGATAACCCCAAGGCCAAGATCGGCCTGCCCGAAATCATGGTCGGCATCTTCCCCGGCGCGGGCGGCACCACCCGCCTCGTGCGCAAGATGGGCGCGATGACGGCCAGCCCCTTCCTGCTGGAAGGCAAGCTGTCCGACCCGAAGAAGGCCAATGCTGCGGGCATCGTGGATGAGGTCGTTCCGGCGGAGGATCTGCTTTCCGCCGCGAAAGACTGGGTCCTCAATGCCAAGGACGCCGATATCGTCAAGCCGTGGGACCAGAAGGGCTACAAGATGCCCGGCGGCGCCCCCTACCATCCGGCGGGTTTCATGACCTTCGTGGGCGCGTCCGCGATGGTGAACGGCAAGACCAAGGGCGTTTACCCGGCGGCCAAGGCGCTGCTCTCGGCCGTCTACGAAGGCGCGCTGGTGCCCTTCGACACGGCGCTGAAGGTGGAAGCGCGCTGGTTCACCAATGTGCTGATGAACCCCTCGTCCTCGGCCATGATCAACAGCCTCTTCGTCAACAAGGAAGCGCTGGAAAAAGGCGCGAACCGTCCCGACGTGGCCGATGAGACCGTCAAGAAGGTCGGCGTTCTGGGCGCGGGCATGATGGGCGCGGGCATCGCCTATGTCTCGGCCAAGGCCGGGATCGAGGTTGTGCTGATCGACAGCACGCAGGAAGCCGCCGACCGGGGCAAGAGCTACTCCACCGGCATTCTCGACAAGGGCATTTCGCGCCGCAAGGTGACGGAAGAGCAGAAAGAGGCGCTGCTGGCGCGCATCACCGCCACCACCGATTACGCCGCGCTCGAAGGCTGCGACCTGATCGTTGAGGCCGTGTTCGAAGACCCGTCCGTCAAGGCCGACGTCACCGCCAAGGCGGAAGCGGTCATCCCCGCGGACGCGATCTTTGCCACCAACACCTCGACCCTGCCGATCAGCGACCTGGCCAAGGCCAGCAAGCGGCCCGAGCAGTTCATCGGCATCCACTTCTTCAGCCCCGTCGACAAGATGCTGCTGGTGGAAATCATCAAGGGCAAGGAAACCGGCGACCGGGCCGTGGCCAAGGCGCTCGACTACGTGCGCCAGATCCGCAAGACGCCCATCGTGGTCAACGACGCCCGCTTCTTCTACGCCAACCGCTGCATCATTCCCTACATCAACGAAGGCATTCGCATGGTCAAGGAAGGCGTGGCCCCGGCGCTGATCGAGAACGCGGCCAAGCTTGTCGGCATGCCGCTTGGCCCCCTGCAACTGGTCGATGAGACCTCGATCGACCTCGGCGTGAAGATCGCCAAGGCAACCAAGGCCGCCATGGGTGACGCCTATCCCGATGCCGCCGTCGATGACGTGCTGTTCTGGATGGCCGACGAAGGCCGGCTGGGGCGCAAGTCGAGCGCGGGCTTCTACGCCTATGACGACAAGGGCAAGCGCCAGGGCCTGTGGGACGGTCTGGCCGCGCAATACCCGGTCGCGGCGGATCAGCCCGAGGTGACCGAGGTCCAGCACCGACTGCTCTTCGCGCAGGTGCTGGAGGCGGTCCGCGCGCTGGAGGAAGGCGTGTTGGAAGACATCCGCGAAGGCGACGTGGGCGCGATCTTGGGTTGGGGCTTCGCGCCGTGGTCGGGCGGCCCCTTCGGCTGGCTCGACATGCTGGGCGCACCCTACGCGGCCGAGCGCTGCGACGCGCTGACCGAAACCTACGGCGCCCGCTTCGCCTGCCCCGACCTGCTGCGCGAGATGGCCGACAAGGGCCACAGCTTCTACGGCCGCTTCGGCCCGCAGACCAGGGCGGCCGCCTGACCGCCTGGCAGCGCGCCCCGACGACAAAAGCCAACGCCGGTCCGAACGGGCCGGCGTTTCTCGTTCTGGGACAGTTGAACTCAGTCGAAGCTGCCACGCCCGCGACAGGCATGGCCAGTGCAACCCCGGCAATATCCGTTTTCCAGAAGTCCCATGAACGCCCTGCCCCCGTCCACCGACAGGGCCCGGCAGCCCGCGATTTCCACGACCTCCCCACGAGCGACGCAACTGCTTAGCCGATAGTCGTTCAGCACGTAGGTCCCGCCCGCGATGCCCACCACTTCGGGCCGATCGAACAGCAGATGATGCACCAGCGCCTCGGCCTTGGGTTGCATCGGCGTGATCCCGCGAAACCCTTCAAGCGCGCGCACCGGCACCAGCACGAAGGGATCGCCCGCCATCGTTTCCAACTGGTCGCATTCGAACAGAACCGCCTGATGGGGCAGAAGCGCAAGCGGCCGGTCGTTTCCCAGGACACCATCGGGGATATAGAAGGGCCACTGGTCCACGCTGCGGTCGACGCGACTGCCCCAGATCCGGCGTTGCACCACGGCCCGAACCTCGCGCAGCCCGTCCTCGAAGGTTTCCACCATCGCACCGGGCCGGATTTCGCTGACATCAAGGCTGCCGTACGGGGTCAGAACCGGGGTTCCCGACAACAGCCCTTCGGCGTGATCGGCATCGACCTCGGGAATATGCACTCCGCCCTCGATCCCGGAGGATGACAGGTTGGTGAGGCTACTCCAGAACGTGTGACTCATCGTTGCTCGTACTCGAGTTGGGCCGCTTCTTCTGCCAGACGGGGCCGGTTTGTTATGCTTGGGCCATCAAAGTAGGCCATCGCCGAGCAAACCAACACACGGTATTTGTGCAAATACGGTTTGCAAAAATCTGCACAAACGACCTCAAGCCATTGGGAAAATTCAGAAAATCACCCAATTCTGAGAGATTTTACGCGCTGGCGTGACTCGCCTGTCGCGTCCCGATGCGCCGCAAAGGCCCTGGACCCTGTCCTACCCCCCGTTCTGCCCCGCTTTCCGCTTAAATGTCTGACATTTGATCCCGCAGGTCGCTTCTGCCCCTTTCCTTTTGAAAAATCTCTGCCAAAACTCGGCCCCCAGAGGGGAAGCGGACGATTTCAGGGAGGACTGTCCATGGGCTGGATGAAGGATGAAACCGGGCTGGAAAAGCGCGCGGCCAATTTCGTGCCGCTGACACCGCTCAGCCACCTGCAACGCGCGCGGCTGGTCTTTCCCGATCACGAGGCGCTGGTCTATGGCAGCTTCCGCAAGACCTATGCCGAATACCACGCCCGGGTCAGCCGCCTGGCCTCGGCGCTCGCCGCGCGTGGCGTGGCCCCCGGCGACGTGGTCGCCACCGTCATGCCAAACGTCCCTGCCCAGGCCGAGGCGCTCTTCGGCGTGCCCGCCTGCGGCGCGGTGCTGAACACCATCAACACCCGGCTCGACATCGGCACGATCAGCTACATCCTCGACCACGGCGAAGCCTCCGTCGTCCTGGTCGACACCCAGTTCCTGGGCGCGGTCGAGGCCGCGATGCAGGAAATGGAGGCCGAGGACCTGCCGCTCATCGTCGAGGTGCCGGACGAGCAGGCGGGCTACCCCGCCTCGGGCCGTCACCTGACCTACGAGGACCTGCTGGCCGAGGGCGACGCGGATTTCGACTGGATCATGCCCGCCGACGAATGGGAATCGATCGCGCTCAATTACACCTCGGGCACCACCGGGCGGCCCAAGGGCGTGGTCTATCACCATCGCGGTGCCTACCTCATCACCCTGGGCACGCCCATTGCCTGGCGCATGACGCTGCATCCCCGGCTTCTGACCATCGTGCCCTTCTTCCACTGCAACAACTGGTGCCACACCTGGATGCTGCCCGCGCTTGGCGGCACCGTCGTGTGCTGCCGCGACGTGACCGCCAAGGCGATCTACGATGCCATCGCGGATGAGGGCGTGACCCATTTCGGCGGTGCGCCCATCGTGCTGAACATGATCGTGAACTCCGCCGAGGCCGACCGGCGCCCCTTCGACCACGTGGTCGAGGTCTTTACCGCGGGCGCGCCGCCCGCTGCCGCCACGCTCGCCGCAATCGAACCCATGGGCTTCAACGTCACCCAGGTCTACGGCCTGACCGAAACCTATGGCCACGCCACCGAATGCGTGTGGAAAGACGACCAGTGGGGCGATCTCGACCAGCAGGACCGCGCCGCCATCAAGGCGCGCCAGGGTGTCTGCCTGCCGACGATGGAACCCATCGCCGTGACCGACAGCGACATGGCCCAGATCCCGCAGGACGCCACCGCAACGGGCGAGATCATGATCCGTGGCAACTCGGTGATGAAGGGCTACTACAAGAACCCCCGCGCCACCGCCGAAGCCTTCAAGGGCGGGTATTTCCATTCCGGCGATATCGCGCTCCAGCACCCCGACAGCTACATCCAGATTGCCGACCGCGCCAAGGACATCATCATTTCGGGCGGCGAGAATATCAGCTCGGTCGAGGTCGAGGGCGCGCTGATGCACCACCCCGCGGTGCTGCTCTGCGCCGTGGTGGCCAAGCCCGACGACAAATGGGGCGAGGTGCCCTGCGCCTTCGTGGAACTGAAACCGGGCGTCGAGGCGAGCGAGGCCGATCTCATTGCCTTCGCACGCCAGCGCCTCGCCGGCTTCAAGACGCCCAAGCGCGTCGTGTTCCAGGAACTGCCCAAGACCTCGACGGGCAAGATCCAGAAATTCGAACTGCGCAAGGTCGCGGCCGATCTCTGAACCCACTGGCAAGGACCGAGCCATGAGCCTTTTCGAATCCCGCCTGCAATCCCTGCGCACCCGCATGGCGGCGGCGGGGCTCGATGTCGCCCTGATCACCGATGATGACAACGTCTATTACCTGACCGGCTATTACGACTACCTGCACATGGAATTCGGGCGGCCCACCATCCTCGTGGTCCCGCGCGAGGGGCAGAGCCTGCTGATCACCCCCACGATCGACCTCAATTCCGCGCTGGCCTCGGCCCGCGTCGACCGGATCGCCGCCTGGAACGACGGCATGGGCGCGGAGTGGCGGGCGGAACTGCCCGGCGCGCTGAAGGGGGCCGCCCGCATCGGTATCGAGCCCCACCACATGCCGCCCCTCGTGCGCGCCTATGTGGACGAGCTGACAGCCGCCACAAGCGTCGCCAGCGTGACCCCCATCCTCGCCGAGATGCGCATGATCAAGTCCCCTCAGGAACTGCAACTGGCCCGCCACGCGGGCGAGGTGGCGGGCGCGATGATGGCGGCAGGCCGTGCGGCCATCGGCGACGGGGTGCCGGAATACGAGGTCGCGCTGGCCACCTCGCAGGCGGGCACCCGCAAGGCGGCCGAACTTCTGTCGGCCCATTACGATGATGCCGACATGTCGCCCAACACCCATTTCCTGCAAATCATGGCCTCGGGCCGGGACATCGTGAAAACCCATCACCGTGCCTCGACCCGGATCATGCGGCGGGGCGAACCGGTCTTCCTGTGCTTCTGCGGGATGACCAATTTCCACCGCTTCAAACTGGGCTTCGACCGCACCTTCTGGATCGGCGAGGCCCCCGACGACCAGGCGGCGGTCTACGAGGTCGCCGTGGCCAGCCAGAAGGCCGCGCTCGACGCGCTTGGGCCCGGTGTCACCGCTGAAAGCGTGCATGCCGCCTATGCCGAGGTGATCCAGGGCGCGGGCTTCGAATACCCGTTCCGCTGTGGGCGCGCGACGGGCTTCAGCTTCCTCGAGAAACCGCAGCTTGTGACGGGCGACAGCACGATCCTGCAACCGGGCATGGTGCTGGCCGTCGACGGATCGGTGTCGGTCGAAACCTTCCGCGCGCAGGTGGGCGACAGCTTCATCATCACCGACACCGGGTGGGAGCCTCTCACCCATCACCCCAAGGCACTGGGGGAGGTCATTCTCTGAACCACCGGGCGACCGGCTGCCGCAACGGGCAGGATCTGGCGCAGGTCCCTAGCTTTCAAATCGACGGGCAGCGGCGCAGCCTGCGCTTGCCCATGCCGGGCCGGGGCGCGGCCTCTTCCCACCGCCACCAGATGCCCCCTGCCCCGTCGACCCCCGGACATTTCGGGCGGTTCTGGCCCGCGCCCTTCCGGCGTCCGATATGCCTTCGCGTCTGCACGGAGGGTGTACAGGGGGTGTACGGGGGGCACCGGGGTCTTTTTGGACCACGGCGAGTTGAGCAAACCGCGCCAATCCGGTAGGCTTCCTTCCAGTTGGGCAGATAAAATCGAGCAATGACGGCGCTTAGCGAATATCAGCGTCTGGAGACGACAGGGCTCTGGCGGGAAACCCCCGACAGCCAGCGCCGAGAGGTCGTCGTGTCATTGGGCGATGCCACGCTGGTGATCTCGACCATGGCCGAAACCGCCCTGTCGCACTGGTCGCTTCCGGCCGTCAAGCGATTGAATCCAGGGAAAAATCCGGCCCTCTATGCCCCTGATGGCGAGGCCGATGAACTGCTCGAACTCAGCGATGCCGACATGATCGAAGCGATCGAGCGGGTGCGCAGCGTGATCGAGAAACGCCGCCCGCATCCGGGGCGCCTGCGGCTTTGGCTCGGTGGGGTGCTCAGCCTCGTGACGATCCTCGTCTGCGTGCTGTGGCTGCCCGGCGCGCTGATGCGCCAGACCGCGCAAGCCCTGCCCGCCGCCGCCCGCATCGAGATCGGCCAACGCATCCTCGCCGGCATGGCCGACCTCGCCGGCCGCCCTTGCGCGGGACGCGATGGTGTTGAAATCACGCGAGAATTCAGCGCAGCCGTTTTCGGCTCAGCGGCCCCGCAGATCATCGTTCTGCCCTCCACGGCGCAGGTCACGGCGCATCTGCCGGGCAATATCATGGTGATCAACCGGTCCCTCGTGGAAGATTACGAAGACCCAGCCGTGCTGGCCGGTTTCCTGCTGGCCGAGGACCTGCGCCGCCGCCAACAACTGCCGATGCTGCGCCTGTTGGAGGAAGCGGGACTGATGGCCACGGGTCGGCTTCTGACCACGGGCGAGATCGACGGAAGCTACCTGCGCGCGCATGCCGCCCGCCTGCTGACCACGCCGCCTGCACCCGTCGCCACCGACCGCCTGCTGGCGCGTTTCGAGCAGGCCGGGATAAGCTCGGAGCCTTATGCCTATGCGATTGATCTGACTGGGGAAACCGTACTCGACCTGATCGAGGGCAACCCCATGAGGGGTCGCCTGCGTGCGCCCTTGCTGACCGACCAGAACTGGATCGCCCTCCAGGAAATCTGCGATGGCTGAGCGGCCTAGCGCGTGACCGCCGCGCTGTAGCCGATCCCGCGCACGCGCATCAGCATCCGGCCAAGCGCCTGCGGGTCGTCGAAGGGACCGGCCAGCACGACGAAGCCCGTCACCTCGCCGCCACGCTCCACCCCGCCGAGCTGCGTTGCAACCCCGCGCTGCTGAAGCCTCAGGCGCGCATCATCGGCGCTGTCGCGGTCCGAATAGCGGGCAATTTCCACGTAGCGATGCCCTGCCCCGACATGGATCGTCGGCGCCGGCGTCTCGGCCTCTTCGGCCGCGATATCGGGCGTCGAGGAGGCGCGGGTCACAACAGGCTGCGCCGAGGGGGCCTGGGCGGCCCGGCTGACAGCCACACCATCGGCTGCGGGATCAATGGGTTCCATTGGCACGGTATCTGTCCAGAGAGCCGCCATCGCCGCGTCGCCCTGGGGCGTGGCATGGGCCAGGCCCCTGGCCGCATTCAGGCGGCCATCATCCCAGGCCGGGCGATAGCCCTCGGGAACGACCTGCGCCGTCAGCTCGACCTGCCGGGCCTGGGCCGCGGCAGCGCCCGCGCGCAGCACGGGTTGTCCATCGGCGGGATGGATGGCCTGGGGACCGCAGCGCACGTTGGCCCCGTTCATGTAGAAGCCCGCATTGGCGGGCATGCCCTGGCAGCTGACAGTGCGCATCTGTTGTGGCGCAGGGGCCGCAGGCGCAGCAGCGGGCGCAGGCGCGGCAGCCACGCGCACGGGCGCGGGACGCACGACGGGCGCCGGGGCCGTCGTCGCGGGGGCAGAGGCTGCGACCTGGGCGGGCGCGGCGGGCGCGGCGCTGGCCACGGGAGCCTGCGGCTCCGACGCGGGCGCGCTGGCCACGGCCACCGGGGCCTCGGTCTGGATCGACGGCTGATATCCGCAAAGCGGCTGGCGGTCCCGGGTCACGCGCGGCACCCAGGTTTCTTCGCCACCATATCCGGCCCGGATGAAGACACAGCCTCGGCTGTCAACATATTGATCGGCCCGGTAACTTGCCGGTGGCAGTTCGGCGGGACCAGAGCCGAGCTCGGCCAGGCTCTGGGAAAATGCGGGACCACAAAGAACGACCGCGAGGGCCAGGCCGGACACGGCCTTCAACATACACATCACAGACAACCCCCATTGCTGTTGTGGAAACAGTGGCAGAGGATTGGTGACAGGTAAAGGGGTGTGGCTTATTTCGTGCCAAACATGCGGTCACCCGCATCCCCTAGTCCCGGAACGATGTAGCCTTTCTCGTTCAGGTGGCTGTCCAGCGCGGCGGTCACGATGGGCACATCGGGATGCGCCTCCTGCATCCGGGCGACGCCCTCGGGCGCGGCCAGCAGGCACAGGAAGCGGATGTTCTTGGCCCCGGCCTTCTTCAGCAGGTCGATCGCGGCAGCCGAGCTGTTGCCGGTGGCCAGCATCGGGTCGACGGCGATCACCATGCGCTTGCCCAGTTCATCGGGCACCTTGAAATAGTATTGCACGGGCTTCAGCGTCGCCTCGTCGCGATAGAGCCCCACGAAGCCCACGCGCGCCGACGGGATCAGTTCCAGCATCCCGTCCAGCAGCCCGTTGCCCGCCCGCAGGATCGAGATGAGCGCCAGCTTGCGTCCCGCCAGAACGGGGGCTTCCATATCGGTCAGCGGCGTGTCGATGAGCTTGGTCGTCATCGGCAGTTCGCGCGTCACCTCGTAGGCCAGAAGCTGGCTGATCTCGCGCAGAAGCTGGCGGAAAACGGCGGTCGAGGTGTCCTTTTCCCGCATCAGGGTCAGCTTGTGCTGAACCAGCGGGTGATCGACGATGGTGAGGTGCTGCATCACGTCCCTTTCTTGAGTTTGGCGGCCACACGCTCTTTCGTGGCCGCGTCGCAGAAGGCGGCGGCAAGCGCGTTGGCGTTGATGTCGTCAAAGATCTCGTCATCCCAGCCGAACGTATCGGCCAGGTGGTCATACTCGGCACTCATGGTGGTATGGAAGAAGGGCGGGTCATCGGTAGAGACCGTGACCTTCACGCCCCGTTCGCGAAGCTTTTCGATGGGATGGTCGCGCCAGGACGGGAAGACGCCCAGGAACACGTTCGAGCCCGGGCAGCATTCCAGCGTGATCCCGGCTTCGGCGATTTCATCGACCAGGGCCAGGTCCTCGATGGCCTGAACTCCGTGACCGATCCGTTCGACGCGCAGGTCGCGCAGGGCATCGCGCACGCTTTGCGCGCCGCCCCATTCGCCCGCATGCGCCGTCAGCCTCAGCCCCGCTTCGCGGGCACAGTCGAAGGCCCAGAGAAAATCCTTTGGTTTGCCCACCAGCTCATCGCCCGCAATGCCAAACCCGGTGATGAAATCCCCCACGGTTTCCGCCGCGCATTCGGCAATCGGCTTGGCCTTCTCGGGACCGAAATGGCGGATCGGCGTGATGATGCCGCGCAGCGTGATGCCAAGCTCGGCTTCGGCGCGGGCGGCGGCTTCCTCCATCGCGTGCAGATATTCGCGCCAGGCCGCCAGATCGCCGCCACCACAGAAATCGGGGCTGATGAAGGTCTCGGAATAGACGACGCCGTGCTCGGCGCTTTCCTCCAGCACTGCGCGCATGAGGCGGGCATAATCCTCGGGCGAGGTCAGCACGCTGGTCGCGGCCTCGTAGACCTTCAGGAAGTGCCAGAAATCCTTGTAGGAATAGCTGCCATCCTCGCGGAAGATACCCGACAGATCGACGGATTTTTCCTTGGCGATCCCGCGAATGAAGGCCGGTGGCGCACCGCCTTCGAGATGCAGGTGAACCTCGATCTTGGGGATGGATTTCATAGGAAGCTCTTGCCCGGTCCTTGTGATGGCACGCCCAGATGGGCCGCGATGGAAGCCGCCACATCGGTGAAGGCACAAAGCCCTATCTGCCCGCTTTGCGGCCCCTTGCCAAGCACCGGCACCCGTTCGCGGGTGTGGTCGGTGCCGATCCAGGTGGGATCGTTGCCGTGATCGGCGGTGAAGATCATCAGGTCGTCGGGGCGCAGGCGGGCCAGGATCGGCCCGATTTCCGCGTCGAACCATTCCAGGTGGTGCGCATAGCCCGACACGTCGCGCCGGTGGCCGTAAACGCTGTCGAACTCGACGAAATTGGCGAAGGTCAGGCTGCCCTCCTCGGCCTGGTCCACGAGATCCGAGAGGTGCCCCATCAAGGTCGAGTCCGCCCCCTTCACCGCGTCGTCGATGCCGCGCATGGAAAAGATGTCGCCGATCTTGCCCACGGCATGCACCTTGCGGCCCGCGCCCTGCACCCAGTCGCACAGCGTGGGCGCTGGCGGCATGATGGCGTAGTCGTGGCGGTTGGGGGTGCGCGTGTAGGCGCCGGGATCGCCCACGAAGGGGCGCGCGATCACCCGACCCACCCGCATCGCATGAAGCGTCGGGGCCAGTTTCTCGCAAAGGTCATAAAGCCGGTCGAGCCCGAAGGTCTCTTCGTGCGCGGCGATCTGGAAGACGCTGTCGGCTGAGGTGTAGCAGATGGGCCAGCCGGTTTGCTGGTGCCGCTCCCCCTCCACGTCGATGATGAGCGTGCCTGACGCATGGCGGTTGCCAAGGATGCCGTCGGTGCCTGCGATGCGCTTGACCTCTTCGATCAGTTCGGGCGGGAAACTGTTTTCGGTCTCGCTGAAATAGGTCCAGTCCCAGGGCACCGGCAGGCCCGCCAGTTCCCAGTGACCCGAGGGCGTGTCTTTGCCCGGGCTGACCTCGGTTGCCGCCCCCCACAGGCCATGCGCCGGGGCCGAGAGGCCGGGCACCTCGGTGCCCGAGGCGATCCTCACCGCTTGGCCAAGGCCAAGCGCGGATAGGTTGGGCATCCGCAGCGGACCGCTGCGCCCCACCTCTGCCTTGCCCGCCGCGCAGGCGGCCGCGATATGGCCGAGCGTATTGGCCCCGGTATCGGGATGGCCGTCATTGAAGAACCGGTCTGCATCGGGCGCGCCGCCGCAGCCCACGGAATCCATCACGACGAGGAAAGCGCGCGGCATCAGCCGATCCTTTCGTGGATGAGGTCGGGCACTGTGACGGGGGCGTCCGACAGGCGGTAGGCCGCATGAAGCGCCTCGGCGGCGCGGCGGGCCTCGTCCTCGGTGCGGGCATGGATGCGCGCCAGCGGGCGCTGGTCATCGACCCTGTCGCCAAGCGCCGCAAGGTCCGACAGGCCGACGGCAGGGTCGACGGCGTCGGTCTGCACCAGCCGTCCGCCGCCCAGATGCACCACCACCTCGCCCACGGCGCGGGTGTCGATGGCGACGACATAGCCCGACGTCCTTGGCGCGATCTCGACCATGACGGGGGCGGCGGGCAGGCGGTCGCGCCAGAGCGACACGAAGTCCCTCGGTCCGCCAAGGGCCGCCACCATGCGCCCGAAGATCTCGGCGGCCGCGCCCGAGGTGAGTGCGGCGTTGATCTTGCGCTCACCCTCGGCTGCATTCTCGGCAAGCCCGCCAAGCGCCAGCAATTCACCCCCAAGCGAGAGCGTCACCTGTCTGAGCCGTGCAGACCCGCCCGACCCGGTCAGGATTTCCATCGCCTCGATTACCTCGAGCGCGTTGCCCGCGGTCGAGGCCAGCGGCTGGTTCATGTCGGTCAGAAGCGCGGTGCAGCGGCACCCGGCCCCCTGCGCCGTATCGACCAGCGATTGCGCCAGCGCCAGCGCATCCTCGGGCGTGGCCATGAAGGCGCCCGAGCCTGTCTTGACATCCAGCACCAGCCCCTCCAGCCCCTCGGAGAGCTTCTTGGACAGGATGGACGCGGTGATAAGGTCGACGCTTTCCACGGTGGAGGTTACATCGCGCACCGCGTAGAGCCGCTTGTCGGCGGGGGCGATTTCACCAGACGCACCGACGATGGCACAGCCCACCTCGCGCACCACGCGGGCCAGTTCCTCGTTGCCGATAATGGCGCGGTAGCCGGGGATCGCCTCCATCTTGTCGAGCGTGCCTCCGGTATGGCCAAGGCCCCTGCCCGACAGCATCGGAACATAGGCCCCGCAGGCCGCAAGCGCAGGCGCCAGCGGAAGCGAGACCACGTCGCCCACCCCGCCCGTGGAATGCTTGTCCAGAACCGGGCCATCCACGTCCCAGGACAGCACCTGCCCTGTGTCGCGCATTGCATGGGTCAGGCTGACACGCGCATCGGGGCCGATCGGGCTCTTGCAGATGGCCATGGCGAAAGCCCCCGCCTGTGCATCGCTGACGGTGCCGTCGGCAAGCCCTTGCGCGAACCAGCGGTAGTGGTCGGGCGTCAGCGGCTCGCCCACGCGCAACCGCGCGAGGATCTCGCGGGCATCCATGGGTCAGACCCCCTCCATGTGACCCATGCCGAAGGCACCGGGCAAGAGCTCGCCCACGGTGGTTTCGAGCCGCTTGCCATCGGTGGTGGCCAGCGTCACGGGGGTGGAGGGGTCGGCGAATTCCGCCAGCTTCTGCCGGCAGCCCCCGCAGGGCGGCACCGGCGCGGGGCAATCGGCGATGACCGCGATCTCGGCAATCCGGCTGTCGCCCGCCGCGATCATGGCCGCGATCGCCCCCGCCTCGGCACAGGTGCCTTCCGGATAGGCCGCGTTTTCGACATTGACGCCAAGGTGCAGGTTGCCCTCGGTGCTGCGGATCGCGGCGCCCACCTTGAAGCGGGAATAGGGCACATAGGCGTTTTCGCGCACGCGCGCGGCATCATCGACCAGTGACATCGGGATAACCTCCGGGCTTTTCGCCCAGTGTGATCCTGCCAAGTGCCAGTTGCAAGCCTTCCGCTACTGCACGTTTTCACGCAGCGCGCGGCGCTCCACCTGGCCGATCAGCGTGGTCAGCGCATCGGCACAGGTGTTGATCAGCGGGCGGGCATCGGCCAGCCGGTTGCGATGCGCGGCGGCATTGAGCGCCTCGGCCATGACCTGCAACCGGTCCGCCCCGACAGCGCCGGAGAGCGAGATCAGGATATGGCTCTGCGCCCGAACGGTCTGCGTGTCATTGGCCCGGATCGCGCAGGCCAGTTCGGATTTCACGCTGCGCAGGTCCTGCAAGAGATGGTCCAGGAACTCTGCCTTGCCCGCCGGTCCGGCGGCCTGCAGGACCGCTTCGAAACGGTTCCGGTTGAGCGTGCCAATCAGCGGCGTTTCGAGGTCGGGCTCAGGCACCACCTGGCCGAGCTTGCGGCTGACGTGACGGCGCAGGGCCTGGCCGAAGGCCGTCACGGAGCGGATCGGCTTGGCGATGATGCCGTCTGCCCCGGCGGCATAGATCGCCTCGCGGTTTTCGCGCATGACATAGGCCGTCAGCGCCACCAGCGGCGTGTCGAAGGCAGGGTCGGCGCGCAGCCGTTTCATCACCTCGATCCCTGACAGGCGCGGCATCTCGATGTCGATCAGCGCAATGTCGACAGGGTCGCGCGCAAGAATTTCCAGCGCCTCCTGCCCGTCGCGCGCCAGGACCATTCGGGCATCCATCGCCGACAGCATCTGGCGCACGAGCAACTGGTTGGTCTCATTGTCCTCGGCCACCAGGACCGTCAGGTCCGACAGGTCGGGCATGTCGGCGGCCTCGTCCCGGCATTCCCAGGCCTCGCGCGGCAGCGTCAGCATGACCCGCGCGCCGCCGCCCGGCAGGTTGGAGACCGCAAGCGTCGCGCCCAGGGCATCGGCAAGATCCTTGGAAATATGCAGGCCGAGCCCGGTGCCGGGGCGCGCCTCGTCCTCGGGGCGCCCGCCAGCCCGGAAGAGCCTGCGCAGCGCGGATTCGGAAAAGCCGCGGCCCTGGTCGCGCACCGCGAAGACAAGGTTACCCTCTTCCTGCCGAACACAAAGCCGGACCTCGCCCTCGTCCGTGAATTTCAGCGCATTGGCGATCAGGTTGCCCAGGATCCTGTCGAGTTTCAGCCGCGAGACATGGATCTGTTCGGGCACGTGGCGATCGACCTGCATGGCGAAGGCCAGCCCCTGTTCGCGCGCGCGCCCGGCCCAACGCATCTCGATCCCGGCCAGGAAACTGCGGAAATCGAAGCTGCGAATGCCGCCATCCGTCGCTGTCTGCCCCGAACTGAGCTGGATAATGCCGTCGACAAGCTCGGCCAGCGTTTCCCCGGCCGCCAGCACACGCTCGATCTGGCCCTGCACTTCGGGTGTGAGCCGGTCGGAATCGATCAGGCGGAGCCCGCCGATCACGTCGGACATGGCGGCGCGGATGTCATGCCCGTAGAGCCGCAGCGCATCGCGCACCGCGTCAATCCGGGCCTCATCGACGTCATGTTGACCCGTCGGAACCTCCAGGCTGTCCCGTCCCCGGTCCTTGTCACTATTCATGGCCGCGCCTTCACGCGAAAATTCCGCCCTGACGGGCGGGACGTCCCCCGCCCCCATCCATCGGGAAGAATGGTTAATTTTGGGTTAACAACGAAACAGGCCGGACCTTGCGGCCCGGCCTGATCGGTTTGGGATCGGCTCGCCCTTATTTCGGGTAGCCGAGCTCTTTCAACGCGTCCGCGATTTCGTCGAGGATCACCGGATCGTCGATGGTCGCGGGCATCTTGAACGCCTTGCCATCGGCGATGTTGACCATCGTGCCGCGCAGGATCTTGCCCGAGCGGGTCTTGGGCAGACGCTGAACCACGGTGGCCAGCTTGAAGGCGGCCACGGGGCCGATCTTCTCGCGCACCAGCTTGACGCATTCGGCGACCACGTCGTCGGCCGCTTTCACCGTGCCTGCGTTGAGGCAGAGGAAGCCCATGGGCATCTGCCCCTTGAGCTGGTCGGCAACGCCGATGACGGCACATTCGGCCACGTCGGGGTGGCTGGCCAGCACCTCTTCCATCGCGCCGGTGGACAGGCGGTGCCCGGCCACGTTGATGACGTCATCGGTGCGCGCCATGATGTAGAGATAGCCATCCTCGTCTTTGTAGCCCGCGTCCCCGGTTTCATAGTAGCCGGGGAAATGGTCGAGGTAGGACTTGCGGAAGCGCGGCTCGGCGTTCCACAGCGTCGGCAGCGTGCCCGGCGGCAGCGGCAGCTTGATCGCGATGGCGCCAAGTTCGCCGTCCTTCACCGGATGCCCCCCCTCGTCAAGGATCTGAACATCGTAGCCCGGCATCGGCACAGAGGGCGAGCCGATCTTGATCGGCAGTTGCTCGATCCCGAGCGGGTTGCCCGCGATGGCCCAACCGGTTTCGGTCTGCCACCAGTGATCCACCACGGGAACGCCAAGCTTGGCCTGCGCCCATTCGATCGTGTCGGGATCGGCGCGTTCGCCGGCCAGGAAGAGCGACTCCAAGGACGAAATGTCGTAATCGCCCACAAGGTTGCCCTGCGGATCTTCGCGCTTGATCGCGCGGAAAGCCGTGGGGGCGGTAAAGAGGCACTTGACCTTGTGATCCTGGATCACGCGCCAGAACGTGCCCGCATCGGGGGTGCCCACGGGCTTGCCCTCGAACACGATCGTGGTGCAGCCATAGGTCAGCGGGCCGTAGCAGATATAGCTGTGTCCCACGACCCAGCCCACGTCCGACGCGGCCCAGAACACCTCGCCGGGGTTCATGTCGTAGAGGTTGCGCATGGTCCAGTTCAGCGCCACCAGGTGACCAGCCGTGTGCCGGATCACGCCCTTGGGCTGGCCGGTGGTGCCGGAGGTATAGAGGATATAGGCCGGGTGGTTGCCCTCGACGGGCACGCAATCGGCAGGCTCGACGCCATACTGGAAGGCATGCCAGTCAACGTCGCGGCCCTCGTCAAGATGGGCCACTTCCTGTTCGCGCTGGAAGATGACGCAGAAGTCGGGCTTGTGCTCGGCCATCTCGATCGCACCGTCGAGCAGCGGCTTGTAGTGAACGACGCGGCCCGGCTCCAACCCGCAGGAGGCGGCGATGATGCATTTGGGCTGACAGTCGTCGATGCGCACGGCCAGTTCGTTCGCGGCAAAGCCGCCAAACACGACCGAGTGGATGGCACCAAGACGGGCGCAGGCCAGCATCGCTTCCAGCGCCTCGGGGACCATCGGCATGTAGATGATGACGCGGTCGCCCTTCTCGACGCCCTTGGCGCGCAGCGCACCGGCCAGGCTGGCCACGCGGTCGCGCAGCTCGGCATAGGTGATCTCGTGCCGGGAATGGGTGATCGGGCTGTCATGGATGATGGCGATGCGGTCGCCGTGGCCGGCCTCGACGTGACGGTCCACCGCGTTCCAGCAGCCGTTCAGCTTGCCGTCTGCGAACCATTCGTAAAGCGGGGCGTTTTCGTCAAAGAGTGCCTTCG
>NZ_CAXREX010000092.1:0-32241 GCF_964229645.1 Nioella sp. | reverse complement strand
CTCGAACGCGGTGCACGATGCCTTCCGACCCTTCGGGCTGGTGCAAAGCCACATGCCGCATGACCACTGGCGCATCTGGAAGATCGCCAACGGTCTCGGCCTGCACGGCTGATGGAACTCCGGGCTGCCGCGGGGCAACGCGCGGCGGCCCGAACCGGGGAGGGTTCGATGAGCGTCACCGACATCCAGAAGGGTCTGGCCCGCTCGGGCTATATCGCCGATGACCGTTTGGCGATGGCGATCCATCTGGCGCAGGTGCTTGGCCGTCCCCTGCTGCTGGAAGGCCCGGCGGGCGTTGGCAAGACCGAGGTGGCCAAGGCCCTTGCCAGCTTGCGCGACACGCAGCTGATCCGCCTGCAATGCTACGAGGGGCTCGATGCCTCTCACGCGATTTACGAATGGAACTACCAGCGCCAGTTGCTGGCCATTCGCGCCGCCGAAGGCAGCGCCAGCGAAGAGGTGCTCTTTGCCGACAAATACCTGCTGAAACGTCCTCTGCTGGAGGCAATCAGCCAGGACATACCGCCCGTTCTGCTGATCGACGAGATCGACCGGGCCGACGAGGAATTCGAAGCCTACCTTCTCGAAATCCTGTCCGATTTCCAGATCACTATCCCCGAGCTTGGCACCGTCAAGGCGCGCTCCAGACCCATCGTGATCCTGACCGCGAATGGCACGCGAGATCTCAGCGACGCGTTACGTCGGCGGTGCCTGTATTCCTTCCTCGACTACCCCGACAAGGAAACCGAACTGGCTATCCTCAAGGCCCGGATGCCTGCGGTCGAGGGGCAGCTTGCCCGCCAGATCGTGGGCGTGGTGCAGGCGCTGCGCAAGGAAGACCTCGAGAAAACCCCCGGTATTGCCGAGATGCTGGATTGGGCAGCTGCGCTGTCCGGGCTTGGGGTCAATGATCTGGCGAAAGCGCGCGACGAGGTGCAGGCGACGCTGGTTTGCCTTCTGAAGACCGCCGCCGACTATGACGCCGCGCCGCCCGAGGTGATGGACCGCCTGATCGGAAAGGTCGCATGATGCAGGTCACCCGCTTTCCATCCCGCGCCGAGGGGCTGTCCGACCGGATGTCGGGCTTCATCGCGCATCTGCGGATGAACGGGTTGCGCGTTGGTCCGCGCGAAACCGGCGATGCGCTGGCGGCGCTGGCTGCCGTGAACGCAACCGACCGTGACGAGGCCCGGCAGGCGCTCTGCGCGCTGCTGGCCAGCGACGCTGAGGACTGGCGAAGGTTCGACGAGCTATTCGACGCCTACTGGTTCAACGCGGGCAAACAGCGTGCGGGCACCGCGCAGAATGCGCATGTTCGGGTGCAATCGGCAAAACCGAAGATCTGGCAACAGGACAGGGGGGACGGTGCCCAGGATCGTGACTCACGGAGCGAAGATGCCACCACCCCCGATCCCGGTGAGGGCGAAGCCGAAGGGACAGACGGGAAGCTTATCGCGACCCGCACGGCCAATCTCAACCGCCGGGATCTGCGCGAGCTGATGGATGAAGAGGCGTTAAGGCAGGCAGAAGCCGCGGCCCTTGCCATCGCTCGCGCCATTCGTGACCGCCGGTCGCGCCGTCGCAAGCAGGCGCTGCGGGGCCCGGCACTCGACATGCGACGCATCCAGCGGGCAAGCCTTGCACGTGGGGGCGAGCCGCTGGACCTTTACCGCCGTGCGCGTCCGCCGCGCCCCATGCGGATCGTCGCGCTTTGCGACGTCAGCGGGTCGATGACCGTTTACTCCCGTGTGTTCCTGGCCTTTCTCAAGGGCCTTGTCGGCAGTGGCTGCGAGGCAGATGCTTACCTCTTCCACACCCGCCTGATGCGGGTGACGGACGCCCTGCGCGATCACGATACGCTGCGCGCCGCCGGGCGGTTGTCGCTGATGGCCGAGGGCTTCGGCGGCGGCACGGATATATCTGGAAGCCTCGAAAGTTTTCTGAACGGCCACGGCGCGCGGGCGCTAAATGGCCGGACCGTGGTGCTGATTCTGTCTGACGGATACTGCACGCGTGACCCGCAGGCCCTGGCTGATGTTCTGGCCCGCATCCGCCGCAAGGCCCGGCGCATCGTCTGGCTCAATCCGCTCAAGGGCTGGAAAGACTACGCCCCGGTTACTGCGGCCATGCAGGCCGCGCTGCCCCATCTCGACGCCCATCTGCCGGCCAATACGCTCGATGCGCTGGCCGCGCTGGAACCCGAATTCCGGAAGCTGTGAAAGGACATCCCATGGCAGGTTTCGACATCTTCGACACGATTGACCGGCTGCGCCAGACCGGCGAGGCCTTTTGCATGGCGACCGTGCTGCGCACTGCGGACGCGACCAGCGCCAAGGCAGGTGCCAAGGCGGCGGTCACGCGCGGCGGAGACATTCTCGGCCATCTCGGCGGGGCCTGCGTGCAACGCGCGGTGCGCACGGCGGCGGCAGAGGCGCTGGTGGAGGGAAGCCCCCGGATGATCCGCGTGAAACCCTCGGAAAAGGTGGTGGCAATGACGGATCCCGACGGCGTGCAGACCTACAAGAGCGGCTGCCCTTCGGGGGGCACGGTGGACCTGTTGATCGAGCCCTACCAGCACGCGCCGCGTCTGGTCATCTTCGGCGATAGCCCGATTGCCGAGGCGCTGGCCGCCCATGCGGGCCTGACCGGGCTGCGTGTCTGCGTATCCGGCGCGTTCGAAGGGGTGAAGGCGACGCGGTTTGCGCCTGAAGAAATCGATGGCCTGGGCATCGAGCCGCGCGACTTCGTGGTCGTGGCCTCGCAGGGCAAGGGTGACGGCGTGGCGCTGAAAGCGGCGCTGGATACGTCCGCGCGCCGGGTCTCGATGGTGGCCAGCCGCCGCAAGGCCGAGGTGCTTTCGGCCAAGCTGGTGGCAGCGGGGCTGGACCCGGCCCGGGCTGCCCGGCTGAAATCGCCTGCCGGGCTCGATATCCATGCCATCGACCCGCACGAGATCGCCCTGTCGATCCTGGCCGAGATCGTTCTGTGGCGGAACACCGATACCGCCAAGGAGACCGCCCATGATGAAAAGATGGCTTGAGCGGTTCAGAGCCCGCTGGCCCCGACCTCCCGAATTGACACCAGAGGAGGCCGCCGAGGCCGCTCTGCGCGCCTATCCCAGATGTTGCTGACAAAAGGAACCGAGACATGGACCTGAGTGACGAAATCCGTATCGAAGCCCCCCGCGACGTGGTGTACCGCGCGCTGAACGACCCCGACATCCTGCGCGAATGCATCCCTGGTTGCGAGGAACTGATCCAGCATTCGCCCGAGAACCTGGAGGCCAAGGTCGTGCTCAAGATCGGCCCGGTGAAGGCCAGCTTCGCAGGCGCGGTGACGCTGGACACAGCCGGTGCGCCCGGCAGCTTTTCCCTGACCGGGGAAGGCAAGGGCGGGGCCGCGGGTTTTGCCAAGGGGGGCGCTGACGTCACCCTGACCGAAGATGGCGCGGCCACCATTCTGGCCTATACGGCCAAGGTCGAGATCGGCGGCAAGATCGCGCAACTGGGCAGCCGGCTGATCGCGGGCACGGCCAAGAAACTGTCGGGCAAGTTCTTCACCCGCTTCGGTGAAATCGTCGCGGAACAGCAGGTCGGCTAGGCTTTCCCTGCGACTGCCTCGCAGGTGCAGACTTGGCGGTTGAACTGCGGTCCCCGCCACTGCTAGACCCCGCCCGAACCATCGGGGCGGGGTCTTTGACAACCACCATAAAACTCGCGATCGGAAGCCTGCTGGTGGGTTTCGCGGTCCTGGCGCTGAAGGCGCTGGCCTGGTGGATGACCGGGTCCATCGCGCTGTTGTCGGATGCGCTGGAAAGCACGGTGAACGTAGCCACGGCGCTGGCGGCGCTCATCGCCGTGCGCGTGGCCGCGCGTCCGGCTGATGCCAATCACCCTTACGGCCACCACAAGGCCGAGTTCTTCAGCGCGGTGCTGGAGGGCGTCATGATCGTGATCGCGGCGCTTCTGATCCTGCGCGAGTCCTTCTACGGCTTTCTTGCCCCCCATCCCATCGACGCCCCGCTGGAAGGGTTGCTGGTCAACGGGGCGGCGACGGCTGTGAACGCGGTCTGGTGCTGGGTTCTGCTGACGCGCGGACGGCGGGAACGCTCGCCCGCGCTGGTGGCCGATGGCCGTCACCTGCTGGCCGATGTGGTGACTTCGGCGGGCGTGGCTGTTGGCGTGCTTCTGGCGATGCTGACGGGCTGGTGGATTCTCGATCCGGCGATGGCGGCGCTGGTGGCGGTCAACATCCTCTGGTCCGGCAGTCGCGTGATCAAGGAGTCTGTCTCCGGCCTGATGGACGAGGCCGTGCCCGAGGGCACGCTCACCATCATCCGCGAGGTCATCGCCAGCGAAGCCGGCGGCGCGATGGAGGCCCATGACCTGCGCACGCGTCATGCGGGTCGGGTGACCTTCATCGACTTTCACCTGGTTCTCCCCGGTGACACCACGGTCGATGCCGCCCACGAAATCTGCGACCGCGTCGAAGCGGCGCTGAAACGGGCGGTTCCGGATGCCAATATCACCATTCACGTGGAACCGGAACACAAGGCCAAGCACACCGGGATCGTGGTGCTGGACTAGCCGATGCGGCCTGCAAGGAAGGGCACGGCCAGGGCAAGGGTGGCGATCTGGGGATAGTCGGCCTCGGGGATGTCGACCCCAAGCCGCGCGTGCAGGCCGGTCACGAGGTTCAGGACATCCATCGAGTCCAGTTCGAGGTCGTCCTGAATATGGTCGTTTTCACCTACATCGGCCGGGTCGATATCGGGGGCGACGCGGGCCAGTTCTTCGAGATAGGCAGCGCGGATCTGGTCTGGGGTCATAGGGCCTCCGGTTGTTGCAGAAGGGTGGCGATCTCGTCGAGGAAGCGGGCCGCCTGTCGGCCATCGGCCACGCGGTGATCTGCGGCGAGCGTGATGGTCACGGTCTGGCGCGGCACGATTTCATCAGCGACCACCCAAGGCCTCAGCTTGGGGGCACCGATGCCTATAAGGGCCACCTGCGGCGGGAAGATGACGCCTGTCATCGCCTCGGCCCCGCTTTCGCCAAGACTGGAAATCGTGATGGTGCCCGCGGTCATTTCCTGCCCCTTGAGCCGTCCTGCGCGGGCGCGGGTCACCAGGTCGCGCATGCCCGCCATCACCTGGTCGAGCGACAGGGCAGCTGCATCCATCAGGGCAGGGGCCACGAGCCCCCCGCTGCGCAGGGCCACGGCGATGCCGGGATTGACCTGGGTCGCGGGCTGGAACCCTGCCTCGGTATAGTGCCCGTTCAGCACCGTGACCTTCGCCGCAGCCCCCACCACCGCGCGGGTAAAGAGCGCGCCCATCAGCAGGCGCTCGGCGGGAGGGCGATCGGCATTCGCGCGGGCCAGGAAATCCGTGGCCGGTTGTAGGTCCACCGTCTCCGATACCGAGAAATGCGGGATCGTCTGCTTTGACCGGGTCATCGCGGCCGAGATCGCCTTGCGCATTTCCTCGGCCGGGGTGCCCTTGGGGGCGGGCGTGGCTGCGGGTTTTGATGCCGGTTGAACGCCGGATGTGTCCACATCGCCAAGGACGATCACCCCGCCAGGTCCCGTGCCCCGGATCGTGCCAAGGTCCAACCCCAGTTCGGCCGCTCGCACGCGCGCGGCGGGCGAGGCCATGACCGTCCCTTTCGGCATCGCGGCTGGTGGGGGTGGCGCAGTCGGCGTCCTGGCATCGGCTACGCTGGCTGGAGCAGGCTCCGGGGCTGGTTGGGGCGGTGCAGCCGTTTTGATGGCAGGGGCGGACTCGCCCTCGGCCAGGATCAGCGCAAGCGGCGCGCCCACGGGCAGTTCGGCGTCCAGATCGGCCAGAAGTTCCTTCACGGTGCCTGCTTCGAAACACTCGATCTCGATCGCGCCTTTCTGGGTTTCGACCACCGCCACGCTGTCGCCGCGCGCAACCTGATCGCCGGGGGCGACCAGCCATTCAACCAGTGTGCCCGCCTCCATGTCGGCCCCGAGCGAGGGCATTGAAAACACGCCCATCAGACCCGTCCCAACATGGCTTTCGCGACCTCGACGATCCCTGCGACCTGTGGAATGGCGGCGTCCTCAAGATGTTTTGGATAGGGGATCGGCACCTCTTCCGCGCAAACCCGGCCCACGGGGGCATCCAGCGACCAGAGCGCCTGTTCCATGATCCGGGCCGAGATCTCGGCCGAAAGCGATCCAGAGCGCCAGCCCTCATCGACGATGATGGCCCGACGGGTGCGGTTGACCGATGCCATGATGGTGGCGTCGTCAAGCGGGCGCAGCACGCGCAGGTCGATAACCTCGGCATTGATCCCGTCGGCTGCCAGAGCCTCGGCGGCTTCCAGCGTCTTGAAAAGCGATCCGCCGTAGGTGATCAGGCTTAGGTCGCTGCCCGGCCGCCGGATCGCGGCGCGCGAGATGTCGACCGGGCCCGCAGCCTCGTCGATCGGTCCGCTGCGGTTGTAGAGCATGACGTTCTCGAAGATCAGCACCGGGTCGGGATCTTGCAGTGCGCTCCACAACATGCCGCGCGCGTCTTCCAGCGTGGCGGGGGTCAGCACCTTGAGCCCGGGGATATGGGCATACCAGCCCTCAAGGCTGTGCGAATGCTGCGCGGCCAGTTGCTTGCCCGCCCCGGTCGCCATGCGGATCACCACGGGCGCCCCGAACTGCCCGCCCGACATGTGCCGGATGGTGGCCGCCGTATTCATGATCTGGTCCAGCGCCAGCAGGCTGAAATTCACCGTCATCAACTCCACGATGGGGCGCATCCCTGCTGCTGCCGCGCCGATCCCGGCGCCTGTGAAGCCCGATTCCGAAAGGGGGGTGTCGCGGATGCGGTCCTCTCCGAATTCATCCATCAGCCCCTTGGATACCGCGTAGCAGCCCCCGTAAGCACCCACGTCCTCGCCCATCAGGAACACGCGCGGGTCGCGGATCATGGCCTCGCGGATGCCCTGCTTGACCGCTTCGCGATAGGTCATCTCGACCGTTGTGCCAGACGGTTTGGCCGGGGGCGGATCGGCGGGTTGGGGGCCAAGGACGTGACTGGCGAGGGTTTCGACCGGCTCCCATTCGGATTGTTCCGCGAAGCTGACCGCCTCGGTGATCTCGGCAGCGACCTCGGCCTCGATCCTGTCCACGTCGTCCTGGTGGATCAGCCCGGTTTCCAGAAGCCAGCCCTGGAATTTCACGATCGGCCCCCGGCCTCGCCATGACTCCACCTCGTCCTTGTCGCGGTAGAGCTGGGCGTCGAACATGGAATGCGCCCGGAAGCGGTAGGTGCGGCATTCGAGGAAGACGGGCCGCCCCGTTTCGCGGATACGGGCAATGGCCTTCTTAGCCGCCACTTCCACGGCGATCACGTCCATCCCGTCGACGGTTTCCGCCTCGATCCCATAGGCTGCGGCCTTGGCGCGAATGTCGGTTTCCGATTCCGAGCGGGCCAGGGCCGTGCCCATGGCATAGCCGTTGTTCTCGCACACGAAGAGAACCGGCAAGTCCCACAGTTCGGCAAGGTTCAGGGTTTCGTGAAACTCCCCCTCGGCCACGGCGCCTTCGCCGAAGAAACACGCGGTCACGCCGCCGGTGCCCTCCATCCGGTCGGCCAGCGCCAGCCCGCCAGCCAGCGGCAGCCCGCCCCCCACGATGGCATTGCCCCCGTAGAAATTCGTGCCCGCATCAAACAGGTGCATGGACCCGCCCCGGCCGCCGGAACAGCCGCTGGACTTGCCATACATCTCGGCCATGACAGCCGTCATCTGCACCCCGCGCAACAGGGCGTGGCCATGTTCGCGATAGGTGGCGACGATGCGGTCGCGCGGCTCCAGCAGGGGGATGATCCCGGCCGCGATGGCCTCTTCCCCGTCATACAGATGCAGAAAGCCCCGGATTTTCTGCTGCGTGTAGAGTTCGGCGCATTTGTCCTCGAAACGGCGCACCCGGATCATCTGGTGCAGGAGCGACAGCACATGGTCGCGCGTGAGGCGGGGTTTGTCGGCAGAGGCGGTCATGTCTCGTCACTCTCCAGCGTGGAAATATCGCCCTCGGGCAGGCCAAGCTCGCGCGCCTTGAGAAGCCGGCGCATGATCTTGCCAGAGCGGGTCTTGGGCAGGGTGTTTCGGAAGACGATTTCGCGCGGGGCGACGGCGGGCCCGAGCGTCTTGCGGGCATGGCCCCGAATGTCGCGTTCCAGGTCATCGGACGGGGCAAAGCCCGGGTTCAGGGTGACATAGGCCTTGACGACCTCGCCCGCGGTATCATCGGGGATACCTATCACGCCCGCCTCGGCCACGGCTTCGTGCTCGATCAGGGCGCTTTCCACCTCGAAGGGTCCGATCAGGTGGCCCGAGCTCTTGATCAGGTCATCGGCCCGGCCCACGAACCAGAAATACCCGTCCGCATCGCGCATGGCCAGGTCGCCCGAGAGATACCAGCCGTCCACGAAACACTTGTCGTAGCGGGCTTGCTCATGAAGGTAGGCCCGCATCATCGAGGGCCAGCCGGGGCGGATTGCCAGTTCCCCGATCTTGCCCGCGGGCAGCTCTTTCAGGCCCGCACCGTGATGCTCGACAATACCGGCCCTTATGCCGGGCAGGGGCTTGCCCATGGAGCCGGGCTTGACCTGCATGCCGGGCTGGTTGGCGATCATGATGCCGCCGGTTTCGGTCTGCCACCAATTGTCGTGGAAGGGCTGGCCGAACACCTTTTCGGACCAGGTTACCGCCTCGGGGTTCAGGGGCTCTCCAACGCTGGCCAGGAAGGTGAGCGAAGAGAAGTCATAGGGCCTTGCCGCCTCGGCCCCTGCCCGCATCATCATGCGGATCGCCGTGGGCGCGGAATACCAGACCTCGACCTTTTCGCGCTGGACGGTCTCGTACCATCGGTCGAGCTCGAACTCGGCCTCGTCCACGATCATCGTCACCCGGTTCACGAGCGGCGCGATGATGCCGTAGCTGGTGCCGGTCACCCAACCCGGATCGGCGGTGCACCAGTAGATGCGCCCCGGTTCCAACCCGAGCGCCCGCCGCCCGGAAAAGGCGTGGTAGACCACGGCACCATGGACATGGACCGCGCCCTTGGGCTTGCCGGTGGTGCCCGAGGTGAAGTGGATCAGCGCGGGGTCTTCGGGCTTCGTGCGGGCGATCTCAAAGGTGGGCGCGGCGGCCTTCAGCGCGGGGCCAAGCGCCACGCAGCCTTCGGGGGCCTCGTCGCCCAGGATCAGCACCAGCTTCAGCGAAGGCACCTGGTCGCGCCAGGCAGCCACCTTGCGCTTGTAAAGCTGCGCGGTGGTCAGCAGCACGTTGGCACTGCCGATCTCCATGCGGGTCTGGATGGGTTCCGGCCCGAAGGCGGAAAAGAGCGGGGTAAAGACAAGCCCGGCTTTCAGCGTGCCGATCGCGGCGGCGTATAGCTCCGGCACCCGGCCCGTCAGAGCGAACAGGCTGTCACCCGGGGTCAGCTCATGTGCCCGGAGGACATTGGCGAAACGTGCGGACAGGGCTGCCATCTCCTCGTAAGTCAGGTCGCGCCGCGAGCCGTCCTTGCCCAGCCATCGCAAGGCCAGGTCTTGCCCGCGGCCCTGCGCAACGTGCCGGTCCACGGCCTCGTAACCGATGTTCAGAAAGTTGTCGTCGCCATCCACAAGGGCCTTTGCATCGGCCCAGGGATCGGCCCCGACCTCAAGATCAGAGCGTGCCATATCGATCCTCCCACAGCCTCAGGATGCGGGTGGTTGCGATTGGCAACCATGACTCAGGTCAAATGGTTTATCTCAGCGGCGTGGCAGGTTTTTCGTCGCTACCTGCATCGCGGCAATCAGGGCATCGCGGCGCGCCGACAATTCGGCCGGTTCGATTCCTGCTGCTTGCCTGCCGACTCCGTCGGCCAGTTCGGCCGCGATCTCGGGCGTGAGGTGCAGGTCGCCCAGATCGTCCCACCAGCGGTTGAAACTGTCAGTGTAACGCGCGCAGAACTCGGCCATGCCGCCCGCGCCTGCGCCCAGGTGAAACAGCATTGTCGGCCCCATCGCGGCCCATCTCAGGCCGGGTCCAGCCCATACGGCGGTATCCACGTCCTTGACACTGGCCACGCCCTCGACCACGAGGTGAATGGCCTCGCGCCAGAGTGCCGCCTGCAACCGGTTCGCCACATGCCCCGGCACTTCCTTGTTGACGCGGATCGTGACCTTGCCGACCTCGGCATAGAAGCGTTCGGCGATGTCTACCGCGCCGGGCCGGGTGCGGGCGTTGCCCATGACCTCGACCAGCGGAATGAGATGCGGGGGGTTGAACGGGTGGCCCAGGACCAGCGGCCCAGGGTCCTTCCAGCCATCCTGCATCTCCGAAAGCGTCAGGCCCGAGGCAGACGATGCAACCACGGCCCCCGGGGACAGCGCGGGTTCGATCCGGGCATAAAGGGCATGCTTGATCGGCAGGCGCTCTGGCACGCTTTCCTGCACGAAACCAGCCCCGGTCACCGCGTCGGCGGGATCGTCCGAAAAGCGCAGGGCACCCGGTGCCCCGTCCTTTACCAGCCCGAGTTGCTCCAGCGTGGGCCATGCCCGGTCCACGTAATCCCGCACCTGCGCCTCCACGCCTTCGGCAGGGTCGTGAACCGTCACCGACTTGCCAGCGGCGAGGAAGAGGGCGGTCCAGCTAGCGCCGATCACGCCTGCGCCGATCACGGCGGTCTGGTCGAGGTCGCTCATCAGAATAGTCCCGGATTGAGGGGGGAAGCGGCGGTCAGCCCGCCATCGACGGTAAACAGTTGCCCGGTTGCGAAGCCGGCCTCGTCCGAGGCCAGCCACAGCGCCATGGCTGCCACGTCCGACGGTTGACCGAAGCGGCGCATGGCGTGGCGGGCGAGCGCGTCCCTGCGGGCGGCGGCGGGGTCGTCGGCAAGGTCGAACCCGGCCTCCAGCATGCCCGTTTCGATCCAGCCGGGGCAGATCGCGTTGCAGCGAATATGCGGGCCGTGGTCAACGGCAATGGACCGGGTCAGCCCGTGCACGAAAGCCTTGGACGCGTTGTAAAGCGCCATGCACGGGTCGGCGACATGGCCCGAGATCGAGCCGATATTGATGATTGAGCCGCCTTGCGACAGGCGCGGGATTAAAGCGCGGCACATGTGGAACACGCCGCGCGCATTGGTGCCCATGACCAGATCCCAATCGGCATCCGTGCTGTCGGCGACGGTCTTCTCGACCTGCACGCCCGCGTTGTTGACGAGGATGTCGATGGGGCCGGTTGCAGCGGCGAACGCCTCCACCGCGCCTGCATCCGCCACGTCCAGAGCCTGCCAGCCAACGGCTGCATCCAGCCCTTCGGGCCTGTCACCGCGCCCGCAGGTCAGAACCGTCGCGCCCTCGGCCACGAACCGATCCACGATGGCGCGGCCAATCCCCTGTCTGCCGCCTGTGACGACCGCTCGTTTTCCTGCCAACCGCATCCGTCCGCCCTTAGAAATTCACCCGGTCACCGCCCTTGAGCGCCAGCCTCTCGCGCGCCTCGGCGGGCGTGGCGACCGTCAGCCCGAGGTTTTCCACGATGGACCGGATCTTGCGCACCTGTTCGGCGTTCGAGGTCGCAAGCTCTCCCTTGCCGATGTAAAGGCTGTCCTCCAGCCCTACCCGCAGGTTGCCGCCCAACATGGCGCTTTGCGTGGCGAAGGGAATCTGGTGGCGCCCGGCCGCCAGGACGGACCATTCGTAGTTTTCCGCCCCGAACAGCCGGTCGGCCACCTTGTGCATATGCATCAGGTTGTCCAGGTCGGCCCCCACGCCGCCAAGAATGCCGAAGACCATCTGGATGAAGAAAGGCGGCTTGATCAGCCCCTGATCGACGAACCATTTGACGTTATAAAGATGGCCCAGGTCATAGCATTCGAATTCGAACTTGGTGCCATGCGCTTCGCCCAGGTTCTTCAGCGCGTATTCGATGGTGGCGAAGGTGTTGGGGAAGATGAAGTCACGGGTCATGGCAAGGAACTCGGGTTCCCAGTCATGCTTCCAGCCTTTGTATTTCTCCAGCATCGGGAAGATGCCGAAATTCATGGACCCCATGTTGAGGCTTGCCATTTCGGGGCTGGCATCGGTGGCGGCGCGCAGCCGCTCTTCCATGCTCATGCCGAGGCCCGCGCCGGTCGAGACGTTGATCACCGCGTCGGTCGATTGCTTGATCACGGGCAGGAACTGCTGGAAGGTTTCGGTGCGCGGATCGGGCTTGCCGGTTTCGGGGTCGCGGGCATGCAGGTGGATGATGCTGGCCCCGGCCTCTGCCGCCTCGATACTGGCGGTGGCGATTTCCGCCGGCGTGATCGGCAGGTAGGGTGACATGGTGGGTGTGTGGATGCCACCCGTGGGGGCGCAGGTGATGATCACTGATTTGGGCATGGGTCAGAGCCTCATTTGCTGGACTTGTGCCGAGAGCCCGCCATCGAGCACCCAGAGTTGTCCAGAAGCATAGCGCGCTTCGTCGCTGGCAAGCCACAAAACCAAGTTGGCGATATCTTCGGGCGTGCCGTATCGGCGCATCGGATGCACGTCGCGCACCGCCTGCTGCAACTGGTCGATGGTCTTGCCGCCGCCGCCGGAACCGGCCCCGTTGAAGAAGCTTTGCAGCATCGGCGTGTCGATATAGCCCGGGCAGATCGCGTTCACCCGGATGCCCTCGGGGCCGTGGTCGCAAGCCATGGCACGCGTGAGCGCGTGGACCGCCCCCTTGGTGGCGCAATAGGCAGCAAGGCCCGGATCGGCAATGAAACCGTCATAAGAGCCGAAATTGATGATGCTGGCAGAGGGGCCGTCCTGAGCCGCCGCGCGCAGCAAGGGAAGCGCGTGCTTGGAGGTCAGGAACGTTCCCGTCACATTGACCGCGAATGAGCGGTTCCACTCTTCCAGCGTGGTGTGCTCGATGGTCTTCTCAATCTCGATTCCGGCGGCGTTGACCAGGATGTCGAGATGTCCCGCTTCCCCGGCCACATGGTCGATCGCGGCCATCGCCTCAGTCTCGGAGGTCACGTCGAGGCGGAGGACTTGGCCCCGGGCGTCAGGGCCGTCGAGACTGCCCGACGAGCTGAGATCGGCCGCGAAGACGCGGGCACCCTCGGTTTCGAACCGGGCGCAGATCGCACGACCGATCCCGCCGCGCCCGCCCGTGACAAGGGCCACTTTTCCGTCGAGTCGTCCCATGTCGTTTGTCCTCTCCGGGCCGGGATCAGGGGGCCGCCTTGGCGTAGGCGTCCAGCACCAGCCCGTGAAAATGATGCACCGCATGTTCGGATTTGCCCGAGCCTTCCGGGTCGTTCACGATGCGGCCCTGTGTGAAGGCCGGGGTCATCATGCCCTTCTGGACGCTTTCGACGATGGCAATGTCCTCGGCCTGAAGCACCTCGTCGAGATAGCGGATGCTTTCCAGCTCTGCCGCGTTCGGGTCGGGTGTTTCGAGGAAGAAGTCATAGGTTTCCAGCGTCCGGTCGGGGCCGATGGGGATGATGTTCAGCACGATCATCGAGGACCGTCCGGGGTATCGCATCAGGCAGGTGGTGGGCCAGAGCCACCAGACCGCGTGGGTGCGCACCGTGGCGTTCGAGACATCGTAGGCACTGTTTGCCGATTTGCCCGCATCGGCCATGTGGCTGGAATAGATGCCATGGGTCGTCACCTTGTAGGTGTCCATGTCGACAAGGGTGCAGAAGTCCTTGTGCGCCGTCGGGCAGTGGTAGCATTCGAGGAAATTGTCGACCACGTTCTTCCAGTTCGACTTGATGTCATAGGTCAGACGGTGGCCAAAGGTCAGGTCGGCGATGTCCGGGGCCCAGTGGCGAATCTCGGTTTCCAGATCACCCGACTGGACGGATAGCGACGCGGCTTCGGGGTCGAGATTGACGAAGATGAAGCCGCAGAACTCCTCGACCTGCACGGCATCAAGGCAGATCTCTCCCTTGTCGAACGCCTCCAGCGTTTCGGTGTGGGGGGCACGGGCCAGCTGGCCATCAAGGCGATAGACCCAGGCATGATAAGGGCACATCAGCCGGTTGGTCCTGCCTTCGCCCTGAACGAGCATATGGGCGCGGTGCTTGCAGACATTGTAGAAGGCGCGCAGGTGACCGTCGCCGTCGCGCAGCACGACGATGGGGCGTCCGGCGATTTCTGTCGCCATGTAGGCCCCCGGCTCACGCAGTTTTTCGACGTGACAGACCCATTGCCAGCTGCGCGCCAGGATCGCGTCCTGGTCGGTGCGGAACCAAGCCGGGGCGACGTAAGCCTCAGCGGCGAGCGAGAAGGAACGGGACGGATCGGGGTCGAAACCGCGGCGGATGGCGGCGAAATCGCCAGAGGTGGGCAGCTCGGTCATGGGGCAACTCCTGCGCGGGAACTGATCCCAGTATCCGCGCGAATCCCGGCATGGATGACAGTCGGATCGCCATGAAATGAGCGTCAGGCGACAACTAGGCGCCGCTGCGATGCATCGGCCAGGCCCGGTATTCGAAGGGAATGCGGCCCTGCACCCTGTCCTTGGTCGGGGGCAGGCCAAACCGTTCCCGGTAGACCCGGCTGAAATGAACCTGGCTGGTGAAGCCGCAGGCCACCGCGATCTCGGACATTGGCATGTCGGTCTGGGTCACCAGCCCGCGCGCCCGGTCCAGCCGGATATCGCGGTAGTAGAGCTGGGGCGACTTGCCGACATGGGTGCGAAAGAGCCGTTCCAGCTGACGCTGAGAGAGATCCACGCCCGTGCAGATATCCGGAATCGACAGGTTCGCCTCCAGGTTGGCTTCCATCAGGCGGATCGCCCGGCGCAGCGATTTCGGGGTCGAGGTGCCAAGGGGCTCGACCGACTGGGGAAACTGCTGAGCGCCTTCGGGGCGCAGCCGCTCGTGGAAGATATAGCGGGCGGCGGCATTGGCCAGGGCATCGCCTTGCTGCTGGCGCAGAAGGTGCAGGGCCAGGTCGGTCGAGGCCGCCCCGCCGCAGCAGGTCAGCCGCCCCTGGTCGATGGTGAAAAGCTCTTCGGTCAAATCGATCTCGGGGAAGAGTTCGGCGAAGGCGTCTATATGCTCGTAATGGACGGTGGCCCGGCGTCCCGCCAGAAGGCCCGCACGCGCCAGGATGAAGGCCCCTGTATCAAGTGCGGCAAGAGGGCACCCGGCCCGCGACCAGCGGCGCAGGCGGGCCAGAAGCGCGTCGTCGGCATAGGCTTCGGGCGTCCAGCTGGATGAGACAACCACGAGATCCGGCTTTTCCGGCGCGTCTTCCAACGGGGCCACCGAAAGCTGTAGGCCGTTGCTGGCCGACAGCGGCGAGGCGGCACCGCTGTGCAGGCTCCAGCGGAACATGGAGCTGCCATGCAGGTAATTGGCCACGCGAAAAGGGTCGAGAAACCCCGTGGTTGTGGCGAGGTTGAAATTGGGGGTCGCGATGACGGCGATGCGATAGGGGCTGTCGGGCATTTGGCGATCCGGGTTAAAATCCCGTCGAATAGCCTAACAGCTGAGCCCGACCCGTCAATTCCCGACCGCTACATGCGCTTGGCGACCTCTTCCAGCATGACCTCGGTCGCGCCGCCGCCGATGGCCTGCACGCGGGCATCGCGGGTCATCCGTTCGATGGCCGTGCCGCGCATGAAGCCGGTGCCGCCGTGGAATTGCAGGCAGTCATACATCACCTCGTTGACCAGTTCTCCGCAAAGCGCCTTGATCATCGACACCTCTTTGACGACCTCTTCGCCCTCTGCGTCGCGCTTGGCGGTGGCATAGACCAGGTGACGGGCGGCGCTCACGCGGGCCTGAAGCATCGCAAGGCGTTGCCGGATGGCCTGCTTGTCCCACAGCGGCGCTCCGAAGGCCTGCCGGGTTTTGACGTAATCGACGGTCAGGTCGATGGCTGCCTGTGCCTCACCCATGGCCATGGCGCCCAGAACGATCCGCTCATTCTGGAAGTTCTGCATGATCGCGTAAAAGCCACGTCCCTCCTGGCCAAGCACGTTTTCGGCGGGGATCTCGCAGTCCTCGAAATGGAGTTCGGCCGTGTCCGAGGACAGCCATCCATGCTTGTCGAGTTGTCGGGCGACGGTGAATCCGGGGGTGCTCTTTTCGACCAGGAAGATGGTGACGCTCTGCGACGGCGGCCCGGCAGGGTCGGTCTTGGCGGCGATGCAATAGAGATCGCCCAGAACACCATTCGTGATGAAGGTCTTGGAGCCGTTCAGCACGTATGCGTTATTGCCTTTCCGGGTGGCGCGGGTGCGGATGCCCTTCACGTCTGATCCCGCGCCGGGCTCTGTCACCCCCACGGCGGTGATCACCTCGCCCGAGACGATGCCGGGCATCCAGCGATCGCGCTGCGCTTCGGTGCCCGCGTTGAACAGGTGAACCGAAGCCATGTCGGTATGCACCAGCGCCGTGATCGCAACCCCGGAGAAGGTGGAACGCCCCAGTTCCTCGGCCCAGACCGCCGTGGCGCGGGTATCCATCGCCGCGCCGCCATAGGACTCGGGGTAGCGAATGCCGAAGAAGCCAAGCGCGCCCATGCGCTTCAGCACCTCGCGCGGGACCTTGCCATCGGCTTCCCAGGCCTCTGCATGGGGCTTGATCTCGTCCTCGACGAAGCGGCGGACCTGGTCGCGCAGCATCTCGTGCTCGGGCTCCAGGAACAGGGCGTCGGTCATGGCAAGTCCTCCCTTGGACCCTGTTGCGGGTCGGTCGGGCAAGGCTTGCTGAGGGCAGGGGGGCTTGGCAAGCCCCGGCCTGTTGGTGACGCAGCGGCACGAAAAAGGGCGCCCCAAGGCGGGGCGCCCCGGTTACCGGAGCTTATTGGTTCCAGGTCTCCAGGTGCAGCGTGGCGTCGCAATATTCGCCGTTATAGGTGCCAACCCAGACATCGAGGCGCCCGTCGCCCACGTTGGTGAGCAGCATCGTCGGTTGCAGGTCGCCGGCGCTGTCATCATCGTAGAACCAGCTGGCCGAGGGCGTGTTGACCAGAAGCGCGGTATCGCAAGCGCCCGCCACGGTCAGTTCCAGGTTGTAGCCAGCCATGCCGCTCAGCAGGAAGCTGAAATCCGGCGGCGTGATGAAATACCCAGCACCGGACACCGGAAGGCCGCAGTCGGCCAGGTTGTTGTCGCCACCGGCCACGACCGAGAAATCCATCCCGGCATAGAGCTGGTCTCCGGTCGCCTCGAAGGTTGCGCCGGTCTGGGAATAGTCCGGGCAAGCCATGGCGGCAGAGCCTGCCATCACGAAAGCGGCGGCGGAAAGAAGAGTGAGCTTCATTTAAGGCTAATCCTTTTCATGCGTCACGCGCCCGGTCCGGGCACTGGTCGGGGCATTGCGCCCCTTGCAGCATAGGTGATCGGTCCGAATGCGGCTGCAAGGGGGGCAGAGGGGCGCGATGCAAAAAAGAACGAAAATTCCGCAGTTTCCTATCGCGCAGGAATCTGCACAAATATTCAGCAATGAGTTTTGGCCTGTCCCATATCCATGCCGCCCGCAGCGTGCTGAACGGCATTGCCGACGCGACGCCTTTTGTGCCGTCCCCTTACATGAGCCTGCGCGCGGGGCATGAGTTCCTGCTCAAGCTGGAAACCTGCCAGCCCATCGGGGCGTTCAAGCTGCGCGGGGCCGTGAACGCCGTCATGTCCTTGCCCGAGGGCGTGGCGGGCGTGACGTGCTGTTCGACAGGAAACCATGGGCGCGGGGTGGCCTGGGCTGCCGCGCGGCGGGGCATCCGGGCAGTTATCTGCATGTCGGAACTGGTGCCCAAGGCCAAGGTGGACGGGATACGCGCCCTCGGGGCCGAGGTTTGTATCATCGGCCGCAGCCAGGACGACGCACTGGCCGAAAGCCAGCGGCTGGTTGCCTCCGAGGGGCTTGTCGAGATCTCGCCCTTCGACGACGCCCGCGTGATTGCAGGCCAGGGCACGATCGGGGCCGAGATGATCGAAGCGCGGCCCGATCTCGACATGGTCCTGGTGCCTCTGTCGGGCGGGGGGCTTGCAGCAGGTGTTGCCGTGGCGGTGAAATCCGTGCAGCCCCAGGTGCGCGTGATCGGTGTCACGATGGACCGGGGCGCGGCCATGCATGCCTCGCTCGTGGCGGGGCATCCGGTCGAGATCGAGGAGGTGCCGAGCCTCGCCGACAGTCTGGGTGGTGGGATTGGTCTCAACAACAAGCTCAGCTTTCCATTATGCCGTGACTGGCTCGATGACACGATCCTCGTAACCGAGGACGAGATCCGCGACGCCATGCAGGTCCTGTTCTTCGAGGATCGCATGGTGGCCGAGGGGGCCAGTGTGGTGGGTCTTGCAGCGGTTCTTTCTGGCAAGGTCCAGCCCGAAGGACCGACCGGCACGATCGTGACCGGGCGCAATCTGGACATGGCCCAGTTCCTGCGCATCATGGCAGGCGAGGATGTCGCCCTGGGTGACCGTATTCTGAAAGGCAGGCCTTATGGCGCGTGACATTCGCATCGTGACCGAAGCCGAACTGCGCGAGGTGGTCGAGCTCGACCTGACCGCCATCGACGTGGTCGAGAAAGCCTTCGAGGCGCTGGCCTCGGGCAAGGTGGTGATGCCGCCGATCCTGTCGATGGAACTGGCCGAGGCCAATGGCGAGGTCGACGTCAAGACCGCCTATATTCCCGGCTTCGACGGTTTCGCGATCAAGGTTAGCCCGGGCTTTTTCGACAACCCCAGGATCGGGCTGCCCAGTCTGAACGGGCTGATGATCCTGTTTTCAGCCAGGACCGGGCTTGTTGAGGCCGTGTTTCTCGACAATGGCTACCTGACCGATATCCGTACGGCGGCGGCGGGTGCCGTGGCCGCGCGCCACCTGGCCCCGGCCGTGGTGGATACGGCGGGTGTGATCGGCACCGGTGTGCAGGCACGGCTGCAGATGCAGGCGGCGCACCTGGTGCGGCCCTTCAAGCGGCTTCTGATCTGGGGGCGCGACTGCGCGCGCGCGGCGCAATGTGCCGATGACCTGCGGATCACACTCGGGATCGAGGTCGATGCCGTGTCCTGCCCCGAGCGGCTGGTGCGCGAAAGCCAGCTTGTGGTGACCACGACGCCCGCGCGCGAACCGGTGCTCGATGCTGACTGGCTGCACCCGGGCCTGCACATCACCGCCATGGGCTCGGACCAGGCCGGAAAGAACGAGATCGACCCGCGCGCCCTGAGCATGGCGCAGGCCTATATCTGCGACAGTGCCCGTCAGTGCGAGGTTTCGGGGGAGCTGGAGGCCGCGCTTGCCGCAAGGCTCTGGGACCGGGGAACGCCGCCGGAACTCGGCGCCGTCATCACCGGTGCGGCAAAGGGACGGCAGAGCGAGGACGACATCACCATCTGCGACCTGACCGGCACCGGCGCGCAGGACACCGCCATCGCCAGCCATGTCTTCACACGGCTTGGAAACGCGGGCACGCGGGTCGAAAGCTAGGGCTGGAAACGGCTTGCGGGCTTGGCTATTCTTCCACGGACCACGGCAATAAAGGCATTGCGCGCTGCTGCCGGGGTGAGCGGAGCCTCCGCCCGACCCGATCCGGCCAGCATAGGCCGGTCAGCGTGCATCCCGGGCTCCTTCCCTGTGACCAAAGGCGGCGCGCCGCCCAACCGCGAGAAAGAGCCATGCTTCGCAACGACCAGCTTGAACAGTGGGACCGCGATAATTTCTTCCACCCCTCCACCCATCTTGCCGATTTCGCCCGTGGCAACCTGCCCAACCGGGTGGTGACCGGTGGGCAGGGGTGCCATATCGAGGACCGCGACGGCACCCGTCTGCTCGACGCCTTTGCCGGGCTTTACTGCGTGAACGTGGGCTATGGCCGGCAGGAGATCGCCGAGGCCATCGCTGCGCAGGCGCGCGAGCTGGCCTATTACCACGCCTATGTCGGTCACGGCACCGAGGCCAGCATCACCCTGGCCAAGATGGTGCTGGACCGCGCGCCCGATCACATGTCGAAGGTCTATTTCGGCCTGTCCGGCTCGGATGCGAATGAAACCAACATCAAGCTGATCTGGTATTACAACAACATCCTCGGCCGGCCCGAGAAGAAGAAGATCATCAGCCGCTGGCGCGGCTATCACGGCTCGGGGCTGATGACGGGCTCGCTGACGGGGCTGGAGCTTTTTCACAAGAAGTTCGACCTGCCGCTGGCGCAGGTGGTGCACACCGAGGCACCCTACTATTTCCGCCGCCCGCGCGCCGACATGACCGAGGCCCGGTTCACCGCTCATTGCGTGGCTGAACTGGAAGCCCTGATCGAGCGCGAAGGGGCCGAGACCATCGCCGCCTTCATCGGCGAGCCCGTCCTTGGCACCGGTGGCATCGTGCCCCCGCCCGAGGGCTACTGGCCCGCGATCCAGGCGGTTCTGGATCGTCATGACATCCTGCTGGTCGCCGATGAGGTCGTGACTGGGTTTGGCCGTCTTGGCACCATGTTCGGATCGGACCACTACGGGCTGAAGCCCGATCTCATCACCATCGCCAAGGGGCTGACCTCGGCCTATGCGCCGCTGTCAGGCTCCATCGTCTCGGACAAGATGTGGTCGGTTCTGGAACGCGGGACGGATGAAAACGGCCCCATCGGTCACGGCTGGACCTATTCCGCCCACCCGATCGGCGCGGCTGCGGGCGTGGCGAACCTCGAACTCATCGACGCGTTGGACTTGGTCGGCAATGCGGGTCGCGTGGGCGGCTATCTCAACGAGGCCCTGACCGATGCGCTGGCCGATCACCCGCATGTGGGCGATGTGCGCGGCGAAGGCATGCTGGCCGCGGTCGAGTTCCTGCGCGACCGCGACAGCCGCAGCTTCTTCGATGCCTCCGACAAGATCGGGCCGCAGGTCGCGGCGGCGCTGTTGGATCAGGGCGTGATAGCGCGGGCGATGCCACAGGGCGATATCCTGGGTTTCGCACCGCCCTTCTGCCTGACCACCGAAGAGGCCGACGAGATCGTCGGCAAGACACTCAAGGCCGTGACCAAGGTCCTCGGCTAGGCCCCGATCCGTCCGGGGAAAGGATCGGATCGCGACCCGCCGGGTCGCGGTCCGTTCTTCCTCAACCGATCTTCTCGCGCCAGAGCGCCGCTTTCGCCGCCGCTTCGCGTCGCAGAACAACCATATCCACGTCCACGGCGATAAACTGGCCGCCCGCCTCGTTCACCGCGTCCAGCATGGCCGGGTCGAGCGACAGGAACCCGGCCGGCAGCCCCGCTGCCGTGATGCGCTTGACCGCGTCGATCACGGCGGCTTTCACCTCGGGATGCGACCCCTGACCGGGATAGCCCATCGACGCGGCCAGGTCGGCAGGTCCGATGAAGATGCCATCCACCCCCTCGACGGCCGCGATGGCCTCGATATTGCCAAGCGCCTCGGCGGTTTCCACCTGAACGAGAACACAGATTTCCTCGTGCGCGCGGGTGGCGTAGTCCGCGACCGCGCCATAGCGCGTGGCCCGCGTGGTGCCGGCCATGCCCCGGATTCCAAGCGGCGGATAGCGCGTGGCAGCGACCGCCGCCGCGGCTTCCTCGGCGTTCTGGACATAGGGGATCAGCAGCGATTGCGCGCCGCTGTCGAGCAGTTTCTTGATTTCGACCGGATCGTTCCAGCCCGGCCGCACCACCGCGCTGACCGGGTAGGGGGCTACCGCCTGCATCAGGGGCAGCGTTTCCACCGCCCCCATGGCCGAATGTTCCGTGTCGATCAGCAGCCAGTCATAGCCACAGCCCGCGAGCAATTCGGCCACGCCGCTGTCGGGGATCGACACCCACATGCCGATCTGTTTGCGACCGTCCTTGAGGGCGGCCTTGAAGGCGTTGCGGGGCAGGTCCATCGCGGATCCTCTCTGCGCGAAGTTACTTGATCTGTTCACGATTGCATGGGCGAGAAAGGAAAGGAAGGGGCCTTCGCGGGCTTCCCAATCGCGTGGTGCGGGGCTATGCCGGGGGCATGAGTGCCCCTGACGATCACGCCCCCGGTTTGCATCTGATTCTCGACCTGTATGGAGTGTCGGAGCTCGAAGACGAGGCGGCGATCGACGCGGCGCTGACAGGCGCGGCCAAGGCGGCCGGGGCCACCGTTCTGGCCCATCACTTCCATCATTTCGGGACGGGTCACGGGGTCACGGGGGTTGTGCTGCTGGCCGAGTCGCACATGTCTATCCATACCTGGCCCGAACGGGGCTATGCGGCGATCGACATCTTCATGTGCGGACGCACCAATGCGCAGGCCGCGGCCGATCACCTGGTGGCGCTCTTCGCGCCCGAGCGGGTCGTCAGGACGGAACTCCCGCGCGGTCAGTCCTAGGGAAACCAGCGGTCCCAGCCATCGAGGTAATAGCCCACCAGGGCATGGGTTTGCAGCGTGTTGGCCTCGACCTCGACCCGCGCGATATCGCCGGCAAAGAGCCGGGCAGCCTGCCATTCATCGGCGTTGAGATAGCGTAGCCCCTCGGGCAGCGGCAGGCTTTCCGACCCCAATTCCTGCGGCGCGGCCAGCATGAAGCCCCATTCTCCGAAACTGGGCACGTAGCTGTGATAGGGCAGGGTCCAGAGCCCCGGCCTTCCCGGAGAAAGCGGGTTGGTCGCGGTTTCGAAGGTTTCTGCGATGGACCAGAATGCCTCGCGCGCGAAAAGGGGCGAGCCCGCTTGCGTGACCATCGCGCCATGGGCGCTCAGCCGTTCGGCCAGCAGCCCATAAAAACTGCGGGAATACAGCCGCGACAGCGCCAGGTTCTTGGGATCGGGAAGGTCGAGGATGATCACGTCGTAAAGCGTGTCACTTGCCTCTACGAATTCCCAGGCATCCTGGTTCACGACCGTCACGCGCGGGTCGCTGAAGGCGCGGGCGTTCAGCCTGGACAGGTCGGGATGGTCGCGGAAAAGGGTGGTCACGGCAGGGTCCAGATCGACGAGCGTGACGGCCTCGACGCCCTCGTGGCGCAAGACCTCCCGCGTGGCCATGCCATCGCCACCGCCAAGGATCAGCACATTGCGGGCGCGCGGAACCATGGCCATCGCCGGATGCACCAGCATTTCGTGGTAGCGATACTCGTCGATGCTGTCGAACTGGATCGAGTGGTCGAGAAACAGCCGCACCCGGTCGCGATAGGCGGTCACGGTGATCTGCTGGTAGGGGGTCGCCTGGTCATAGATGATCGTGTCGGCATAAAGGCCGGCATCGGCCACGCTGACGATCCGCTCGGACTGCCAGAGCGCCCCCAGGGTCGCAGCAAAGGCCAGCGCCCAAAGCGTCACCTGAACGCGCGTGGTGCGGTCGCGGAAGACCCACAGCGACAGGCCGGCAACAGCAAGGTTCAGGGCCCCGAAGGCCAGGCTGGCCGACATCAGGCCAAGATGCGGGATGATCAGCAGAGGAAAGGCCAGCGAGGCGGCAAGGGCGCCAACGTAATCCACCGTCAGGACGTTTTCGAAGCGGAACTCTCTGGCGCCTTCCTCCTTGAGGATGCGCACGATCAGCGGGATTTCCATCCCCGAGAGCACCCCAACGGCGATGAGCATCCCGTAAAGCGGCAGGCCCACATCGCCCATCCAGCCATAGACGAGGAACAGAACGGGGGCCATGAACCCCCCCACCAGCCCGAGCAGCACCTGGGCCCAGACAAAGCCCGAAAACGCCTGCCCCACGTAGCGCGACAGCCACGAGCCCAGCCCCATCGAGGACAGGAACACCCCGATCACCAGCGAGAACTGGCGCACGGAATCCCCCAGCAGGTAGCTGGAAACGGTGGCCGCGACCAGCTCGTAGATCAGCCCTGCAATGGCGACCAGGAACGTCGCCGCCAGAAGCCAGACCTCGCGCAGGCGCGGGGCGTGGGCGGTGGTCATGACGTGATGACGGCCGCGATGATGATGGCGATCGACAGGAACAGCATCCCGATCATGATCGCCAGCGCGACGTTCTGGTCTTCCTCGATCTCCTTGATGATCGGGAAGGGCGACGCGGCAACGATCACCTTCCACACGACCCACATCAGGCCCATGCCGATGGCGGTGTAGACGATTGTGCCGATCACCTCGGCCAGTTGCAGTTCAGCGAATAGATCCATGTGGTCCTCTTTGCTATTTGACGCGGCCAAAGCCGAAGTTGAAGCCACCAGACCCGCCGGTCCCCCCGCTGCCCAGGCGAAGCGATATATTGCGCCCGGTGGTCTCTGGCGCAACGCCGCGGTAGGCGACGTAGGACACGCCGAGAATGGCGGCGATGACGATGGACAGGAAGGCGATACGGAACAGGTTCATCTGGTCAGTCCTCGCTGGTCCAGTCGGAGCCCTTCCAGCGACGGGCGTTGAACCGCATGCGCCTGAAAAGGGTAAATATGGTCACTGCAAGAAACACGAAGCCCAACCGGTAGAGCCAGTAGCCGTTGGACATGCCGGCATAGGTGCGGATCGTGATCGAGCCGTCGGAAAACGGGGACCCGGAACCGGAAATCCGGTCAAGCATCTCGCGGCCGACGGCGCCAATCTGGTCGATGGCGCTGCTGACGCGCTGACCGACGGTTGCGCCCGGTTGCTGTGTGCCAGCCGTTCCGGTCGGGCCTTGCTGCGTGACGATCAGTTGCAGTCTGTAATCGCCGCTGAAACTGGAGGGGAAGACCAGTTCGGCGTGGTTCGTGGGGCCTGGGCCCTGGCCCTCTGCCTGGCCGCCGACATAGACGCGCCCGCCGGTGGGGGCCCCTAGGACCGGGGCGCCGGTTGGGTCGGTCAGGGTGACCCCGACCCGCGCCCAGAGCGGTGACAGCGGTGCCGAGGGCAGCGGGGCAACATGAGGGGTGCCGTCGAGCGTGATGCGGACCGGCCCGGGCATCTCGGGGATCGTCAGGGGCACGTTGGCGGGCAGGCTGGCGGCAGGAACCTCGATGGGGTCGGCCACCTCGCGGCCCGTTCGGCCATCGAAGACCATCGCCAGCACGAAACAGGCCGCCATGGCGACCAGGGCGGTGTTGCGCATGAAGCGGTCGTTCTCGCCGCCGGTATAGGGTTGCAACGGGTGCGTGCCCTGCGGCTCGGGCATCCGGTCGATGCCGAAGGCGCGCCCGATCTCGGCGCTGTCCAGCAGTTCCGAACGGTAGACTTCGCGTTCCTCGCCGGTCTGGGAGAAGCCGAGCATGGTCCTGTCCGACAAGACCGTGACCGTGGTGGTCGTGTCGCCCACGCGCGGTGCCCAGGTGAATTCGCCCTCCGCGAAGGTAATGCGCCCGGTGGAGGTCTCGTAATAGCGAAAGCTTTCGCCATCGACCCTGACGCGCGGGGGAGAATCGGCGCGTTCGACCTGGCCTACCGACATCCAGGCCGGGCGGCGGAAGCGGCGGGTAAAGACCGGGTGACCGTCCTCAAGCGTCAGCCAGGCATAGCCATGGGTGGCGGAGTAAAGCTGGTGGTCGATCCAGGTCCAGGTCCGGCCCCGGTAGGTCTCGATGAACTCGATCGTGCCGATCACCGTGTAATCCGCCCCCCGGATGGTGCCGCGCATGCCGATCCGGAACGGGCTGTCGGGGCGGCGCATGCCCTCGAACTGGGCCAGCACCCTGTAGTTGTCCTGCGCATCCAGTTCCGACCCGCAATAGGGGCAGATATGGACCATGACGCGTCCGCCGCCGAGCACATCGAGCCCGGCCCCGCAGGAGGTACAGTTGACGGTGGTGGGGGCGGCCAGGCTCATGCGCGTTTCCTCACCTCGATTTCGAAGGGATCAAACCAGAACCCCACGAACCAGGCTTGGCCGCCCTCCCACAATTCGCCCGACAGCAGCACGCCATCGGGCGATTGCGCATTGACGAAGCTGTAGCGCTCGCCCACGGCCAGTTCCTCGTCGAAGCTGCCACGGATCGCCACGCATTCCGCCTCGTCCAGTTCGACAACCGTGTAGCGCTTTTCCTGGCAGGTCAGTTCGCGGCCGGGCCGGAAACCGCCTTGCGCGCGGGGATAATTGCGGGCGGGGACGGGGCGTTGCACCACGATATCGCCTTCGTCGATGGACACCCACATGGGCTCTCCTTGCGGGGTGAGGCCCCAGAACTCCTCCCAGAAACCGCGTCCGTAGGAAAACCGCGCATGTCCATGAAGCTCAACCTTGGTCTTGCCGCAGATCACCGTATCGCCGATGTCGAAGAGAAGCGGCACCTCGGCCATGACGCCCGCGCTGCCCGCCAGGCGCACGGCCTCGTTTTCAATCAGCACGGAGGAGCCGCAGGATGGGCAGGCCATCAGCCGGGCGCGCGCTATCGTGGGGGTGATGTCATCGCCGCAATTCGGGCAGGAGTACTGGCTCATGAAAACAAAAGTCTAATTTCTTGGGTCCGGCACCAGGCCGGGATGTCTATTCGCGACAAGCCTAGGACGGACGCCGCTCGAAAGAAAGCGTGAACTGCCCTGTCCGGTCAGTCCTGCGGGCCGTAGCCCCGGAAGGCGTCAAGGGCTTCCTCGATCTGGAAGCGGTCCAGGAGATGCGGCTTGCCAACCGAGAGTGACAGCAGATAGCCCCGCGCCAGCGTCTCCAACTCGCCCATGCGCCAGAGCGCCTTGTCCAGGGTCTCGCCCACCACGGTGGCCCCGTGATTGGCCATCAGGCAGGCGTGACGCCCCTGCATGGCGCTGACCACGTTGTTGGCCAGTTCCTCGCCCCCGAAGAGGGCATAGCCAGCAAGCGGCACGTCGTGACCACCGAAGGCCGCCACCATGTAATGCACGGGCGGGATCTCCATGCGGTTCTGCGCGAGCGCCGTGCAGTGAACCGGGTGAGCGTGAACGACCGCGTGCATCTCTGGCTTTGCAGCCAGAAGCGCCTGGTGAAACCGCCACTCGGTCGAGGCTTTGAGCCTGCCTTGGGGCTGTGGCACCCCGTCAAGTGGCACGGTCTGGATCATGTCGGGGGTCATCGCCTCATAAGGAACCCCCGAGGGGGTAATGAGCATCCCCTCGGCCACCCGGACCGAGACATTGCCCGAGGTGCCCTGGTTGATCCCCTCGGCATTCAGTTTCAGACAGGCGTCGATGATGGCTTGCCGGGTTTCGGTCCTGTCCGTGTAGAAAGCGGTCATTGCGCGGCCATCTCGGGGAAAAGCCCGGCGAGCCCCGCCTCGGAAGCCTCGCAGACCCCGCGCTCGGTAATGAGCCCCGTGACCAGCCGCGCGGGCGTCACGTCGAAGGCCGGGTTGCCGCCGGGGGTTCCGTCGGGGGTGACCTGCACCATGGCGATGCCACGTGAATCGCGCCCCTGGACATGGGTGATCTCGCGTTCGGGCCGGTCCTCTATCGGGATCTCGGCAAGCCCGTCGGCCACGGTCCAGTCGATCGTGGGCGAGGGCAGGGCGACGTAGAAGGGCACGTCATTGTCGCGGGCCGCCAGCGCCTTGAGATAGGTTCCGATCTTGTTGCAGACATCGCCCCTGCGCGTGGTGCGGTCGGTGCCGGTGATGACCATGTCGACAAGGCCCTGCTGCATCAGGTGCCCGCCGGCATTGTCGGTGATGTAGCTGTGGGAGATGCCGTGGCTGCCCAGTTCCCAGGCAGTCAGCGCGCCCTGGTTGCGCGGCCGGGTCTCGTCGACCCAGACATGCAGCGGCAGGCCAGCGTCATGGGCGTGATACATCGGGCTGGTGGCCGTGCCCCAGTCGACCGTGGCAAGCCAGCCCGCGTTGCAATGGGTCAGAAGGCGCACCGGCTCGCCCGCGGGTTTCGTTTCGGCAATGGCGCGGATGAGGGCCAGGCCATGCAGGCCGATACACCGGTTGATCTCGACATCCTCGTCAGCAATTTCATGGGCGAGGGCCAGCGCGGCCGCAGCTCTGTCGCGCGGCTCAAGGGGCGTTATCGCAGCTTTCACCCGATCGAGCGCCCATCTGAGATTGATCGCTGTCGGTCGCGTGGCGTGGAGCCGATCGTAGGCCTCGTCCATGGATGTGCCGGACGGATGCCTGCGCAGCGCGAAGGCCATGCCGTATGCGGCGGTGGCCCCGATCAGCGGGGCACCACGCACATGCATGTCGCGGATCGCGGTGCAGTAATCGGCGAGGCTGTCGAGTTGCTGAATGCGGAAGTCGTGCGGAAGCCAGCGCTGGTCGATGATCTTCAGGGCCTGTGCCTGATCGTCCCACCAAAGGGACCGGTACGGGGTGCCATTGACTTTCATGCCCCCATGCTTGGGGCGGCGCGGCAGCACGGTCAAGCGGGTTTCGCCGCGCCCTTGGCGCGTCGACCGGGGAACGCACCGCGTCACCCCCCGCTTGCGCGGGGACCTCCTTGGCGCGTGCTGCCGCGGGATCGTGGCGAGGACTGTCTGTGGGTCACAGGGCAGCACCTTGTGGTGGCGTGGGAGCCTCCGGCGGGAGTACTTCGGCCAAGAAGAAAGGAAAAGGCCGCCAGCGGGGAGCGGGCGGCCCTTCGTTTTCGGGTCGATCGGGTTTAGCCGATGATGGCGTTCAGCGTGGCCGAGGGGCGCATGACCTGGGCTTTCTTTTCGACCGAGGGCTTGTAGTAGCCGCCGATATCGGCCGCCGGGCCCTGAACGGCCTTGAGTTCGGCCAGGATTGCCGCTTCGCCTTCGGCCAGCGCCTTGGCGATCGGGGCGAAATGGGCGGCGAGATCTGCATCGTCCGACTGTGCTGCCAGCGCATCGGCCCAGTAGCGGGCAAACCAGTAGTGGCTGTCGCGGTTGTCGGGCTCACCCACCTTGCGCGACGGGCTGCGGTTGTCGTCGAGGATGCCTTGGGTTGCGGCTTCGGCGGCGCGCCCCAGGACGCCTGCCTTGGCATTGCCGCGGCTGTCGGCGAGGAAGTTGAGGCTTTCACCAAGGGCGCAGAATTCGCCCATCGAGTCCCACCGCAGGTGGTTTTCCTCGACCAGCTGCTGCACGTGCTTCGGTGCCGAGCCGCCCGCGCCGGTCTCGAACAGCCCGCCGCCATTCATCAGGCCCACGATCGAGAGCATCTTGGCCGAGGTGCCCAGTTCCAGGATCGGGAAGAGGTCGGTCAGGTAGTCGCGCAGCACGTTGCCGGTGATGGCGATGGTGTTGCCGCCCGCGGTGATGGTTTCCAGCGAGGCGCGGGTGGCTTCGCGGGGGGGCATGATCTCGAACTTGTCGGCGACGCCAGCGGCCTCCAGCGCGGGCTGGACGTATTTGATCAGCTCGGCATCGTGGGCGCGGTTTGCATCGAGCCAGAAGATCGAGCGGTAGCCGGTCAGGCGCTGGCGGTCGATGGAGAGCTGGATCCAGTTCTCGATCGGTGCCTTCTTGACGGTGCAGGCGCGCCAGATGTCACCGGCTTCGACCTCGTGGGCATGCAGCGTCTCGCCATTTGCCAGCACGATGCGGATGGTGCCGTCGGCGGGAGCTTCAAACGTGGTGGGGTGAGAGCCGTATTCTTCCGCCTTCTGGGCCATCAGGCCGATGTTCTGCACGGTGCCGGCGGTGGCCGGGTTCAGCGCGCCATTGGCTTTGAAGAAGCTGATGGTCTCGTCATAGACCGGGGCATAGCAGTTGTCGGGGATGACGCAGTTGGTGTCTGCCTCGTTCCCGTCGGGGCCCCAGCCCTTGCCGCCTGCGCGGATGAGCGCGGGCATGGAGGCGTCGATGATGACGTCGGAGGGCACGTGCAAGTTGGTGATGCCCTTGTCGGAATTCACCATGTACATCGGCGGGCGGCTTGCGGTGGCGGCCTCGATGGCGGCCATGATTTCCGCGTTGTCCGCGACGCGGGCGAGCACATCGCCCAGACCCGAATTGGGGTTCACGCCGAGCGCGTCGAGCTCTTCGCCGAACTGCTCGAAGACGGGCGCGAGCCAGGCTTTGACGGCATGGCCGAAGATGATCGGGTCAGAGACCTTCATCATCGTGGCCTTCATGTGCAGCGAGAAGAGCGTGCCGTCGGCCTTGGTGTCCTCGATGGCGTCGGCAAGGAAGGCAGACAGCGCCTTGACCGACATGAAGGTCGCGTCGACGACTTCGCCCTCAATGAGCGGCCAGTTGTCTTTCAGCGTTGTGACCGCGCCGTCCTGGCCGACGAATTCGATCTTGGCAGCCCCGGCCTGTGCGGCGGTCAGCGTGGCCGAGACCTCGTTGGCGTAGAAATCGTTGCCCGGCATGGACGAGACCTTGGTCTTGCTGTCGGCGGACCACTTGCCCATGCGGTGCGGGTTCTTCTGGGCGAAGTTCTTGACCGCGGCGGCGGCGCGACGGTCGGAGTTGCCTTCGCGCAGCACCGGGTTCACGGCAGAGCCCTTGATGGTGTCATACTTGGCGCGCACGGCTTTTTCTTCGTCGGTCGCCGGGGCTTCGGGGTAGTCGGGCAGCGCGTAGCCTTGCGACTGAAGCTCTTTCACGGCAGCCACCAGCTGCGGGACCGAGGCCGAGATGTTGGGCAGCTTGATCACGTTGGCTTCGGCCGTCTTCACCAGGCGGCCCAGCTCGGCCAGGTCGTCGGACTGACGCTGGTCTTCGGACAGGTATTCGGGGAAGGTCGCCAGGATGCGGCCGGCAAGCGAAATGTCCTTGGTGCCAACGGTCACGCCAGCGGCATCCGCGAATTTGCGGATGATCGGCAGGAACGAGGCCGAGGCCAGTTCGGGCGCTTCGTCTACAATGGTATACACAATGTCAGGTTGTTTTTGATCTGCCATGTTCCGTTCCCTTTTTCAAAGTTCCGAGGGGGGCTGGGGGCCTTGTGGCGCAGGTCTAATCCATGCACCCGGCAGGTCCCCGGAGATTCGCCGTGGTTGCTGTCGCGGCTGGCCTAAATCAGCAGGCGCGAATGATCAACTGGACAAAGGCGCGCGTCTGGACGCAAGGCCGCGCGCTCAGGTGACGCGCGACCGGGTCTGGTATTCCGGGGCTTCATAGGCGCGGGTCTTGATGACTTCTTCCAGGATCTCCGCCGCGCGCACCACGTCGCTTTCATCGAGGTAGAGCGGCGTGAAGCCGAAACGCATGATGTCGGGCGCACGGAAATCGCCAATGACGCCCCGCGCGATGAGGGCCTGCATGGCGGCATAGCCGTGCTGGAAGCCGAAGGAGACCTGGCTGCCGCGTGTCTCGGGGTCGGTCGGTGAGGCAAGGCGCAACTCGGGGCAGCGCGCGGAGACCTCTCCGATGAACCGTTCCGACAGCGCGATGGAACCCGCGCGCAGGTCGGCCATGTCGACCCCATCCCAGGTCGTGAGGGCCTCTTGCAGCACCGCCAGTTGCAGGATGGGCGGCGTGCCGACGCGCAGCCGTTCGGTGGACATGGCCGGGCGGTAGCCCAGTTCCATGGCGAAGGGCGCATCATGGCCGAGCCAGCCCGACAGCGCGGGCTGAACGCTCTCGATAATGTCGGGGCGGGCGTAGATGAAGGCAGGCGCGCCGGGGCCGCCATTGAGGTATTTGTAGCTGCAGCCTACGGCGAATTCCGCGTTTGATCCGGCCATGTCCACGGGCACGGCGCCCGCCGAATGGGCCAGATCCCAGATCATCACCGCACCCATGGCATGGGCTTTTTCGGTGATGGCCTTCATGTCGTGCATCCGGCCCGACCGATAGTCCACATGGGTCAACATGACGACAGCGACGTCTTCGGTGATCGCGTCGGCCACATCCTCGGGCGCGGGGGTGCGCAGCTCATAGCCCTTGTCGATGGTGCCAATGAGCCCCTGCGCCATGTAAAGGTCGGAGGGGAAATTGCCGTTGTCGGACAGGATCACCCGCCGGTCGGGGCGCATCTTCAGGGCGGCGGCCAGCGCCTGGTAAACCTTGATCGAGAGCGTGTCGCCGGTGGCAACGGTCCCGGCGGGCGCACCGATCAGCTGCCCGATCCGGTCGCCCACCACGCGGGGCAGCTCCATCCAGCCCGCGCTGTTCCAGGCGCGGATCAGTTGCCCGCCCCATTCCTGCTCGATCACCTGCGTGGCGCGTGCGGCAGCGCCTTTGGGCAGAACGCCAAGCGAATTGCCATCGAGATAGATCACCCCCTCGGGGAGTTCGAACAGGTCCTTGCGGGGCAGGGCGACACCCATCTTACAGCTCTCCTCTGACGTGCCAGAGTTCGGGGAACAGTTCCACTTCCAGCATCCGGCGCAGGTATTGCACCCCCGAAGTGCCCCCGTTGCCGCGCTTGAACCCGATCACCCGTTCGACGGTGGTGACATGGTTGAAGCGCCAGCGGCGGAAATAGTCTTCGAGGTCCACCAGCTTTTCACCCAATTCATAGAGCGTCCAGTAGCGGTTCACATCCTCGTAGACCGAT
>NZ_CAXREX010000091.1:0-13180 GCF_964229645.1 Nioella sp. | reverse complement strand
TCGTGCACGACGCCTTCGGCGGTGTCGTGGCGGACTGGCAGCAGGTGGTGGCGCTTCTGGCGGTCCTGTCCATGTTCATCGGCGCGATTGCCGCGATCGGGCAGACCGACATCAAGCGCCTGATGGCCTATTCCTCGATCTCGCATATGGGCTTTGCCCTTATGGGTCTTTCCTCGGGCACCGAGCAGGGCGTCAGCGCGATGCTGATCTACATGGCGATCTACGTGACCATGAATATCGGCACCTTTGCCTTCATCCTGTCGATGGAGAAGGATGGCCGCCACGTCACCACGATCTCGTCGCTCAACGCCTTCGCCTCGAAAGAGCCGACCAAGGCCCTGGCGATCCTGCTGCTGATGTTCTCGCTGGCCGGTGTTCCGCCGCTGGTGGGCTTCTTCGGCAAATACGCCGTGCTGCTGGCCGCCGTGGATGCGGGCCTGATCTGGGTCGCCGTCTTTGGTGTCATCGCCTCGGTCATCGGCGCCTTCTACTACCTGCGCATCGTCTACTTCATGTATTTCGGCGAAGAGCGGGAAGGCATCGACGGCAAGATGGGTGCGATGGCCTATGCAGGTTTGGTGGCTGCTGGCGCGATCATGCTGCTTGGGGTGTTCAACCTCTTCGGCGTCGATGGCCTGGCCGAAGCCGCCGCCGCAACGCTGGTGCGCTAAGCGATGCAAGACTGGCCCGAAGGCGTAGGCCGCAGGGTTCTGCAATCGGTCGACAGCACCATGGCAGAGGGCGCACGCATTGCGCCCTCTCTTGCGTCTGCGGAATGGGTTCTGGCGCTGGAACAGACGGCCGGCCATGGCCGTCGAGGCCGGGCCTGGGCCTCTCCCCAGGGCAATTTCTTCGCCTCTTTGGTGATGCGGCCCGACGGGCCGCCCGCCGCCGCCGCGCTGCGCAGCTTCGTGGCGGCATTGGCGCTGCGCGAGGCCTTCGTCGCGGCAACGGGTCGGGACGCCTCCTTCAAGCTCAAATGGCCCAATGACGTTCTCCTCAATGGCGGCAAGGTTGCCGGCATTCTCCTCGAAAGCGTCGGTGCGGGGCAGGGGGTCAGCCATCTCATCATCGGGATCGGGGTGAACCTCGTGGCCGCCCCCGGCGCGGACCAGGTGGAGCCTGGCGCGGTGCCGCCTGTCAGCCTGCTGTCGGAAACCGGAACGCGCATCAGCCCCGAGGCCTTTCTCGATCTTCTGGCGCCCGCCTTTGCTCGGCTGGAAGAGCAGTTCAGCACCTACGGTTTCGCACCCATCCGCACCGCCTGGCTGAACGAGGCCGCGCGGCTTGGCGAGACGATCACCGCCCGCACCACGTCCGAGACCATCACCGGGCGGTTTGAGACCATCGACGAGGCAGGTAACCTGATCCTGACCACGGCCAAGGGTCGCCGGGTGATTCCCGCGGCCGACATCTTCTTCTGATCTCTACGGGGGGACGCCGCCCATGCTTCTGGCCATCGACACCGGCAATACGAATACCGTCTTTTCGATCTGGGACGGTGCCCGGATCCTTGCGACTTTCCGCACCACGACCGAGCATCAGCGCACCGCGGACCAGTATTTCGTGTGGCTGTCCACGCTGATGGCGCACAAGAAACTGGACGTGAAGATCACCGATTGCATCATCTCGTCCACCGTTCCGCGCGTTGTCTTCAACCTGCGCGTTCTCTGCGACCGGTATTTCGATTGCCGCCCGCTGGTGGTGGGCAAGCCTGACTGCCTGCTTCCGAACCCGCCGCGCGTCGATGCGGGCACGCAGGTGGGGCCGGACCGGCTGGTCAATGCCGCCGCCGCCTTTGACCGGCACGGCGGCGACCTCATTGTCGTGGATTTCGGCACCGCCACCACCTTCGACGTGGTGGCCCATGATGGGGCCTACGTGGGGGGCGTCATCGCGCCCGGCGTGAACCTCAGCCTCGAAGCCCTGCACCACGCCGCCGCCGCGTTGCCCCATGTGGACGTGACCAAGCCGCAGGCCGTGATCGGCACCAACACCGTGGCCTGCATGCAATCGGGCATCTTCTGGGGCTACGTGGGCCTTGTGCGCGGGATCTGCGATCGCATCCGCGCCGAGTATGACAAGCCCATGCGCATCATCGGCACCGGCGGCCTTGCGCCATTGTTCTCTCAGGGCGATGTGCTATTTGACCTGATCGAAGACGATCTGACGATCCACGGCCTGACCGTGATCCATCGCTACAACAAGGAAAACGGGCAGATATGACCTCCGCACCTCGACTGATCTACCTTCCCCTCGGCGGCGCGGGGGAGATCGGGATGAACGCCTATGTCTACGGCTACGGGCCGCAGGGCAAGGAACGGCTCATCCTCGTCGATGTGGGCGTGAGCTTCCCCGACATGGACGGCACGCCGGGTGTGGACCTGATCCTGCCCGACGTGGCGTGGCTGGCCGAGCGCGCCGACCGGGTCGAGGGCATCTTCATCACCCATGCCCATGAAGACCACGTGGGCGCCCTTGGCCATCTCTATCGCCATTTCCCCAAGGTGCCGGTCTTCGCGCGCCCCTTCACCGCCAATATCGCCGCCCGCAAGATGGAGGAGGCAGGCCAGGACCCGGCAATGGTTCAGGTCGCGCCGACCTGGCCTGAAACGGTCACGGCTGGCCCCTTCACCGTGGGCTTCGCGCCCATGTCGCACTCGATCCCCGAGGCGGCCGGGCTGGTCATCGACACGCCCGAGGGCCGCGTCGTGCATTCGGGCGACTTCAAGATCGACCACAACCCCCGCGTCGGCGAACCTTTTGACGAAGCGATGTGGGAGGAGATCGGCAAGGCAGGTGTGCGCGCCCTGATCTGCGATTCCACCAACGTCTTTTCGCGCCACGCGGGGCGCAGCGAAAGCGAGTTGCCCAAGCCTATCGGCGAGCTTGTGGCCAATGCACGCGGTATGGTCGTGGCCACGACCTTCGCCTCCAACATCGCGCGGGTCAAAACGCTGGCCGAGGCGGGCCGCGAGGCCGGGCGCACCGTCTGTCTCATGGGCCGGGCGATGAAGCGCATGGTGACGGCCGGCGTCGAAACCGGCGTCCTGACCGATTTTCCCTCGACCGTCAGCCCCGAGGAAGCCACGCAGGTGCCGCGCGAGAACCTGATGCTGATCGTGACTGGCAGCCAGGGCGAACGTCGTGCCGCCTCTGCCGCGCTGAGCCGCGGGCGCTACCTGGGCCATGAGCTCAAGGAAGGGGATACGTTCCTGTTCTCCTCCAAGACCATTCCGGGCAACGAGGTCTCCGTGGGCCGCATCCAGAATGCGCTGTCGGAAATCGGGGTCGAGATCGTGGATGAGCAGTCGGGCTTCTACCACGTTTCGGGACATGCGAACCGGCCTGACCTGATGAAGATGCACGGGCTGGTGAAACCGCAGATTCTGGTTCCCAACCACGGCGAGCACCGCCACCTGCGCGAACATTGCCGGGTCGGGGCCGAGGCGGGCATCACGCCGGTTCTGGCGACCAACGGGTCCATGGTGGAGCTGTCGGGCAACGCCCCGGGCGTTGTCGAGCATGTGGATGTCACGCGCGCCTATCTCGATGGTTCCCGCATTATCGGGGCGCTCGACGGCGTGGTGCGCGAGCGGATGAAGCTGGCGCTCAACGGCATCGTGATGGTGGCGCTCATCATCGACGAGGATGACGAGCCGCTGGAGGATTGCTGGGTCGAGACACGCGGCCTGCCCGAGATGGTCGGCCACGATGCTCTGGCCGAAATGATCGAGGATCAGCTCGCCAGCGCCCTGCCGCGCATGAATCGCAAGACGGTCATGGATGACGACAAGATCGAGGACGAGGTCAAGCGCATCGTCCGGCAGGTCTGCGTGTCGGAAATCGGGCGCAAGCCCGAGGTCGCGGTCATCGTCTCGCGCCTGATGGCGGCCTGAACGCGACCCCGACAAGGTCGATTTCCCGTTAGACCGGCCCTGCTGGCCTGCCCTTTGCTGATGGAAACGGCAAAGGGAGGATACCATGTGGATCGCCGATGATCTGATCGACCGGGCACGCTACCCGATCCACCAGGACGGGCCGGAGCGCGATGCCCTGCTTGCCAGGGTGCGGGCCGATCTCGCGCGTGACGGCTGCGCGGTCATCAAGGGGTTCCTAAGCCAGGCAGGCATCGCGGCGCTGACACACGAGGCCGACGGCGTGTCTGACCAAGGCCATCGCAGCTTCAACCGCACCAATGCCTACTTCACCGCAGACAACCCCGATCTGCCCCAGGACGACCCACGCCGGCAGTTCTTCGACCGCTCGAACGCCTTCATTCCCGCCGACAGCTTTGCCAAGGACGGGCCGCTGCGCGTGATCCATGACAGCGCGGGCTTCGACGACTTCATCCGCGACTGTTTGCAGGAAGAGCGGTTTTATCGCTACGCGGACCCGCTTGCCGATGTCATCGTGAACATGGCCGAGGAGGGCAACGGCTTCCCCTGGCATTTCGACACCAACAATTACACGGTGACGCTGGCCATCCAGAACGCCGAGGCGGGCGGAGCCTTTGAATATGCCCCGATGATCCGCGAGAAGACCGAGAATTTCGACGAGGTGGCGCGCGTTCTGAAAGGCCAGTCAGACCGGGTCAAGGTTCTGAACCTGGAGCCGGGCGATCTGCAACTGTTCAAGGGGCGCTATTCGCTGCACCGGGTCGCGCCGCTGAAAGGCGCGCGCAGGCGCTACGTGGCGATCTTTTCCTACGTGGAAGAGCCGGGCATGGTTGGCGCACCGGAACGCACCCGGCAGCTTTACGGCCGCACCCTGCCCATCCATCACGAACGGGCAGGCCAGCGGGGGGATGCGCTGATCGACTGAGCGCGCCTCAGGCGGCGTCTTCGCCCTCGGGGCTGTCCGGGGTCTCGGCCGCGCTGTCGGCGGTCTCAGCGGGCGGCTCCGTTTCTCCACGGCGCTCTGCAAAGCTCAGCGCGATGAAGCTCGGCATGTGGTCGCCCATGCCCACGATCTGCTCGCCCCGGCCACGGCCGCCACGACCGCGCCCGTCCGAGCGTCCGTCCGACCGCTTGTCGCCGCGACGCTCCGACCGGCGGTCTTGCTTGGGCGCGTCCTCTTCCACGACAGCAGGGGCCGGCTCTTCGGCCTTGTCCTCGGACTTGCGGCCACGGCCGCGCCCACGGCGCTTGCCCTTGTCCCCCTTGTCCCCCTCGTCGCCCGCTTCGTCGGATTTGGACCGGCGCGCGGGGGCCTCGCTCGGCTGCCACGGCGCGTCTGCGCGTGGCACCGGCTTGTCGATCAGGGTTTCGATGGCTGCCAGCAGCTTGTCGTCGGCGGGAACCGCGATCATCACCGCCGTGCCCTTGCGCCCTGCGCGACCCGTGCGCCCGATACGGTGCACGTAGTCCTCGGCATGGCCGGGCACGTCGTAGTTGAACACGTGGCTCACGTTCGGAATGTCGAGCCCGCGCGCGGCCACGTCCGAGGCCACGAGGAACTTGATCGACCCGTCGCGGAACCCGTCCAGCGTGCGCATCCGGTGCGACTGATCCAGGTCGCCGTGAATGGGCTCGGCGTTATAGCCGTGCTTTTTCAGCGACTTGGCGACGATATCCACATCCACCTTGCGGTTGCAGAAGATGATCGCGTTGGTGCAGGCCTCGCCCTCGGCATTGATGATCGCGCGCAGCATCTCGCGCTTTTCCTTGGCGGTCTGGTCGCGCCGCGAGGGTTTGAATTCCACCAGCTACTGCGTGATCGTGTCCGAGGTCGTGGACTGCCGTGCCACTTCGATCTTGGCGGGGTTCGACAGGAAGGTGTTGGTGATGCGCTCGATCTCGGGCGCCATGGTGGCCGAGAAGAAAAGCGTCTGGCGGGTAAAGGGCGTCAGGCCGAAAATGCGTTCGATATCGGGGATGAAGCCCATGTCGAGCATCCGGTCGGCCTCGTCGACCACCATGACCTTCACGTCCGACAGGATAAGCTTGCCGCGCTCGAAATGGTCGAGCAGGCGGCCCGGCGTCGCGATCAGCACATCAACGCCCTTGTCGATCAGCTGGTCCTGTTCCTTGAAGCTGACGCCGCCAATGAGCAGCGCCTTGGTCAGCTTCACGTATTTGGCGTAGGTGTCGAAGTTTTCCGCCACCTGCGCGGCCAGTTCGCGCGTGGGGCACAGCACCAGGCTGCGCGGCATCCGGGCGCGGGCGCGGCCACGGGCCAGCGCGGTGATCATCGGAAGAGTGAAGCTGGCGGTCTTGCCGGTGCCCGTCTGCGCGATGCCCAGAACGTCGCGGCCTTCGAGGGCTGGGGGGATGGCGCCTGCCTGAATCGGCGTCGGCTCTTCGTAGCCGGCTTCGGCAATGGCTTTCAGAACCTTGGGATTAAGGCTGAGATCGGAGAATTTGGTCATATGCGTCCAGTCTGGCGGGCGGATCTGCCCGCGAAGGTGAGTGGAGCGCCTCTGCCACGTCGCGCCCCGCGTATTGCCATCGCGCGCATCGCGATGCTGCCCGTGCACATAAAGGAATTGCGTGTCAGGGTCAAATCCCTGTGGGGCTGGTGTTTTCTAGTGTTGCGCGACCGCAGCGAAGGGCGCGGGCGGCACCGCGAGCGGGATGCTGCCCGAGGGACCCACCAGGAGGGCGCGGAACCCGGCGCGGCCTGCCTCGGCGACCATGGCCTCTGTCAGGGCGATGAACCCGATGGCGTCATTGCGGCAATGGCCGTGGCTGCAACCAAGCCGGGGATCGAGCCTGCGAAAGGGCAGGGGACGGCCCGAAGGCAGCAGGGCCTGGGAAAAGCGCAGGCGATGCACCCCGTCGCGGCGGTGCGAGATGACAAGCGCCAGGACCTCGGTTTCGCCATCGGTGAGGCGCGCCATGTGGCCGTAAAGGACGTGATGCGGGTGGTCGGACACCACCACCTGCCGGGAATACCGGCCCGTCAGCCCTGCATCGGGGGATGCGAACTCGCCGCCTGCGGAAACGCACGCGGCGAGGCCCACACAAAGCACTAGATACCGATACATGCCCCCGTGCGTAGCCCGGCAAATCTTAACGGGGGATTAACGCTCGATATGTGGTTAGCCGGTCCCGGATGGGACCGTCAGACCATCATTTCCTTGGTCGCCGACAGGGTGATCTCGGGGTAGTCGCGCACCACGCGGTCGATGTCCCATTGCAGGCGGGTCAGGAAGACCGGGTCGCCGTCATTGTCGGCGGCCATGTGCTGCTTGTTGGCGGCGGCGAATTTTTCCACGGCCAGGCGCTCGCCCTTGACCCACCGGGCCGAGGTGAACTGCGACGGCTCGAAGCGCACGGGCAGGCCGTATTCCAGTTCGATCCGGCTGGCCAGCACCTCGAATTGCAGCGCACCCACGACCCCCACGATAAAGCCTGAGCCAAAGGTCGGCTTGAAGACCTTGGCCGCGCCTTCCTCGGCGAATTGCATCAGCGCCTTTTCCATGTGCTTGGCCTTCATCGGGTCGCCCGCCCGACAGGTCTGCAGCAGTTCCGGCGCGAAGGAGGGGATGCCGGTAAAGCGCAACGTCTCGCCCTCGGTCAGCGCATCGCCGATGCGCAGTTGCCCGTGGTTGGGAATGCCGATGATGTCGCCCGCCCAGGCCTCTTCGGCCAGTTCGCGGTCGGCGGCCAGGAACAGCACCGGGTTCGACACTGCCATCGGCTTCTTGGAGCGCACGTGGGTCAGTTTCATGCCGCGCTCGAAATGGCCCGACACGAGGCGGACGAAGGCCACCCGGTCGCGGTGCTTGGGGTCCATGTTGGCCTGCACCTTGAAGACGAAGCCCGTGACCTTCTTTTCCTCGGGCGAAACCTCGCGCGGTTCGGCGGTCTGCACCTGCGGTTCCGGGCCATAGCCCGCGATGCCGTCCATCAGTTCCTTGACGCCGAAACTGTTGATGGCCGAGCCGAACCAGATCGGCGTCAGGTGGCCTTCGAGAAAGCTCTGCTTGTCAAGCGGCGGCAGCAGCTCGCGCGCCATCTCGACCTCTTCGCGCAGCTTTTCCAGAAGGTCCGCGGGGATGTGCTTGTCCAGAGCCGGATCGTCCAGCCCCTCGATCTTGATCGATTCCGCCACCTTGTTGCGGTCGGCGCGGTCCATCAGTTCCAGCCGGTCGCGCAGCAGGTCGTAGCAGCCCAGGAACTCGCGCCCGACCCCGATGGGCCAGCTGGCCGGTGTCACGTCAATGGCCAGGTTTTCCTGGATCTCGTCGATGATCTCGAACGTGTCGCGGCTTTCGCGGTCCATCTTGTTACAGAAGGTCAGGATCGGCAGATCGCGCAGGCGGCAGACTTCAAACAGTTTCTGGGTCTGGCTTTCCACGCCCTTGGCGCCGTCGATCACCATGATCGCGGCATCGACAGCGGTGAGCGTGCGGTAGGTGTCTTCCGAGAAATCCGAGTGGCCGGGCGTGTCGACCAGGTTGAAGCGGAACTTGCCGTAGTCGAAGGACATGGCCGAGGCCGAGACCGAGATGCCCCTGTCCTGTTCCATCTTCATGAAGTCCGAACGCGTGCGCCGCGCCTCGCCCTTGGCACGCACCTGTCCGGCCATCTGGATGGCGCCCCCGTAGAGGAGGAATTTTTCCGTCAGCGTCGTCTTGCCGGCGTCGGGGTGCGAAATGATCGCGAAGGTCCGGCGGCGGGCGATTTCAGGCGGCAATTCGGGGCGGTTCGAGGGCGTGTCCAACATGGCCGCGCGTATAGGCGCAGCCATGGGAATTGGCAAGGATTTGCAGAGCGGTCAGCGCGGGCGCGCGATCAGCACGTCACAGGGCGGCATCCGCATCAGGTCGGTCGCCACGCTGCCCAGGATCGCCCGCACGGCCCCGACGCGCCCGTGCGCACCCGCCGTGACCAGCGTGGCACCGATGCGCGCGATCTCCTGCTCCAGTGCTGCCATGACGCTGCCCGACAGGATCGAGGTCGCCCCGCAGCTTTCCGGCAGGGTCGTGGTGTCGCGCCAGCGGGCGTCTGCCTCCTGCGCCTCCAGCCGGAAACTGGCGGCGATCTCATCGGTTCCGCCCGGCGAGGCAGCCATGAGCCCGCCATAGGGCACGTGAAAGGCATGAACCGGCAGGATGCGAGCGCCGGGCGAGAGCTGCGCGGCCTGCTCGATCGCGGCGGTCGCGGCCGGTGAGAAGTCGGTGGCCGCGATCACCTGCTCATAGTCATGATCCTCGCGGTCGCGCACCATCAGGACTGGGCAATTCGTCATCCGCACGATGCGCTGCGCCGTGGTTTCGCGCAGGGCGTCCAGGAAGGGGCGGGGCCGATGGGTGCCCATGATCAGCAGGCCGGGGCGGCGGGTTCGGACCAGCTCGATGATGTCGGCCGTGGGATCGCCGAATTTCACGATGATCTCGGCCCTGTCGTGCAGGTCGAGCCGTCCGACGAAGCGATCGAGCGCTTCTCGTGAGGCCTCCAGGTGCCGCGCGGCCACATCGGGCGGCGGCGCATCATCGACGATATGGGCCACGATCACCTCTGCCCCGTTCTGGCGCGCCAGGCGGAAGGCGCGGCGCACGGCCCGGTCGCTGCGGGCGGACATGTCGGTCGCGACGAGATAGGTCTCGGTCATGGTCGGTTTCTCCCCCTCTCGATAGATAATAGGTGGGAAGGGCCGGGGGGCGGGGCAAGAGGGCTGCGACAGCGTTGCCCTGTGCGAAATCCGGGCTAGGTTTGGATCAGGACAGTCAAACAGGCGGGCCACCCCATGACCAAACGCGTTCTCATCCTGGGCAGCGGACCCAATGCAACCGATTGCCGGGACTGGGACCTGTCCGGGTTCGACGCGGTGGTGGCCATCAACAACGCCTGGCGGGTGCATCCGGCCTGGACGCACCTGATCCACCCCGAGGACTTTCCCGCCGACCGGCACCCGGACCGGCTGGAAACCGGCCAGCGGGTGATCACGGCGGCGCAATACGTGCCCGCGCAGAACCGCCTTGGCGGCTTTGTCTATGCCGGTGGCACCATGGCCTTTACCGCGGGCTACTGGGCGCTCGACACACTGCGCCCCGAGGTCATGGCCTTCCTGGGCTGCGACATGGTCTACCCCGCCACGGGCAACACCCATTTCTATGGCACGGGCGAGGCCGATCCGCTGCGCGAGGACATCACCCTGCAATCGCTGGAGGCCAAGTCGGCCCGGCTGATGCTGTTGGCGGCCCAGGCTGGCTGTCGCTGTGTGAACCTGTCGCGCGCAGCCCGGTCGCGATTGGTCTTTCCACGCGCGACGCTGCCCGCCCTGCCGCATCTTCAGGCCCCTGGCTCTCCGACCGAGCTGGAGGATTTTCGCGAAGCCCAGATGCGCGAAGCCGAACTGGCCTATTTCGCGCCGTCTGGCCGGTATTGGGAAGAGGCCGAGCGCTTCGACCGCCACGAACTGTCCGCGCTCGACCAGCTTTGGCTGGCAGCGCACCTAGCTTATGCGGGGCGTCGGAGCGAGGCGGCCTAGTCGTCGCTGCGCTGGCCGCGACTGGCTCGCGTCAGCCTGTCGGCGGTGTCGCCGTCGCCAGCAAGCCCCGCGCCATCGACCTCGATATCCTGTGCGAGCATGCGGTCGGCATCGGACTGCGCAACCTCCAGATTGCCGGGCAGGGCGGCGCGGGTCTGGGGCGTGACCAGCAGGCTTTCGACCGCGACACCCTCGGCATAGATGATCTCATGGGCATCGAAGAGGATCTGGTAGCTTTCGATGAACCCGCCTTCCTCGCGCAGAACGGTGCTTCCATTCACAAGGTGCGTGGCCTTTATCAGCACCTCGGACCGGCCTGCGCCAATCGTGTCATCGCGCTGCCAGATGAACAGCCGGTGATGTGGAAAGAGCCTCAGGTCATTGGCGACATTGAGCGTGCCCTCGCGGATCAGGATGGGCGCGAGCGCCCCCGTGGCGCGTTGCACCTGCTGGCCGATCCAGCGGATCTCGCGCGGGCCGTGGTCGCGTGTCAGCAGGCGCTCGCCAGCTCGCAGCTCTTCGACCGGCACCTGGCGGCCGTTGGCCAGCGTCAGGCGCGTGCCCGCGATGAAGCTGACCGAGGCGATATCGGCCAGCCGCTTGGGGGCGCTTTCGGCCTCGGAAGCGACCAGTTCGTATTCGCCGCGCGGTTCGACCGGGGCGAGCGGCAGGAACACGCGGGCGGTGTCGGCCTCTCCGGTCACGGTCAGGATCAGCAGTTCCACCAGCGTTCCGCCCGGCGCCATCAGGCTGTGGCAGACCTCCAGCAGCACCCGGTCACCGGGCTGGCCCATGTCTGACCCGTCGGCGACCTCGGTTCCCGAAGGACCGTCCCAGATGGCAAGCTGCCTTGGCCGGGCCTCTCGTTCCAGCCGGTAGTTGTCGCCCGCCACCACGTCATTGGCGCCCCCGATCGGGTCGCCTTCATTCGCCCCCCAATGCACCCGGAAATCGGAAACGGGGTAGGTGGGAAAGCTGAACTGTGCGGGTCTGCGGGACATGAACTGGGGCTCCGGGCTACTGATCTTTCGCTAATCCCCGGCGCAACGCAGATCAAGCGGACAGAAGGTGGCAGGCGCTGCGCGAGGATGGTAAGCCGGTGGTTAACGAAAGCTTAACACAGCAGGGGAGGCTGGCATGGATCTGGGAATTGCGGGCAAGAGGGCGCTTGTCTGCGCTTCGTCGAAGGGCCTGGGGCGTGGCTGTGCCGAGATGCTGGCCGCCAATGGCGTGAACCTCGTGATGAACGCGCGGGGCGCGGAGGCCCTGGAACGGGCAGCGACCGAGATTCGCGCGGCCCACGGCGTCGAGGTGACGACGGTCGCGGCGGACATCACCACCGATGCGGGCCGTGCCGCCGTGCTGGAGGCCGCAGGCGCGCTCGATATCCTGGTGACCAATGCCGGCGGGCCTCCGCCGGGGCTCTGGTCTGACTGGGAACGCGAAGATTTCATCAAGGCGCTGGACGCCAACATGCTGACCCCGATCGCGCTGATGAAAGCGGTTTTGCCCGGCATGATGGAGCGGGGATGGGGGCGTGTGGTCAACATCACCTCGCAATCGGTCAAGTCGCCGATCCCGGTTCTGGGCCTGTCGAATTCCGCGCGCGCGGGCCTGACGGGCTATGTCGCCGGGACCTCTCGCCAGGTGGCGGGATCGGGCGTGGTCATCAACAACCTGCTGCCTGGCATTCACGCGACCGACCGGGCGATTTCGCTCGATACCGGCGCGGCCGAAGCGCAGGGGATCTCGCTGGAAGAAGCCAAGACACGCCGCGAAGCCACCATTCCTGCCGGCCGCTACGGCACGGCCGAGGAATTCGGGGCGGCCTGCGCGTTCCTCTGCTCGCAATATGCGGGCTTTATCGTGGGTCAGAACCTGCTCTTGGATGGCGGTGCGGTGAACAGCACGCTCTGAGGTCGTTTCCAAAGGTTATTCCTGGTTCAAGCGGAGTCTCAGACTCTGCCTGAATCCTTATGGAATCCTTGACTCTTTCTGCAGCACAGTTTGATGAAATCCCGGCCGGACGGCGCAGGATGAATGGGAGCGCGCAGGGGAAAAGTGCAACTGATCCTGCGTCTTGTCCTGCCAATGCGCGGATTCTTGATCAGACTCTGAGCAGATCGTTGAAGACTTCTCGATTGTCAGACGAGATTCAGGAAAAACGAGTCAAAATCAGCTGTTACGAGATTCCAGATTCACGATCTTGAAAATTCGTTCTTTGTCTAAATCTGGCTTGAAGATTCCACATTTACGGACTCAAAAAAGATTCAGCTGGCCGTGGGTGGTAAAAGCTCGGCAAGAGACAACGCACGCGTCAATAATTTTGATCAAATATGGGAATTCAGGGCGGTTTTGAGTGGATTTCCGGACGTTCGCGATCTGATACCAGATTGGGACGCTGAACGAGTTCTTCTCACCTGGACGGGGCCGTCAAACCGATGAATCGCGGCTTTGTTTTCTGTGGATAAGTTTGTGGATCAAGTATATTTGCACAGGGATTCCAGCAAATTGAGATGAGATGTGAAAGTCCCTGCCAGATCTCTCGCGCGCCGCTGAGCCCCCCAGATCGACCGGTGGCGTGCTGATCACGACGCTTGAACCGCCGTTTCAGGGCTGTGATCCGCGAAACCCGAGGCAATTGATCGGAAATCCCCGTGCACACTCCCCCCCGTCTGGACGTCCGTAATCTGACCTGCTCCTTCGCGGGCCGGACGGTGCTGCGTGACGTGTCGCTGCA
>NZ_CAXREX010000090.1:0-9174 GCF_964229645.1 Nioella sp. | reverse complement strand
TGCCCGGCGGCCACGCGCCTGAACCGGGCACGCTCTTTGCCAACCGGGCGTTGGCCGATTTCTGGGACAGGCTGGTTGATGAGGCCAAGGGCGCGGGCGTGGATCGCGAGGCACAGATCGAAGCCGCCCGCACGGCCTTCTACGAAGGCTTCGTGGCCGAAGCGATCGACGATTTCCTGCGCGATGCCGAGGTGCTGGATGCCTCTGGCCAGCGCCACAAGGGCGTGCTGACCGGGCAGGATATGGCGGATTGGCGCGCCACCTACGAACGGCCCATTTCCGTGGATCACGCAGGCTGGACCGTGTGGAAATGCGGAGGCTGGACGCAGGGCCCGGTGCTATTGCAGGCGCTTCAGATGCTGCGCGGCGATGATCTGGCAGGGATGGACCCTGTCGGCCCCGAGTTCGTTCACCTCGTGACCGAGGCGCTAAAACTGGCTTTCGCCGACCGCGAAGCCTATCTGGGCGAGCCCAATGCAATGGACCTGCCGTTGGAAACGCTTCTGTCGACCGCTTATGGCGCGGCGCGGCGCAGTCAAATCGGCGAGACGGCAAGCCTGGAGTTTCGCCCCGGTGCGATCCCGGGATACGAGGCCTGGGCCGAGGCCTTCCGCGCCCGCGTGGCCGAACCCGCGCCCGCAGATAGCGGCATCGGCATCGGTGAACCCACCATGGCGCATCTGACCGAAAAGCCGGGCGATACCTGCCATATCGACGTGATCGACCAATGGGGCAACAGCGTCTCGGCCACGCCTTCGGGGGGCTGGCTCAAATCCTCGCCGGTGGTACCGGGGCTTGGTGTGCCGCTCAACAGCCGCGCGCAGATGTTCTGGCTGGACGAGGGCCTGCCCACGTCGCTCGCCCCCGGTCGCCGCCCCCGCACGACGCTGACGCCTTCGATGGCGCAAGGGCCGGACGGCACGCAGCTGGCCTTCGGCACACCCGGCGGCGACCAGCAGGACCAGTGGCAGCTGATCTTCCTTCTCAGGCTCATTCATCACGGGATGAACCTGCAAGAGGCGATTGACGGGCCGCTCTTCCACACAGGGCACTTGCAGGCGAGTTTCTACCCGCGCGGCGCACGCCCCGGCCACTTGATGATCGAGCCGAATTTCCCCGAGGCCACCTTGGCAGAGCTTGCATCCAAGGGGCATCGGCTGGAGGTGGCAGCCCCCTGGTCCATCGGGCGGCTCACGGCTGCGCGCAAGCGGCCTGACGGCATCCTGCAGGCTGCGGCAACACCGCGGCTAATGCAGGCTTACGCGGCTGGCCGCTGATCCGCTTCGGCGGCGAGCGGCAAGCTGAGAGCTACGTCAAGCCCCCCTGCATCCGAGGCGCTCAGGGTCAGACTGCCCCCGCCCTTGTTCGCGACGGCTTCGGCAATGGACAGGCCAAGGCCGCTGCCCTCGCTCGGGCTGGTCTGTCCAAACCTGGCAAGCGCGATATCCACCTCGTCTGGTGCGATTCCAACGCCATCGTCGCTGATCCGGATCGTAGCGGTGTCAGTGTCCAGGCTCAGCGCCATATCCACGCGGGTCAGCCCGGCTCCGCCATGCAGGAGCGCATTGTCGATCAGGTTGGTCACGGCTTCTTCCAGCATAACCGGATCAGCCTGGACCTTGGCCTGTCCCACGGGCAGGGCCAGCGACAGCGCCACGTCCCGCGCCGTCATCCGTGCGCGGTGCGTGTCCGACAGGCGCATCAGCAGGGCAGCAAGATCAACGGTATCTGCCAGCGCCTCGCCGGAACTGGCACGCTCCAGGGTTAGAAGCTTGTTGGCCAGATCCTTGGCGTGACGGGCCGATTTCAGCAGTTCTCCGGCGCGACTGCGAGCAGCATCTTCGCTTGGGGCCGAGCGCACCGCCTCTGCCATGGCCAGAACGCCCGCAATCGGGTTGCGTAGCTGGTGCGCGGCGTTGGAGATGAAGACGGTCTGCGCGGCCATTGCGGCTTCGACCTGCCCGAAGAGCGTATTCAGCCTGTCGACCAACCCCCGGGTTTCCGGCGGAACCGGGCGCCGGATCGGGCTGAGATCGTCTGAACTGCGCCGCGAGATCGCGTCTTCGAGGTCGACCAGCGGCCGCAGGCCAAAGCGCACACCGAACCACACCACAAGTGCGACCGTGCCGATCAGCACCGCCATTACCATGAAGGCACCGTAGGACAGCTCTCGCAGCAGCGCATCGCGCACCGAAAGCTCCTGCCAGACGGTGTAGGTGAAGCGGCCCGAAATGCCGTCCACGGTGGCCACGTCATGAATGCGCAACACCCGGACAGGCCGGCCATAGTAGGTCGAGTCGTAAAAGGCGTAAGGTTCGGCCTGCGCATCCTGGGTGGCGGGGCGCACCGGGGGCGTTGCATAGCCCGTGACGTAAACACCGTCCGGTGCGTAGCCGTGGTAATAGACCGGGCCGCCGGAAGTGTCGGAGAGGAGATCCCGCGTTTCCAAGGACAGCGCATCCCCGCCGGATCGGGCCACGTCAGCCACGATCGCTAGGGCCGTTGTCAGCAGCGAGCGTTCGAACAGGACTTCGGCCTGAAGCCGCATTTCCCGCCATTGCCAGATACCGACCAGCAAGGAGATCAGCAAAAGCGGGATCAGGATGATCGCGGTCAGCCGCAGCCTGAGCGAAGTCGACGGGTTCACGACGCGGTGTCCTCCACCAGGCTGTAGCCAAGCCCGCGCTGCACCTTGATGGCCAGCCCATGCGGTTTGAGCCGCTTGCGCAGGCGCGAGATATGCGCCTCGATCGCCGCCTCTTCCACGTCGGCTCCGGTTCCGTAGACGTGTTCAAGAAGGTCGGCCTTGGCCACTGTGCGCCCCTGGGCGCCGATCAGGATCTCCAGCAGGCTGAGTTCACGGCGCGGCAGGGCGGCGGGCGATCCGGCAAAACTTGCCTGCCGCGTGTCGAGATCCAGCTCCACACTGGCCATCGCGATCTTGCGGGTGATGGGACGGGCGCGACGCCGGGCGAGGGCACGCACGCGCGCCTCCAGCTCATCCATCTCGAAAGGCTTGATCAGGTAGTCATCCGCCCCTGCATCAAGCCCCTGCACGCGGTCCACCGTTTCGGAGCGCGCAGTCAACAGCAATACGGGGCGGTCATCCCCCCGCAGCCGCAGGTTGCGCAGCACGGTAAGACCGTCGAGCCCCGGCAGGTTGATGTCGAGAATGATCAGTTCAGCGGCATCGCCGCGCAGCAGGTCGTCTGCATCCTGCCCGTCTGCCAGGATGTCGACCGCGTGTCCCAGGTCTCCCAGCCGATAGGCGATACCTTTCGCAAGGCTTTCGTGATCTTCTACAAGTGTGATCCGCACCCTGACCGCCGCCTCCGTTTTTTCGCGCCATGTAAGCTTGCCGCAAGGTTCGCAGGTCACACAAGTGCCATCAAGCTCTCAAAATGGCTTGGGAATGGGTTGGCCGCTTGGTGGCGGCCAGACCATCTAGGGAGGAAACCAATGACCAAACTCACCACCACGCGCCGCGTGGCGCTTGGCCTTTGTGCCGCGTCTGCCATGGCATTTGCCGCGCCCGCTCAGGCTGATGTCGATCTGTCTGGCGAAACCGTCGAATTCGTGATTCCGTTCTCGGAATCGGGTGGCTCGGCCCGTTGGGCCAACTTCTTCGCGCCGCTTCTCTCCGAGCATCTGCCGGGCAACCCCACCGTCGTCGTTCGCTATCGTCCCGGTGCGGGCTCGACCTCTGGCGCCAACTGGTTCCAGGAGCAGACCACCGATGACGGCACCCTGATCTTCGGCACCTCGGGGTCGACCCAGTTCCCCTACCTGCTTGGCGATCCGCGCGTGCGCTATGAATATAACGACTGGCGCGTCGTGCTCGCCTCAGGCACCGGTGGCGTAGCCTACCTGTCGCCGGAAATGGGTGCCATGATGGATGGCCTGGATGCGACCGGTCTCCAGGGCACCGACTTCATCTGGGGCAGCCAGGGCGCGACCCGTCTGGACCTTGTGGCGAACCTTGCCTGGGAAATGCTTGGGTTGAACGTGGAACCCGTCTTCGGGATCGAGGGCCGTGGTGATGGCCGCCTGATGTTCGAACGCGGCGAAGCCAATATCGACTACCAGACCTCGTCTGCCTACTTGCGTTCGGTCGTGCCGCTGGTCGAGGGCGGACTTGCCGTTCCGATGATGACCTGGGGTGCGCTGGACAACGATGGCAACATCGTTCGCGACCCGACCTTCCCCGACATCCCGACCTTCATGGAAGTCTGTGACGCGACCCCTGCCTGCTCGACCGAAGGTCCAGCCTGGGAAGCATGGCGTGCCTTCTTCATCGCGGGTTTCCCGGCGCAGAAGATGATCTTCCTGCCGGGATCGACCTCGGATGAAGTGGTGCAGGCCTATACCGACGCCCTGAACGAGATCATTGCGCGCGATGACTTCGCAGAACTGGCCGAAGCGACGCTTGGTGTCTATCCGCAGATGACCGGTGCAGGCGCGGCCGCCGCCTTCAACCTTGGCACCCAGGTTCCCGATGAAGCCCGCGATTTCGTGATCAACTGGCTTCAGGAGCGTTACGGCGTTTCGCTGAACTGATCGGCCTTCTGGTCAACCGGCCCCGCGTGCTGACGCGCGGGGCCATTCTGAAACGCCCAGATTAACGGTAAGATCATGGATCTTCTTGCGACCGCGCTCCCGGCTCTGGGAGAAGCGCTTTCCCTGATATTTCACCCCCAGCAGATGATGTTCCTGGCCCTGGGCGTTCTGCTCGGCCTGTCGGTGGGGGTTTTTCCCGGCCTTGGCGGCATCGCCGGTCTGTCGCTGGTCCTGCCCTTCATGTTCGGGATGGAGCCCGTTTCGGGTCTCGCGCTGATGGTCGGCCTCATTGCGGTCGTTCCGACATCCGATACATTTGCTTCGGTTCTACTTGGCATCCCCGGATCGACGGCCAGCCAGGCCACCGTTCTAGACGGCTTTCCATTGTCAAAGAAGGGCGAGGCTGCGCGGGCGCTGTCTGCGGCCTTCGTCTCGTCCCTTTTCGGCGGGCTTCTTGGCGCGCTGGTCCTGACCTTCTTCATCCTGATTGCACGCCCCCTGATCCTGGCCTTCGGCCTGCCCGAAATGCTGATGATCACGGTGCTCGGCCTGTCGATGGTTGCAATCCTCGCCGGGCGCTTGCCGCTCAAGGGGGTCGTGGCTGCCGGTCTTGGCCTGATGATCGGCACCATTGGCGAGGCGCCGGCGGGTGGAAGCCTTCGCATCGTCACCTATGACATTCCCTACCTGCTCGACGGCTTCTCGCTGGTCATCGTGGGCCTTGGAATCTTTGCCATCCCCGAGATTGTCGCACTGCTGCGCCAGGACCGGGCGATTTCCAAGTCAGGCGGATTGGGCAAGGGCTGGCTTGACGGGCTGAAAGACTGGTTTGCGAACCTGTGGCTTTCGATCCGCTGCTCGGCAATCGGCGTTCTTGTCGGTGTCATTCCGGGCCTCGGGGGCTCGGTCGTGGACTGGATCGCTTATGGCTTTACCGTGCAATCGTCCAAGGACAAGTCCAAGTTCGGCAAGGGCGATATCCGCGGCGTGATCGGGCCAGAAAGTTCCAACAACGCCAAGGAAGGCGGCGGGCTGGTGCCGACGCTTATTTTCGGTATCCCCGGTTCCGGCTCCATGGCGGTCTTCCTCGGCGGTCTCGCGCTGCTTGGCTACGACCCCGGCCCGCACATGGTGCGCCACAACCTCGACATCACCTATACCATCGTCTGGTCGCTGGCCCTGGCCAACGTGATCGGCGCGGGCCTTTGCATCCTTCTGTCGGGCCAGATCGCCAAGCTGACCACCATCCGCTTCACGCTGGTCGCGCCGTTCCTTTTCATGGTCATTGCATTCGCGGCCTTCCAGTCGCGCCAGTCGCTTGGCGATCTGGTGGCGCTTATGGCGATCGGGGCGCTTGGCATCTTCCTGCGCCGCTTCGAGTTCTCTCGTCCGGCCTTCCTGATCGGCTTCGTGCTTTCCTACCAGGCCGAGACCTTCGCCAACATGGCCAATCAGATCGCGGCCAGCCGTTTCCGCCGCAGCTTCGAGGAAGGGTTCGATTACATCGCCTCGCCGATCGTTCTGATCATCCTGGCGCTTACCATCGTGTCCATCATCATCGGCATCCGCCAGGGCAAGCACATCCTTGGGGCGGAAAACCCGCCCACGGGCAGCAAGCGGGCACCGCTGATCTTCCTGCTCTGCATCACCGGTTACGTTGCCTATGCCTGGGTCGATGCGCTGCAAATCCGCATGGTGAGCGACAAGATCTTCCCGGCAACCGTGGGGGCGGTGACGCTGATTGGCTGTCTGGCCCTTTTAATCCGCATGATGCTGGTGCCGGAAACCGATGCGATCTTTGCCGACCATGAGCAGGGCGGCGAGGATGCCGAGGCACCCCACGGGCTATGGGCAACGCTTGGCTGGTTTGCCTTCCTGCTGGCGCTGTCCTCGCTTCTGGGCTTCATCCTGGCGCTCGGGATCTTCCTGGTCACCTTCCTGCGCGTCCGCGCAGGGGTGAGCTGGCTGCAAACCCTGCTGCTCAGCGGCTTTGGCATCGGCTTCATGTGTTTCCTTGCAGGCATCCTCGGGCGCGATTTCCCGCCGGGACTCTTGCAGGAATTCTTCGATCTTCCCTGGCCCTTCACCTGAGGAACCACCCCATGTCCCAAGCGGAAATTCCCTTTCTCTTCGTCAGGGGCGGCACCTCGCGCGGCCCCTACTTCAACCGGGCCGATTTGCCGGAAGATCGCGATGCGCTGACCGAGGTTCTGTTGAGCGTCATCGGGGCGGGTCATCCGCAAAACATCGACGGGATCGGCGGTGGCGTTGCGGTTACGACCAAGGTCGCGATGCTGTCGCCGTCTGATGACCCGAACTGCGACGTGGACTACTTCTTTGCGCAGGTTGCGGTCGAAGAACGGCTCGTCGACTACAAGCCCACGTGCGGCAACATCCTGGTCGGTGTTGGCCCCGCCGCGATCGAGATGGGATTGGTTCAGCCCACGGGCGACAGAACCAAGGTGCGCATCAAGGCGATCAATACTGGCGCGACGGTCGAGGCCACGGTGGAAACGCCGGGCGGGAGGGTCAGCTACGAGGGAACTGCCAGCATTGATGGCGTGCCCGGCAGCTCTGCGCCCGTTGGGCTCAGCTTTCTCGATGTCGTGGGCTCGGCCTGCGGGGCCTTCCTGCCCACGGGCAAGCTGAGGGAAGAGATCGACGGGATCGAGGTCACGCTGATGGACGTGGCCATGCCGATGATGATCGCGCAGGCTGCCGATTTCGGGCTGACGGGTTATGAGACGGTCGAGGAGCTGGACGCGAACCGCGCCTTCTATGACCGGGTCGAGCCGATGCGCTTGGAAGCGGGCCGACGGATGGGCCTTGGTGACGTGACCAAATCGGTCACACCCAAGATCGGCCTTCTGTCGCCCGCCCGCCACGGCGGCGCGATCTCGGCGCGCTATTTCATGCCGTGGAACTGCCACCCGACCATGGCCGTGACCGGCAGCCAGTGCCTGGCCGCCTGCACCCTGACGCCCGGCACCGTGGCCGATGGCATGGGCGTCATTCCCAACGAGGTGCCAGCCCTGATGAAGATCGAACACCCCCAGGGCATCATCGAGGTTCTGGTGGATTACGCCCAAGGGGCAGATGGCTTCCAGATGAAATCAGCGGGCCTCGTGCGCACGGCGCGCCTGCTGGCAAAGGGCGCGGTCATGGTGCCAGGGGCGTTGCTGGAGGGCCATGCATGAAGGCCACGGGCCGACAGGTCTTCGACCATATTGCCCGCGCCGTGGCGCAGGAAGGCAGCGAGGTCTGCTTCGCCCTTATGGGCGACGCCAACATGAACTTCGCGACGCGGCTGTCCGAGCAGGGCACGCGCATGATCTATGTCCGGCACGAGCATTGCGCCGTGGCCGCCGCGATGGCTTACGCCCGCAAGTCAGGGCAGGTGGGGCTGGCCACTGTTACCTGTGGCCCGGGCCTGACCCAGTTGATGACCGCACTTCCAGCGGCGGTCAGGGCACATCTGCCCCTCGTGGTGATGGCAGGCGAGGCGCCGTTGAAGCAGGGTTGGTACAACCAGGGAATCGACCAGGCCCCATTCGTGACGGCGACGGGCGCGCGGTACCGGTCGCTGCACTGGCCGGAGCGCATGCCAACCGCGATCCGCGATGCCTTTCTGGAGGCCCGGCGCGACCGGGTGCCGGTGGTTCTGGGCATTCCCTTCGACCTGCAGAACCTGCCATGGGACGGGGGCGATGATCTGCCCGCACCTTCGGTGCAGCTCCTGCCCCAGCCATCGGCCATTCCGCCAAATCCTGCCGACTTGAATGCAGCCGCTGACATGGTTGGCGGCGCAAAGCGGATAGTCGTTATGGCCGGTCTCGGCGCGGTCGAGGCCGGGGCAGGCGAGGCCTGCCGCGCGCTTTCTCGCAAGTGCGACGCGCTCCTTGCGGCAACCTTGCCCGCGCGGGGTATTTTCGCGGGTGATCCCTTCAACCTTAACGTCGCCGGGGGCTTTTCCTCCGACATCGCGCGGGTATGCTTTGCCGAGGCGGACCTCGTGATAGCCGTGGGCTGTTCGCTGGCGCGGCACAACGCCGATGGCGGCAAGCTCTGGCCGAATGCCAAGGTTCTTCAGGTCGATACGGACCCGGTCGCCGTCAGCCAGGGCCGCATCGCCGCCGAGGCCCACCTGCGGGCCGACGCGCGGCTCGGGGTCGAGGCGCTGACGGCGATGCTGGAGGATCGCGCCACGGAGTGGCGCACCCCCGCCCTCGCGGCCCGCATCGCTTCGGAGCCTGCCGATGGCAGCCGCTTTGCCGTCGAGCCTGGCCTGCACGATCCGCGTGAGGTTGTCAGTGCACTGGAAACCCACCTGCCTGCCGACTGGCAGATGGTGAACAGCTCGGGCCATTGTTCCTACTATTTCGCCCACATGCCTTCGCGCCCCTGGGACAAGTTCCTGACCATCCGCGAGTTTGGCGCGATCGGCAACGGCACGTCCTTCGCCATGGGCGTGGCGGCGGCCTGCCCGGAGGAAACCGTCGTGCTCTTCGACGGCGACGGCAGCTTGCTCATGCATGTGCAAGAGCTGGAGACGATGCGCCGCCACGGGATGAACATCCTCGTGATTGCCATGAACGACGGCGCCTACGGCTCTGAAAT
>NZ_CAXREX010000089.1:0-2951 GCF_964229645.1 Nioella sp. | reverse complement strand
TCACGGAGTCGAGCTGTATGGCTCGCTGGCCAACATGGACGGGTGCAGGCTGGAATTCCTGCCCGACCTCGCCAAGAACCTCGACGACGCCGACCGCAGCTATGTCGGTATCCGCGACCAGATCGACAGCTACATCGCCCGGACCGGCATCGACGCGCCCGAAGAGCCCCCTTTCGTCAAGGTCTGGGAGCCGGAAGCCGAGCGCACGGAACTGGACATCAAGGAGGCCGGTATTGCGTCGGTCCTCTGGGCCATAGGGTTCCGTCCGGACTACTCTTGGATCCAAGTCGATGTCTTCGACGCGCGGGGCAAACCGAAGTTCCACCGCGGTGTCACGGATGTGCACGGTTTCCACTTCATCGGCCTGGGTTGGCTGAACACCTGGGGTTCGGGCCGGTGCCGGGGGATCGAGGAGGACAGCGCCTACCTTGCCGACCAGATCGCCGCGCAACTGAAGGATACCGGCAAGCGGGCGGTCGCCTGATGGCGGTCGTCGCCTTTGTGGCCCGCCCCGAGCCGGTCGAGATCTGCGCCGACCTGCAGCTTGGCATGGCGCAGCTGTCGCCGGACGGGCTGTCCGAGCAATGGGTCCTGCGCTTTTGCGGCGATCAGCATTGGGCACTGATCGCCAAGGCGCTTGGCCAGCGCGAGGCGGTGTTCCACGCGGCAGACGGGCGGCCGGTCTACGCTGCGTTCTGCGCCACGTCGCTGAGTTTGCAGCCGTCCGCGTCGTTGCTGGGGCGCGATGTAAAGGTGGCATCCGTGCTGTTCGCAGTGACCGAGACGCGCACCGGGTCGCGGCACCGGCTGCTGGTCGACGGCGCGGTGATTGCCGAATTGTCCATGATCTCGACCTTTGTCAGCCATGACACGCAGGGCTGCAACACGCGGATCTATCGCAACTCTGTCTTGGGCCAGATGCACCTGCCCCCGGCGGACCCGGCCCTGCTGGCGCTGGATCGACAGGCGCGGGAAAGGGCCCAAAGCCTGCGGGGAACCGTCGTGACGCGTGGGTCCGAGATCCATGTTGAACGGCCGGTGCCCGCGCTTGATTTCAACGCCGTAGGGCTGCTGTACTTCCCGGCCTTCTCGCGCATCGCAGAGACGGCCGCACATGCCCGGGAGGGGAGCCTTGGGCCGGTCCGGAAGCGCGACGTTGTCTACCTCGGCAACCTCAATCAGGGCGATACGGTCCATGTCTTCGGCCACGGCCAGAAGATGCTCATGACCCGCGGTGACGACACGCCGATAGCCGTGATCCGGACCGAGCGGGAAGACACCAGAGCCTGAACAATGCACGCCAACGGCGTGCCCTGCGGTCACTTCGCGTACGGACGCGTTACTGCAGCACGCCTGCCACCGCCTCTTCGGCGCGTTGGACTGATCGGTCCGGTGGGGCTCGCCGCCGCGGCCCGGCAGTCCTGTGGCCAGCCTAATCCGGTGATCCGTGCGATCCCACGATCAGGGCAGGCGTCGCGAACTGATAATCGAAGTGCCGCGCAACGTCGGATGGAACGACTGCCGGATGGAGGGTACCCGCTTGCGTCCCCGGGCCTCCACCAAGCGATCCGGCAAGCGACGGTGCGTTGCAGAGGTGCATTCACTTTCGGTGGTCAGCATTCCTACCGACATATATTGTATGCAGATGGATACATGGGTATCCATTGCCGTAGCCATAGACTCGGGAGGCCGGTTTGCGCATACATTTTCTGGATCACGCAATGCGTCGCCGGGCGCTGACCCTCGCCCTTGCGTCGCTTGGAACGGCGCTGTTCTGGCTGGGTGGCCTGCCTTTGCCGTTTCTCTTCGGCCCGATGGCCTTCTGCCTGGCTGGGGCACTGGCGCATCTGCCCCTGAAGGGGTTCGGGCAGGTCTCCGTGGCGGCCCGCACGATTCTCGGCGTTGCCGTCGGTGCCTCCATCACGCCGGACGTCATCGCCCAACTGCCCCGCATGGCTGTCTCCGTCGCCCTGATCCCGCTGTTCATTGCGGCGATCGCGCTGGTGGGGGTGCCGTTCTTTCGCAAGTTGTGGGGGTTCGACGGGCCCACCGCCTATTATGCCGCCATGCCGGGCGGCCTTCAGGACATGGTGATCTTTGGCACCGAGGCCGGGGCCAACCCGCGGGCGCTGTCACTCGTCCATGGCACGCGTGTGCTGATCATCGTGACGCTCGCCCCCTTCATCCTCGGTCATTTCTACGGCGTGGGTCTGACCAATCCCATAGGGGTGCCGGTTGCCGACCTGCCGGTGCATGAGCTGCTGATCATGGTCGCCGCAGCATGGATCGGCTGGAAGGGCGGGGAGCGTATCGGCCTTTTCGGCGCATCGATCCTTGGCCCGATGATCGTCACTGCGGTGCTGTCGCTGACAGACGTGATCCATGCCCGCCCCCCTGCCGAAGCGATCCTCCTTGCGCAGTTCTTCATCGGCTGCGGGATCGGGGTGCAGTTCCTAGGCGTCACATGGAAGGAACTGACCCGCGTGGTCGCGGCGGGCATCGCCTACGTCATGGTGCTGGCCGTGCTCGCGGCGGTCTTTTCCGGTGTCGTCACTTGGCTGGGACTGGGAGAGCCGGTTGCCGCTTTCCTTGCCTTCGCGCCCGGCGGTCAGGCCGAGATGACGGTGCTGGCCATCGTGACGGGCGCGGACCTCGGGTTTGTCATAACGCACCACCTGACGCGCATCGTCATCGTGATCGTCGGCGCGCCGGTGCTGGCCGCGATCATCGACCGAAGACGGAAGGATTGACCATATGGATCGGCGCGCCCGCGGCGTAGGCGTTCACCTGCGCGAAGATGTCGGCGAACTGCTTGTCGAACTCGTCCTCGGTGACAAAGCCGATATGCGGCGTGGCGATCAGGTTGGGATGCGACAGCAGCAGGTCATGCGCGTCGGTCAGCGGCTCGGTGTCGAAGACGTCGATGGCGGCCATGCCCGGGCGGCCCGCGT
>NZ_CAXREX010000088.1:0-8065 GCF_964229645.1 Nioella sp. | reverse complement strand
CGCCGCTGCCAAGGATCAGAATATTCACGTCGCGTCCCCCGCCTGATAGGTTTGCGACCAGATACCCAAGCCCGTCCCCGGGCACAAGAAGGGGGGATGCCGCATCATGAAGGACCAGGCGCTATGGGCGCGGATCGAGGCCCACCCGATGCCGGAGGGCTTTGTCGCGGCGTTGATGGCGGCCACGGGCTGGCCGCGCGACCGGGCGCTTGGCGCCGTGCAGGAATACAGGCGCCTCGCCTATCTCGTGGCGCTGGTGAAATCGGTGCGCCGGGTGCCGTCGAAACCTGTCGAGCAGGTCTGGGACCTGCACCGGGCCGATGCCACGGACTACGCGGCATTCACCCAGGTCATGGGGCGCGGCTGGACCCCGCCGCGCGGGGGCTTTGCCCGCCGCGACGGGCGCGACGCGCAGGCCACGCGAAAGGCATACTTGCGCGAATTCGGCGAAAGCCCCCCGGCGCAGCACTGGCCCGATCCGAACCGGGTGGTTCAGCTGGCGGTGGCGGGCGGCTTCGCGGTGGCGGGTGCGGCAGGCTCGCTCGCGGCGGCCTCGGTCGGCCCCGTGCTGGCCGGGGGCGCAATCGCCGCGCTTGTCCTGTTCCTGCGGGACCGGGGCGGCGGCTCCGGTGATGGCGACTCGGCCTGGGGCATGATCGCGGCAGGCGATGGCGGGGTTGATGGCGGCGAAGGCGGCGGAGGCTGCGATTGATCTGGCCCCGCCCGCGCGGCGCGGCTAATCTTGGCCCATGAGTGATTTGCTGGAAGATGACGCGCCGGGCAACGCGCCCGAATTCACGGTGTCCGAGATCTCGGGGGCGGTCAAACGCACCATCGAGGGCAGTTTCGCGCATGTGCGCGTGCGCGGGGAGGTGGGGCGGCTCAGCCGGCCCCGCTCGGGCCATGTCTACCTTGATCTCAAGGATGACCGGTCCGTCCTGGCGAGCGTGATCTGGAAGGGCGTCGCGGCGCGCCTGGCCACGCAGCCCGAGGAGGGGATGGAGGTGATCGCCACCGGGCGGCTCACGACCTTCCCGGGCCAGTCCAAGTACCAGCTCATGATCGAGGATATCCGCCCGGCTGGAATGGGCGCGCTGATGGCGATGCTGGAAAAGCGCCGGGCTGCGCTGGCAGCCGAGGGGCTTTTCGACGAGGCCCGCAAGCAGGCCTTGCCCTTCCTGCCCGAGGTGATCGGCGTGGTCACATCGCCCTCTGGCGCGGTGATCCGCGATATCCTGCACCGCCTGCGCGACCGGTTCCCGCGCAAGGTGCTGATCTGGCCGGTGGCGGTGCAGGGCGAGAAATGCGCGCCGGAAGTGGCTGCCGCGATCCGTGGTTTCAACGCCTTGCCCGCCGGGCGGCTGCCCCGGCCCGACCTCATCATCGTTGCGCGCGGCGGTGGCTCTCTGGAAGACCTGTGGGGGTTCAACGAGGAAGCGGTGGTGCGCGCAGCGGCAGAGAGTGCCATTCCGCTCATATCGGCCGTGGGGCACGAGACCGACACGACCCTGATCGACTTTGCCTCCGATCGGCGCGCGCCGACACCGACCGCCGCGGCCGAGATGGCGGTGCCGGTGCGGCTCGACCTGCTGAACTGGGTCAGTGACCAAGGGGCGCGGCTGACGCGCGGCGCGGGCCAGGCGGTGTCGCTTCGCCGGCAAAGGCTGGGCGATCTGTCGCGTGGGCTGCCCCGGCCCGAGGCGCTGGTCGACGGGGCGCGGCAAAGGCTTGATTTCCTTGGCGCAGGCCTCGACCCGGCGCTGCGCGCGCTGACCCAGAAACGGCGGATGGCGTTCGAGGCCGCCGCCGCCCGTCTGGCACCTGCGCTGGAGCGGGGGGTCGCCACCCGCCGGGTGGCGCTTGGCCGGGCCGAGGCCGGGCTCTCTCCGGCCCGGTTGGGCGCGGGCGTGCGGCAGCGCCGCGACTGGCTCGACCGGCTGGCGGCGCGTCTGCTGCCAGATCGCCTGGCCGAGCGGACGCAGCGCGACCGGCAACGCTTTGACGAGCTCTCGGCCCGCTTCGAACGCGTGGCCATGCAGGGCGTGGCCCAGAGGCGGGAGCGGCTCGGCGCACTGGACCGGCTTCGCCAGACGCTCGGATATACCGAGACGCTCAAACGGGGCTACGCGGTGGTGCGCGCGGGCGAGGCGGTGGTGACGACACGCGAAGCGGCGTCGGGTCACGCGCGGCTTGAGGTGGAGTTTTCGGACGGGAAGCTGGGCGTTCTGGCCGAAACAGGCCCGGCGCGGCCCAAGCGTGGCGGCGGGCGCGATGAACCGGGGCAGGGGAGCCTGTTCTGATGGGGGGGATTGCGCTGCCTTCGGCATCGCCCGGGTGGCGGCCCTCCTTGCCCCGCCTGCGCGGGGGCTGCGTCGGGCCGCGGTGCCACGGGGCAGGGGAATGTAAGAGCGGGACGGAAGAGCCGGTCGTCAGGCGGGTGATCTGCCACGCTCTGCCATGACCCGGGCCGCGCGCCTGTCCATCACCCGGCGCCAGCGGCGTGGCATGGTGGCGAGCACAGCCATTACAGGCATGGACCAGGGCAGCACCGGTGCATCGCCCGGGCAGTCCAGCACGTCATAGGGCGTATCGGGGTGCATGTGGTGGTCGGAATGGGCCGGAGCATTCACCATGAGAAAGGAACTGAACCCGCGTGGCGCGTTCCAGCTGTGCCAGGTTGCGACCGGTTCCCACCGTCCGTCGGGCAGCCGCTGCCGCGCAAGCCCGTAGTGCTGGATGTAATCCGACAGCAGGATCTGCATGTGAGCGAGCGCCGAGAGGCAAAGCGCCCCCGCCAGCCCGGCCCATCCCCCCAGGATGACCGCGAGCACAAGCCACAGCGCGCCCCCCGCGAGATACCAGGCGTAGGGGTTGAGCCCCCGGCGGCGGGTATCGCGGCGACGCTCTGCCACAAGGCCCGCCCGGAAGGACCCGATCCAAGCACGGGGCAGAAAGGCCCAGAAGCTTTCACCGGGGCGCGGGGTGTTGGGGTCTTCGGGCGTGCCCACGTGGACGTGGTGGACCAGCCGATGCGCCGATACATGGTGGCCAAAGAGCATCGAGGCATAGACCAGGCCCCCAAGGCGGCGCAGGGCACGCGGGGCGCGGTGGATGAGTTCATGCGCGTTGGGGTGGCTCACCTGCCCAAGGAAGGAGCCCGCCGCCAGAAGCAGCGTGACCTGCTCACCCAGGGTTCGGGCCTCCTGCCCGAAGGCACGCGTTGCAAGCGCCAGAAGGGCCAGGTGCCCGAGCGCCAGGAGAACCGACAGAGGATCGGCGAGCGGGGAATGGTGCGCGCCTCTGCGCGGGGGGCTCAGAACGTGATCCAGACCCGCCGACAGAAGCGTGAGCCAGGCCAGCGCAAGGGCTGCCCACCACCCGCCCCAGATCGCCCCGGCCAGAAGCAGGACCAGCGGGGGCAGGGTGGTAAGCGCGTAGCGCCAGATGGTCATGTCGGGGCCTCGATCAACTGTTTACCTCTGTGAACCTTGCGGCAGGCAGTGGCGGGAAGGCAATGCGCCTCTTGCCGCGCCGATCCTGATCGGATTGGGTGAAGATCGGGTTGACGGGAGGGTCGGACATGACAGGAGCGATCTGGGTCGCGGCAGCGGGGGCAGGCCTTGCGGTGGTCTACCAGGCATGGGTCGGGGCGCCCCAAAGCGCGCTGCGCTCTGCACTCAAGACGCTGCCCGTGACGCTCTTCGCGCTGGCCGCGCTGCTGGCGCAGGCCCCGTGGTTGCTGGCGCTTGGGCTGGCCCTGGGGGCGCTTGGCGATTTCGCCCTGTCGCGCCGGGGCGAGGCGATGTTTCAACTGGGGCTGGCGAGTTTCGCCCTGGCGCACCTGGCCTACGCGGTGGTTTTCCTGGGGGTGGAGGGGGCGCTGGAGCCTTTCGCGCTCTCGCCGCTGCGCTGGATCGGGGTCGGGGCGCTTGTTCTCATGGCCCTGTCGACGCCCGTCTGGCTGATCCCCCATACCGGGGGGCTGAGCCGCCCGGTCGCGGCCTATGTGGCGATCATCACCGCGATGGGGCTGGCGGCGCTGCACCTGCCGGGCGCGCAGGCGCTGGCAATCCTGGGGGCGGTGTTCTTCGTGGTCTCGGACCTGGTGCTGTCGGTTGAGCTCTTCCGGATGGAGGCGGGCAGCCCGGCGGCTGAGCGGGCCAGCCACGCGGTCTGGCCGCTCTACTGGCTCGGGCAGGGGATGATCCTTGCCGGGATTGCCCTGGCCTAGGGGCGCTGGCGCCAGGCCATCTTCATGTAGCGGTCGCCTGCGGCCAGTTCCTCCAGCATCTGGGCGATGCGCTTGTCGCGGGTCTCGGGCCGCTTGGCCCGTGCGATCCAGCCCAGGTAGTCGTTGCGCTGGTAGGGCGGGCGCGCCTCGTAGGCGCCGCGCAGGTGCGCGGCGTCGAGGCGGCGGGCGATATCCTCGGGCATCGGCTGGATCGGACGGGTCAATCGCATGACCCGCAGGATAGGCCAATCGCACCCCGCCCGTCGACAGGCGGCTTCCATCCCGGGCGCGCGCGTATTAGGTGGTAGGAACGCATCGTTTCCCAAGGGGCCGCCCATGTCGTTCTTCAAGAAGCTCAAGGACCGGATGTTCAAGTCCTCGTCGAAACTGGACGAGGGGCTCGATGCGATCATCGAGGATGGTGCCGTTGAGGAAGCCGCGGTCGACGAGACTGCGGTTGACGATACCGCGGTGGATCGGGGGGCCTCCGTTCCGGAGGCGATCCCCACGCCGCAACCCGAGGATCCGCCTGCGCAGCAGGCGCCTGCCCCCGCCGCCGCGCCTGAGCCCGCGACCGCGCCCGTTTCAGACCCCGCGCCCGCAGCCGCACCCGCTTCCAAGCCTGGCCTTCTGGGCCGGCTCATGGGTCGCGGCAGCGCCCCGCGCCGGGCACTCGACGATGACATGCTCGAAGAGCTGGAAGAGCTGCTGATCACTGCCGACATGGGCGTGGAAACCGCCTTGCGCGTCACGGCCAACATGGCCGAGGGGCGCTTCGGCAAGCTGATGACGGCGGCCGACATCAAGGCGCTTCTTGCGCAGGAAATCACCCGGATCATGGAGCCCGTGGCCAAGCCCATGCCGCTGTACCCCCGCAAGCCGCAGGTTGTCCTGGTGGTGGGCGTGAATGGATCGGGCAAGACCACCACCATCGGCAAGCTCGCCAGCCAGTTCAAGGCGGCGGGCAAGAGCGTGGTCATCGCCGCAGGCGACACGTTCCGGGCCGCGGCCGTCGAACAGCTCCAGGTCTGGGGCGATCGGGCCGGGGTGCCGGTGCTGACCGCGCCCGAAGGCTCGGACCCTGCCGCACTGGCCTTCGATGCGATGACCCGGGCCGAGGCCGACGGGGCCGACCTGCTGATGATCGACACGGCGGGCCGCCTGCAAAACCGTTCCGACCTGATGGAGGAACTGGCCAAGATCGTGCGCGTGATCCGCAAGAAGGACCCCGACGCGCCGCACAACACGCTTCTGGTGCTCGATGCCACGACGGGGCAGAACGCACTGTCCCAGGTGGAAACCTTCCAGAAGATGGCCGATGTCTCGGGCCTGGTGATGACCAAGCTCGACGGCACCGCCAAGGGCGGCGTGCTGGTGGCGCTGGCCGATCGTTTCGGGCTGCCCATCCATGCCATCGGCGTGGGCGAGCAGATCGACGACCTCGCGCCCTTCGACCCGGAAGATTTCGCCAAGGCGCTGACGGGGGCCGAGTGAAGCCCGCGCGCCCGTCGCCGCCCGAGGGCAGAGCTGCATGAGCGACTGGATCATATCGCTCGAAGGCACTGAGGCGGGGGCGCTTCTGGCCACCGGGCTGGCGCTGCTGGCAGCGATCCTGCACGCGATCTTCGGCGCGCTGCAGAAGGGGCGGCATTCGCCGCTTCTGTCGCGCGGCATCATCGACGCGAGCTATGGGCTGATGGCCGCGCCCTTTGCGCTTTTTGTCGTGCCCTGGCCCGCGCCGCATATGTGGCCCATCTTCGCGGTGATGATGCTGATCCACCTGGGCTACAAGGGCGCGCAAGTGGCCAGCTACCAGCGCGGGGCCTACACGGTTGTCTATCCCGTCATGCGCGGCACCGGGCCGCTCTTTACCGTGATCGGGGCCTCGATCTTCTTCGGAGAGCACTTCACGCTTGTGCAGTGGATCGGCGTGATCACCCTGCTGTCGGGCATCTATGGACTTGCTTTCTACAACCTGCGCACCATCACCGTGGACCGCGAAACACTGGTGCCCGCGCTGTGGCTGGCGGTGCTGACAGGGCTTTTCGTTGCGGCCTATACCACCTACGACGCCTACGGCATCCGCGCGGCGAACGACCCCTTCACCTTCCTGGCCTGGTTCTTCTTCCTCGACGGGCTGACCATGCCGCCCGTGGCCTGGTATGCCTGGCGGCGCATGGCTAACCCGCCCGCTTTCGGCCCCCTGGCCCTGCGCGGCTTCATAGGCGGTATCGTTGCCCTGGCCAGTTTCGGCTCGATCATGCTGGCCACGCGGCTTGATCAGGTGGGCGAGGCCGCCGTGCTGCGCGAAACCTCCACCGTCTTTGCCGCGCTCATCGGCTGGCTGATGCTGGGCGAACGTGTCGGCCCCCGGCGGTTGGCGCTTATGGGGTTGATCGCGGCTGGTGCGGTGATAGTTGAGATGGGCGGATAAACGAGGCGCGCGAGATGGAAGAACGCAAGATCAACCCCTACGTGAAAAGCGCGCTGGAGCTTGGGCCGCCCATCCTGTTCTTCGTGGTCTACCTGTGGATCAAGGACGCAAGCTTTACCATCGCGGGGCACGACTATTCGGGCTTCATCGTCGCGACGGCGGGCTTCATCCCGCTTCTGCTGGCCTCGATCGCCGCGCTGTGGCGGCTGACGGGCAAGCTCTCCCGCATGCAGATCTTCACCGCCGTTCTGGTTGTTGTCTTCGGCGGGCTCACCGTCTGGTTCGACAACGAGGCCTTTTTCAAGATGAAGACCTCGATCGTCTACACCTTCTTTGCCGTGGTTCTGGGCATTGGTCTTCTGCGCGGCGAAAGCTGGCTGCAATTCGTGATGGGCGAGATGATGCCCATGGAAAAAGAGGGCTGGATGATCCTGACCAAGAGGCTGGTCGCCGCCTTCGCAGCGATGGCGCTGGCCAACGAGATCGTCTGGCGCTCGCAAAGCACGGAATTCTGGGTGACGTTCGAAACCTTCGTGCTGCCCGGATTCCTCTTCGTCGTCTTCATGTTCCAGGCCAAGCTCTTCGAGCGCTACATGGTGGAAAAGGACGAGGGCTGACCCGCCCGGGAGGCCAGGATGGATCAGATCACCGGCGGATGCCTCTGCGGCAAGGTCCGGATCAGGGCAGAAGGCACGCCCCTGCGCGTGGGCATCTGCCACTGTCTCGATTGCCGCAAGCATCACGGCGCGCTCTTCTACGCGGCGGCAATTTTCCCAAGGGATGCAGTGACCGTCACCGGCGAAACCGCAAGCTTCAGGGGGCGGCATTTCTGCCCCACCTGCGGATCATCGGTCTTTGCCGACAGCGGAGAGGAGCGGGAGGTGCATCTCGGCGCGCTCGACACGCCCGATGCCTTCCGGCCAGATTACGAATGCTGGACCCTGCGCCGCGAAGGCTGGCTGCCGGAGTTTCCCGTCGGCCAAAGCTTCCCCCGGGACCGGCGAGACCCGTAGGCGAAAGGGGCGTCAGCCCTTGCGCCGTGGGCCTGCGGGTTTGCCCTTGCTGGGGGCCTTGCGGGGCGGCTTCGCACCGGGGCGAGCCGGTTTCGCCTTGGCCTGCGCATGTCCCTCGGGCAGCTCCAGCCCGAGCTGGTCGCGCAGCACCTTGGGCTTCACCTCTTCCACCTCGCCGGGCTTGAGCTGGTTCAGCCGGAACGGCCCGTAGCTGACCCGGATCAGCCGGTTCACGTCCAGTCCGACTTCCCCCATGGCGCGGCGAATCTCGCGGTTCTTGCCCTCGCGCAGCCCCACTGTGAGCCAGGCATTGGCGCCTTGCTGCCGGTCGAGCGTCACGTCCATGGGCTGAAAGCGTTCGCCCTCGATGGTCACGCCCTTGCGCAG
>NZ_CAXREX010000087.1:0-3446 GCF_964229645.1 Nioella sp. | reverse complement strand
CCAACGAGGGCAGCCGCCTGAAGAACTCGGTTGGAAGGCCCGACGGGAACCCCGTCGGCCAATGGCCCGGTGATCGAGAGCGACAGGTCAGGTGCGGGCTCGAAGGTCAGTTCATCCCCAAGGCCCGCAAAGACAACGAGCGAGTCGAGCAGGTGATACCCGTCCGCGCGCTGGCCCGTGACGTGAAGGGCGAGATTGATCTTGGCCGGGGCTTTTTCGCGGATCACGGGGCGGTCTCGGCCTCTCGGGCCAGCACGGCGTCCAGCCCGATTTCCAGCTTCAGCCGGATGCGCTCTGCCTCGCTTTCTTCGGGTTCGAAGGACAGGGCGCGGCTCCACTGGAACTCCGCTTCGCGGAAACGGCCAACCATCCAGTAGACGTCGCCAAGGTGGTCATTGACGATCGGATCATTGGGCAGAAGCTCTACCGCGCGCTCCATCGGCGACACAGCCTCTTCGAACCGGCCAAGGCGGTAGAATACCCACCCGAGCGAGTCGACGATGTAGCCGCTATCGGGGCGCGCCGATACCGCGCGCTGGATCATGTCCAAGGCCTCGTCGAGATTGCGGTTCTGTTCCACCAGCGAGTAGCCAAGGTAGTTCAGCACGTTGGGTTGGTCGGGTTCCAGCTCCAGCGCGGCACGGAAGTCGGCCTCGGCCTCGTCCCACATGTCCGACCGCTCATAGCTGATCGCCCGCGCGTAGAGCAGGAACCAGTAGCGTTGCTGGCTGAGGTCAACGAGGTCAACGGCGGCGGAATAGGCGGCAATGGCTTCGTCGAACCGTTCCAGCCGGCGCAACGCATCGCCAAGCGCGGTGTGAACCGCAGTGAGGTCGGGGTAATCCCGTGCGAGCGCCGACAGGACCTCGACCGCGGCATCGCGGCGGCCAAGCTGGAACAGTGCCTCGGACCGGCCCATTTCGGCCTCGACGAACAGCGGGTTGTCGCGCGGCACCTCGGCATAGGCTTCGGCGGCCATCTGGTATTGTTCGGCGTCGCTCAGGATGTCGCCTGCCAGGACGGCGGAATGCACATGGCCGGGATCGATGAAATGCGCGGCGCGGGTGTAGATCAGAGGGAGCGTGGTGCCCGCATCCGTCCCGAGCGCCCGAGCCAGCGAGAAAAAGACCTCTGCCATGCCCTGTTCGGGGGCAACGATGAAGTCATAGGGCCGGGTCGGATCGGCCGCGATTGCGTCACGCAACACAAACAGGGTTTCGTCGGCATCGCGGGTCAGGGCGACATCCAGCAGTTGCAGCGCGGCATCGGATCGGTCCAGCTGCACCAACACCTGCGCATGGGCCTGCACGCCGCGTGTCGACACCTGGAGGGGGCCGAATTCATCGCCCGAGAAAATCGCGTCCGCCCCTTCGAAATCTCCGACCGAAGCGCGAGCGAGGGCCAGCTGATAGGGCACCAGACCCGCGAGCGGGTTGTTGGTTTCAACCATCGTGGTGAAGGTCTCATTGGCGCGGCTCATGTCGCCTTCAGCCAGGTAAAGCCAGGCCTCCAGCAGCGGGTCGATCAGGGGGCCCGCGCCGGTAATGGTCGCCGCTGCCGTTGCGGCCTCCGAGAATTCTCCATCGCGAATGCGCATCACCTGTTCGATCAGGTTGGCGAAATCCCGATCGGTCGCTTCGGTGGGAATGCGGGCGGCATATTCCGCTGCCGTGCTCCAATCACCGATGGCCGCAAGGGCCAGCAGCACATCACCAAGGATCATCTGGTTGTCGGGATCGGCAGCAAGCACCCGCTGAAACTGCACCGCAGCTTCCCTGTGATCGCCCGAAAGTGCCGCGCTGCGCGCCGCCAGGTAAGCCCCCGCCAGGCCGGGTTCCAGGTCCACGGTCGTCTGCGCCGCGGCGGGGCCGGACAGGCCCAGGCCGATAATCAACGCCAGGCGGGAAAGGATGCTCATCGAAATCTCCTGCTCAATCCACGGTCGAGATTAGGAGGGCCATGGCCCGGACGCAATGCGGGGCGCCCGTTTGGGCGCCCCGTTTTTTGCTTCCTGTCAGGGAAGTGATCACATGTTCGGGTAATTCGGTCCGTCGCCGCCCTGCGGGGTGACCCAGTTGATGTTCTGGCTGGGGTCCTTGATATCGCAGGTCTTGCAGTGAACGCAGTTCTGGAAGTTGACCACGAAACGCGGCTCGGCCCCTTCTTCGCGGATCACTTCGTAGACGCCGGCCGGGCAGTAACGCTGCGCCGGTTCATCATATTTCGGCAGGTTGACCGAGATCGGAATGCCCGCGTCCTTCAGCTGAAGGTGTGCCGGCTGGCTTTCCTCGTGATTGGTCATCGAGAAGCTGACATTGGTCAGGCGGTCGAAACTGATCTTCCCATCCGGACGCGGATACTCGATCACCTTGTGCTTGCTGGCTTCCTCGGTTGCGGCGGCGTCGGTCTTGCCGTGCTTCATGGTGCCGAAGAAAGAGAAGCCGAAAAGGTTGTTGGTCCACATGTCGAGCCCGCCGAAGACGAGCGAAGCCGTCAGACCCCATTTCGACCACATCGGTTTGACGTTGCGCACCTTCTTGAGGTCCTTGCCGATCGGGCCGGTGCGAACTTCGGCCTCATAGCTGGTCAGCTCGTCGCTGCTTCGGCCCGCCTTGATTGCCTCATAGGCAGCCTCGGCCGCGGCCTTGCCCGACAGCATGGCGTTGTGGTTGCCCTTGATGCGCGGCACGTTGACCATGCCGACCGAACAGCCAAGCAGCGCGCCGCCGGGGAACACCATCTTGGGCATCGACTGGTAGCCGCCCTCGGAAATCGCGCGCGCGCCATAGGCCACGCGCTTGCCGCCTTCCAGAAGCTCGGCCACCATCGGGTGATGCTTGAAGCGCTGGAATTCCATGTAGGGGAAGAGGTGCGGGTTCTTGTAGTTCAGGTGCACCACGAAGCCGACGTAAACCTGGTTGTTTTCCAGGTGGTAGATGAACGAGCCACCGCCCGCGTTCGAGCCGAGCGGCCAGCCCATGGTGTGGGTCACAGTGCCCTCGCGATGCTTCGCCGGGTCGATTTCCCAGATTTCCTTCATGCCAATGCCGAATTTCTGCGGGCAATGGCCGTGAGATAGGTCGTATTTCGCGATGACTTCCTTGGCGAGCGAGCCGCGAACGCCTTCGGACAGGAACACGTATTTGCCGTGCAGTTCCATCCCCGGCTCGGTGTCCGGCCCGATGGAGCCATCGGCTTCCAGCCCGAAGACGCCGGCCACGACGCCCTTCACCCGGTCGCCGTCATAGACCAGTTCCGACGCGGCCATGCCGGGGAAAATCTCGACACCCAGTTCCTCGGCCTGTTCGGCCATCCAGCGGCAGACATTGCCCATCGAAACGATGTAGTTGCCGTGGTTGTTCATGAGCGGCGGCATCGGGAAGTTCGGCACGCGCAGCTGGCCCGCGGGGCCGAGCACGTAGAAGTTGTCTTCCTTCACTGGCGTA
>NZ_CAXREX010000086.1:0-28720 GCF_964229645.1 Nioella sp. | reverse complement strand
GATCGACGAGGAGACCTTCCTTGTCCACACCACCTCGGGCGGGGCGGAACACACCCATGCCCATATGGAAGACTGGCTGCAATGCGAGTGGTGGGACTGGAAGGTCCATACCGTCAACGTGACCGAGCAATATGCGCAGGTTGCCGTTGTCGGCCCCAATGCGCGCAAACTGCTGGAGAAGCTTGGCACCGACATGGATCTGTCGGCCGAGGCGCTGCCCTTCATGGGGTGGGCTGAGGGCAAGATCGGCGGCTTCAATACCCGCGTCTTCCGCATTTCCTTCTCGGGCGAGCTGTCGTTTGAAATCGCCGTTCCTGCCAGCCAGGGCCGCGCCTTCTGGGACGCGCTGCATGCGGCAGGCGAGGAGTGGAACGCCACCGCCTACGGCACCGAGGCGCTGCATATCATGCGGGCCGAGAAGGGCTTCATCATGATCGGCGATGAAACCGATGGCACCGTGATCCCGCAGGACCTGGGGCTTGGCTGGGCCATTTCGAAGAAGAAAGAGGACTACCTGGGCAAACGCGCGCAGGAACGCAGCCACATGACCGACCCGACCCGCTGGAAACTGGTGGGGCTGGAAACGGTGGATGGCTCGGTCATTCCCGATGGCTCTTATGCCATTGCCTCTGGCACCAATGCCAACGGGCAGGGCAACACGCAGGGCCGCGTGACCTCGACCTACTATTCGCCAACGCTGCAACGGGGCATTGCCATGGGCCTCGTGCTCAACGGTCCCGACCGCATGGGCGAGCTTATTGTCTTCAACAAGACCGATGGCAGCACTGTCTCGGCCAAGATCGTGAACCCCGTGTTCTACGACCCGGAGGGGGAGAAGCAGAATGTCTGACGTCAGTGCACTGATGGGCGCGGTGGCCGAAGGCCGGACCCGCGTGGAAGAGGCGGGCCTGCAAGGCATGATCACCCTGCGCGGCGATCTGGCCAGCGCGGCTGTGACGTCTGCGGTCAAGGGCGTGGCGGGCGTGGATCTTCCGGCGCAGCGCGCGATTGCCACCGAAGGCGACAAGGGCATTGCCTGGATGTCGCCCGACGAGCTGCTGCTGCTGGTGCCCCATGCCGAGGCCGAGGTGGCTGTGGCCAGCCTGGCCGAGGCGCTGAAGGGCGAGCATGCGACCGTCGCCAACGTGTCGGACGCGCGGGCGCTCTTCCGTATCGAGGGCCCCCATGCGCGCGAGGCGCTGGCCAAGCTGACGCCTGCTGACCTGCATCCCGAGACCTTCGGACCCGGCGAAATGCGCCGCACGCGACTGGCGCAGGTGCCTGCCGCGATCTGGCAAAGCGGCGAGGAGGAGTTCCACGTGATCTGCTTCCGCTCGGTCGCCAGATATGTCTTCGACATCCTGGCGCTGTCCGCAAAGGAAGGCGCAGAGGTTGGGTATTTCTGACCAAAGGCCCCCTCGCGGGGCCTTTTTTCCGGCCCGGTCGGTCAAAAAAACCTGACCAAAACGCTTGACCAAACGGGGCTTGGGCCTCAGGTAATGGGCATCACATTCCCACGCGAACAAGAGGGGCCGCTGCAATGGCTTTTGAACTTCCCGATCTTCCCTACGCCCACGACGCGCTGGCCGATCTCGGCATGTCGGTCGAGACGCTGGAATACCACCACGACCTGCACCACAAGGCCTATGTCGACAACGGCAACAAGCTGATTGCCGGGACCGAGTGGGAAAACAAGTCGATGGAAGAGATCATCACCGGCACCTACAACGCCTCGGCCGTCGCGCAGAACGGCATCTTCAACAACATCAGCCAGCTTTGGAACCACAACCAGTTCTGGGAAATGATGGGCCCCGGCGAGTCCGCCATGCCCGGCGAGCTGGAAAAGGCACTGGTCGAGAATTTCGGCTCGGTCGATGAATTCAAGGCACAATTCGCCGCCGCTGGCGCAGGCCAGTTCGGTTCGGGCTGGTGCTGGCTGGTCAAGAACGCCGATGGCAGCCTTGCCGTGACCAAGACCGAAAACGGCGTGAACCCGCTCTGCTTCGGCCAGACCGCTCTGCTCGGCTGCGATGTTTGGGAACATTCCTACTACATCGACTTCCGCAACAAGCGCCCCGCTTACCTGGACAACTTCCTGAACAAGCTGGTGAACTGGGAAAACGTGGCCGCGCGCCTCGCGGGCTGATCCCGGACCATTCCAGACTGCAGAAGGCCCGTCGGCAACCAAGCCGGCGGGCCTTTCCCTTGACACGCCCGCGCTTGACCGCGCCTGCCGCGCGTGAAAAGCCTGCAAAGGCAATCACTTCAGGCGGACGGGGCATGACCGAGACCGGCAAGGGCGTGGCGGCGCTGGTTCTGGCCTGTATCATCTGGGGCCTCGCGCCGATCTTCTACAAGGAGCTGTCGCATGTGGACCCGGCCGAGGTGCTGGGGCACCGCACGCTCTGGTCCTTCGTGACATTCGGCGGCGTGCTCGTGTTGCAGGGGCGCCTGTCGGCCATGGTCGCGGCCCTGTCGGTGCCGCGCCAATTGGGGCTGACCTGCCTGGCAGCGGTGTTCATCACCATCAACTGGTTCGTCTTCATCTGGGCGATTGCCGTGGGTCGCGCGCTGGAAGGCTCCATCGGCTATTACATCTTTCCGCTGGTGGCGGTGGTGGCGGGCTGGCTGGTGTTGGGCGAGCGGCTGGCGCGGGTGCAATGGCTGGCCGTGGGGCTGGCGGCAGCGGCGGTGCTCGTGCTTACCCTGGGCCTGGGGGTTGCGCCCTGGGTGTCGATCGTGCTGGCCGTCAGCTTTACCTGTTACGGGTTGATCAAACGCTGGATCGATGCGGGCCCCGTGGTGTCTGTCACGGTGGAAACGCTTCTGCTGGCGCCCTTCATGCTCGTCTTCCTCGCGATGCGGGGGGAAAGCGCCTTTGGCGGCACCTCTTTCGATACCATCATGCTGGTTCTGAGCGGCCCCGTGACGGCGGTGCCCCTGATCCTGTTTTCCTACGCGGCCAAGCGTGTGGCGATGACCACGATGGGCCTGATCCAGTACATGAACCCAACCTTGCAGTTCCTGGTCGCCTGGCAGCTCTTTGGCGAGCCTGTCACCGGCTGGCACGGTGTAGCCTTGCCGATGATCTGGCTGGCGCTGACGATCTATTCGGTCAGCGCGATCCGGCGCGCGCGGCGCGGTGCAGCCCCGACATGAGGGCCGGCACCTCGTCGACCACGGTAAAGAAATCCAGCAGGCTGCGATCGGCGAATCCCTCGCCCACGATATGGCCCAGAAGGTCGCTCAGCTTGTCCCAGTAGCCCGCTGAATTCATGAGGAAAATCGGCTTCTCATGCAGGCCGAGCTGGCGCCAGGTCAACACCTCGAAGAACTCGTCGAGCGAGCCCGCGCCGCCGGGCAGAACCACGATGGCATCGGCGTTCATGACCATCACCTTCTTGCGCTCGTGCATGGTCTCGGTGACGATGAACGTATCGAGGTCGCGCTTGCCCACCTCCATCTTCAGCAGATGTTCGGGAATCACCCCGAAAGTGGTGCCGCCCGCCGCCATCGCGGCCCGCGCGACGGTGCCCATCAGCCCCACATCCCCGGCCCCGTAGACCAGCCGCATGCCCGCTTCGGCCAATGCGGTGCCAAGCGCTTCGGCGTCTTTCGCATAGGCAGGCTTGGCCCCGGCACGAGAGCCACAGTAGACACAAACGGAATAGGTCATGGTAATGCCTGTCTTGATGCTGTTTTGACCCGTGATAGACCTGTTGCTAATGTCATACAACTGCACCGGCATGTGGGGACGTGCCGGGGCCTGAGGGGAGAGCAGAAAAAATGGCAGCTTCGGCAGGGACCGGACTTGGAACCAGCACGCTTCTGGCGGGGGCCTCGGTGCTCGCGATCGTGGGCGTCGTGGGCTACCAGGTCTTCTTCGCACCAGACCCGGAAACAGCGGCACCAGAGGCTGCGGTATCGGAAACCGTTGCGGCTCCCGCAGCGGTGACGGTGCCCGAGGCAGCCGCGCCTGCCGCCAGCGGGGACACGGCCGCGCTCGGGACGCAACCCGATACGCAGCCGGAACCCGGCGCAGCGCCCGACATGCCCGCGCCCGCACGCCCCAGCTTCGATCTCGTGCGTGTCGACGCCGCCGGGGGCGCGCTGATCGCGGGCCAGGCCGGGGCGGGGGCCAATCTGCGCCTTCTGCTTGACGGCGAGGAAATTCACCTGGCCGATGCCGACGGGGCCGGGGCCTTCGTGGCCATGTTCGACATTCCCCCGTCCGAAGTGCCGCGCGTCCTGAGCCTTGAGGCGATCCAGGAAGATGGGTCGGTCCTGGTCTCCGAGCAGAGCGTGATCATCTCGCCGACGCTGCGGCCGGTGGATGGCGCGGGCGATACCGAGGTCGCCACAGCCGAGACGGGCGGGGGAACGACCGCCGCGGTAAGCGGCCCCGAGGTGCCCCAGGATAGCGGCGTGACGGAACTGGCATTGGCCGAGGACCCGGTGACCGCGCCCTCCGGTGCCGCCCCGCAACTGGCCCCCACCAGCCCCGACCTACCCGAGCAGGCCGCAGGGGGCGACGCCACCACCGTGCCCTCCGCAGGCGAAGACAGCACCACGACCGGGGCCAGCGCTGCGGCGGACCCCGCCAGCCCCGACAGCCCGCCCGCCGTGGACCAGGGCACCACAGCGGCGGCGGATGCAGATGCGCCGGGCACCGATGGTCCTTCCGAAGACACGACCGAGGTGGCCGGAACAGGCACGCCCGATCAACCGGCGGCGGAGCCTGCCGTGACAACCGAAACCGCAGACACTGCCGAGCCTGCCGTGCCCGAGACGGCAACGGCTGAAGCGGGCACAGATCCCGCGCAATCGGGGGGCACTGAGGCGGTCGTGGCGGAGGTCACCGATACGGCAGAGCCTGCCCAGACTCTTGAGGTCGCCGCGCTGGATACAGCCGCGGTCGAGACCGACCCGCCCGCCGGCGAAGCGTCCACCCAGTCCGATGCAGCCCCGACCGATGCGACCGGCACCGCGTCGACCGCCGGTTCCGATGCGGCCAGCGATGCACCTGTCGCCACCGCCGAAACCACGGAAATGACCGCGCCCGGTTCCAGCGCAGAGGCCGGCAGCCCGGCAGAGGGCAGCGCGCCCGTGATGGAACAGACCGCGCCCACGGTCCTTCTGGCCGACCGCGAGGGGATTCGCGTGGTTCAGCAGGGCGGGCCGGGGCCCGAGGTTCAGGCGCAGGTCACGCTCGACACCATCGCCTACGATACCGAGGGCGATGTGGTCATGGCTGGCCGAGGCCCGGCGGAATCGGACGTGCGCTTTTACCTCGACAACCAGCCCATTCACCTGGCCCAGATCGGGGCCGCCGGGGGCTGGAGCACGGAACTGCCCCAGGTCGATCCCGGCACCTACACGCTGCGGCTCGACCAGGTCGATGCCGAGGGAACGGTGAGCAGCCGGATCGAAACCCCCTTCCTGCGCGAAGAGCCCGAAACCATCCGGGCGATCACCACCGCCTCGGGCGAAAGCGTGGTCACCGTGCAGTGGGGCAACACGCTCTGGGCCATTGCGCAGGAGCTTCTGGGCGACGGGGTGATGTATGTGCAGATCTACGAGGCCAACCGCGAGCAGATCCGAAACCCCGACCTGATCTATCCGGGCCAGATCTTCACCATCCCCGAGGCGGACTGAGCCAGCCGCTTGCAGGAACGCACAGCCCCGTCGCGCGCGGGGTCTCTGGTCATTGCCGCGCGCACTGACTAGGTTTGCGCGAACTGGCCCCCGGGCCCGATTTCCAGATAAGAGAGTTTCATGCCCCCCAGCACCATGACCGAGCATCCCAAGGGCGCCGAGGCGCGCCGCAGCGGCTGGCGCACCATCCGCAAGGTCACCCCCTACCTGTGGCCCGCCGCGCATCCCTGGGTAAAGCACCGGGTGGTGATCGCGCTTGGCATGCTGCTTCTGGCGCGCGTAATCTCGGTCTACACGCCCTTCTTCTATGCCGAGGCGGTCGATGTGCTGTCGGGCGAGGCAACGCCCTCGGGGATGCTGATGCTGGGTGCGGTTGGGCTGACCGTGGCCTATGGCGTTGCGCGGGCAATGTCGGTGGGCTTTCAGCAGCTCCGCGACGTGGTCTTTGCCAGGGTGGGCCAGCGGGCGCTGCGGCAACTGGCGCTGGAAACCTTCGAACATATCCACGCGCTGTCCCTGCGCTATCACATCACCCGCAAGACCGGGGGGCTGAGCCGGATCATCGAGCGCGGCGTGAAGGGCGTCGAGTTCCTGCTGCGCTTCATGCTGTTCTCGATCGGGCCGCTGGTGATCGAACTGCTGCTCATCGGTATCGTGCTCGCCGTGCTGTTCGACATCTGGTATTTCGTCGTCGTCCTGGTGACGCTCGCGATTTACATCTGGTTCACCTTCACCGTCACCGAGTGGCGGGTGAAGATCCGCAAGGAAATGAACGACCAGGATACCGACGCCAACCAGAAGGCGATCGACAGCCTGCTGAACTTCGAGACGGTGAAATATTTCGGCGCCGAAAAGCGCGAGGCGGAGCGCTATGACGGCGCCATGGCCGGCTATGAACGCGCGGCGCTCAAGACCGCCTATTCGCTCGGCTTTCTCAATTTCGGGCAATCGGTGATCATCACCATCGGCCTTGTCATCGTCATGGTGATGGCCGCGATCGGGGTGAATGCGGGCACGCTCAGCGTGGGCGATTTCGTCATGGTCAACGCCTACATGATCCAGATCACCATGCCCTTGAACTTCCTCGGCACGGTCTACCGGGAAATCCGGCAGGCGCTTGTGGATATGGGCGAGATGTTCGACCTGCTGGAACAGCCCGCAGACGTGGTGGATGCGCCCGACGCGGCGGAGTTGTCCTGCGACGAGGGCGAACTGATCTTCGAAGACGTGCGCTTCGGTTACGAGGCCGCGCGGCCGATCCTCAAGGGGCTGAGTTTCGCGGTCGAGCCCGGTCACACGGTGGCGCTGGTGGGCCCCTCCGGGTCCGGCAAATCGACCATCGGGCGGCTTCTCTTCCGCTTCTACGATGTCGATGGCGGCGCGATCCGCATCGATGGGCAGGACCTGCGCAGCGTGACCCAGGACAGCCTGCATGCGCGCATCGGCGTGGTGCCGCAGGATACGGTGCTCTTCAACGACACGATCCGCTACAACATCGCCTATGGTCGGCCCGAAGCGAGCTTTGCCGAGATCGAGGCGGCGGCCAGGGCGGCCAAGATCCACGAGTTCATCCAGAGCCTTCCCGAAGGCTATGAAACGGCCGTGGGCGAGCGGGGGCTGAAACTGTCGGGCGGGGAAAAGCAGCGGGTGGGGATCGCGCGCACGCTGCTCAAGGATCCGCCCATCCTGCTGCTCGACGAGGCGACCTCGGCGCTCGATACCGAAACCGAGCGAGAGATCCAGGAAGAGCTGAAGATGATGGGGCAGGGGCGCACGGTAATCACCATTGCGCACCGGCTGTCGACGGTCGTGGACAGCGACCAGATCATCGTGCTGGAAAAAGGCGAGATTGCCGAGCGCGGCACCCATGAGGAGCTTCTGGCGCTGAATGGCCGCTATGCCTCGATGTGGGCGCGCCAGGCGGCCGAGCGCGAGGAACGGGACGCCCAGGGCGCGGCCTGAGTGGGGTTTCGCCGCGCCTGCGCGCGTCGACCGGGGGGCGCTGCGCCTCGGGCCCCTGCGGGGCCGTCGTTGCAGCGCATTGCCATGGGCGGTGAGCCGGGGCCTGCCTGGTCACAGGCGTCGGCGTGGGACGCGGGGGCAGGATGCCTCCGGCGGGGATATTTGCGGAACAATGAAGGGGCAGGCGGTGTGATCCGGCTGCCCCTTGTCTTGTCTATTCTGCGGCCCGCAGGGGGGTGTCGCTGTCGCCGTCATCCTCGGGCGGGCCGTCGGGGCCGTCCGGGCCGGTTTCGGGCGGGGAGGCGGGGGTTTCCGCCTCCGGCGACTCGTCTTCGGGCAGGTCCAGCACGAAGGCCGGCTGCGGCGGCTCTTCCCACAGGATTTCCGGGTGCCAGGTGCGGCGGGCGGCGCGCGCGAGGCTCCAGTCCTGGGCGCGCTGGCTGAGGCGGCGGGCGCCGAGCCGGGCCATGGCCCGCGCCATCCAGCCCAGGATCGTCCAGAACCAGACCCGGAGTGCCAGGAGCGACGGCGTCAGCACGAGGGTCAGAACGGTCGCGACCCCAAGCCCGAAGACCACGGCGGTTGCGAGCTGCTTCCACCAGAGCGCGGTCGGGCTGTCGACGGTATAGCCGCCCGCGGCGAAGTCGAGGCTGATGCCGTACATCATCGGCATGAGGCCCGCCATGGTGGTGATCGTGGTCAGCAGAACCGGGCGGATGCGCGCCTCTGCCGTCCGGGTGATCGCTTCAAGCTGCGGCATGTAGCGGCTGTATTCCTGGTACGTGTCGAGCAGGACGCTGTTGTTGTTCACCACGATCCCCGCGAGCGCCACGATCCCCGTCCCGGTCATGATGATCGAGAAGGTCTGGTCCATGACCAGCATCCCGATGAGCACGCCGGTGGTCGAGAGCACCACCGCGAGCAGCACCAGAACCGAGTTGTAGACCGAGTTGAACTGCGCCAGCAGGATGATGAACATCAGCCCGAGCGCGCCGAGGAAGGCCTGGCCCAGGAAGGCCTGGCTTTCCTGTTCCTCTTCCTGGTCGCCGCCCCATTCCCAGGTGACGGAGGCGGGCAGCGGGTCTTCTGTCTGGAGCCATTCGGTCAGTGCGGCGATGCGTTCATTGGCGGTGATCGGCGTGAGCGTCAGCTCACCATCTGCGATGGCGCGTTGCAGCTCGGCGTCGGCCTCGACCAGCGCGGCCTCTTCGAGCCGGGTCTCGCCGGTTGTGGTGTCGGTCAGCTGGACCAGCCCGGCCAGCACGTCGGCGCGCACGTTGAAGATGCGGCTCTGGTCGCGGCGGTCGATCTCGGCCAGCTGCGGGGCCGGGGTGCGGGTCACGAAATTGGCCAGCGGCACCAGCCCGTCGGCGGTGCGCACGCGCAGCGTATCGAGTGTGGAGAGCACCCGCGCCTCCTCGGGGACGCGCACGCGGATCTCGATCTCCTCGTCCGAGCTCGGCACCCGCATCGTGTCGAGCAGGATGCCGCGCGTGACCAGCTGCACCATGGCGCCCACGGCGGCCACGTTGGCGCCGTAGCGGCCCGCGGCTTCCACATCGACCGAAAGCTCCCAGTCGACGCCGGGCAGGGGCAGGGTGTCTTCCACCAGGGTGAGGGCCGGGGTTGCCTCGAAGCGGGCGCGCACGATCCGGGTCGCTTCCTGCAGTTCCTCCCAGTTGTCACCGGCAAGGCGCAGGTTCACGGGCTTGCCCGAGGCGGGGCCGCGCGACTGGCTGAAGATCTCGGTGCGGATGCCGGGGATCTGGTCCAGGCGGTCCTGCAGTTCGGCCAGGATCACGTCGCCGTCGAAGGCGGGGTCGATGACGGTGCGCGGAAACTCGATCAGGCCGCCAAAGAGCGCAACGGGCGCGTCGATCGTCGGGCGCTCGTCCCAGGGCAGCAGGTCGAACTGGACCTGGCCGATCGTGTCACGGGGCTGTTCGGCACCGCCGGTGTTGTTGTTCAGCCCGCCCTGGCCGGAAAAGGCGAAGACATCGCGCACCCCGGTCGTGTCCATCACCAGCGCCTCGACCTGTTGCACGATGGCGTCCATCTCGGTGACCGAGAGGTTGCCGCGGGCGCGCACGTAGACGATGGCGTTCTCGGGCTCGGATTCGACGAAGAACTCCACCCCGTTATTGTTGGCCTGGAAGTAGACGAAGACCCCCATCACCATGGCAATCACCGCGCCGATGGTAACGACCGGCATCACCGGGTTGCCGACGATGGCATGGATGATCCAGCCGAACCAACTGCGGCGGTAGCCCGCGCGGATGCGCTTGGCCTTGCGGTGGATGGTGACCGATCCCAGGAGCGCGGACATGAGCGCCGAGGTCACGATGAACATCACCATGCCCGGCAGCATCTGACGGAAGGCGGAGGCCTCGGTGTCCACGGGCACAAGGCCGCCGGGGCTGATGGTTTCCAGCGCGGCCAGGAACATCAGGTAGGCAGCCCCGGCGGTCAGAACCGCGCGCACCGGCCACCAGGGGATCAGCGCCTTGATCGTGGCGGTGAGGTTCTCGATCACCCGCGAAAAGCGCGCCGCGACACCGCCCAGACCCGGCAGGTAGATCAGCGCCACGATCAGCGAGGCCGACAGCACGAAGATGAGCGTCACCGGCAGCATGCCCATGAATTCGCCCGGAACGCCGGGCCAGAACAGCATCGGCAGGAAGGCGCAGAGCGTGGTCGCGGTCGAGGAGACGATGGGCCAGAACATGCGCTTGGCCGCGTCGGTATAGGACTGCATGGGCCGCGCGCCCTCGGCCAGGCGCTTGTCGGCATATTCCACCACCACGATCGCCCCGTCGACCAGCATCCCCACGGCCAGGATCAGGCCGAACATGACGATGTTGGAAATGGTGATGCCCATCACGCCAAGCAGGATGAAGCACAGAAGGAACGAGGTCGGGATGGCGAAGCCCACCAGCAGCGCAGACCGGGTGCCAAGCGCGCCCAGGACCACGATCATCACCAGGGCGATGGCGGTCAGGACCGAGCCTTCCAGCTGGCTGACCATGCTTTGCACCGTGTGCGACTGGTCAAGCGTGGCCGTCACCGTCACCGACTGGCGCAGTTCCTCGGGCCATTCGGCCTGCGCGGCCTCGATCTCGGCCCGCACGAGCGCGGCGGTATCCATGATGTTGAAGCCAAGCCGCTTGACGACCTGAAGCGCGATGGCGTTCTCGCCGTTGAAACGGGCGGTGCCTTCGCGGTCCTCGTAGGTCAGCCGGATCTCGGCCAGGTCGCCCAGGGTGACCACCCGGTCGCCATTGACCTTGATGGGCAGGTTGTAGATGTCCTGGGTGGTGTCGAAGCTCGACGGGATGGACACGGAAATCGCGCCGCTTTCGGTGCTGACTTCCCCTGCCGCGATCAGCTGGTTGTTGTTCACCACCGCGTCAATGAGCTCGCGCGCGGTGACGTTGTAGGCCTCCAGCGCCAGCGGGTCGATGACCACTTCGACCATCTCGTCGCGCCCGCCCGCAAGCCCGGCTTCGAGGATCGGGGGCAGCGCCTCCAGCCGGTCCTGCAATTCATGGGCCAGGCTGAGCAGGGTGCGTTCCGGGGCCTCGCCCGACAGCGCCACGATGATGATCGGGAATTCCGAGAAATTGATCTCGTTGATCGAGTAGCTTTCGGCTCCGTCGGGGAATTGCGCCGCGGCCGAATCCATCGCCTCGCGCACTTCGGCAATGGTGGCGTCCTTGTCCCAGCCGAACTCGAATTCGAGGAAAATGCCGGCATAGCCCTCGGCGGCGGTGGCCGAGATCGTTTCCAGCCCGTCGAGGTCCTGGAACTCCGCCTCCATCGGGCGCACCAGGAGGCGTTCGCTGTCCTCGGCGGAAATGCCGGGGAAGGGGACCGAGACGAAGAGACCGGGAATGTCGATATCGGGCTCGCCTTCCTTGGGAAGACCCACATAGGCGGCGGTGCCCGCGACGATCGACAGGATCACGAAGGCAATGACCATCCGGGCGCGCGAGGCGGCCCAATCGACCAGGCCGATCATTGCGTGAGCTCCTGGTAATGCGGATCGACCGGCACGCCATCGGTGACGAATTCCTGCCCCACGACGATCACATCGGCGAGGTCGGGCAGGCCCGAGACCACGACCCCGTTCACGGTGTCGCGCAGGAAAGTGACGGGGGCGAAGCGGGCGGTGTTTGTGTCATCGACCAGCCGGATGCCAAGCAGCCCCTGGTCATTCAGCGTCAGCGACGAGGCAGGCAGCAGATGCGCCAGCTGTCCTGGGGCCGAGATCAGGATATCGGCGGTCTGGCCGTCTCGGATCGCCAGGTCGGCATTGGCAATGGTGATCTCCACGCGGAACGTGCGCGTCTGCGGATCGGCCGAGCGGCTGAGGAACGTGACCATGCCCTGCACCTGCTGGCCGGTGGCCAGCCGCGCCCCGGCAGGGGCACCGATGACGATCCGGTTGATCTGCGCCTCGGGCACGAAGCCAACCAGCTTGATCGGGTCGAGCTGGATCACCGTGGCACAAAGCGTGCCGGGCTGCATGAGCGAACCAAGCTCGGCCGTGTCGCTTTCCAGAAGCCCCGCGAAGGGCGCGAAGATTTGCAGGTTGTCGATATCCTGCTCGGCGCGCAGCAGGGCGGCCTCGGCGGCGCGGATGCCGCTTTGGGCGGCCTGGGTTGCGGCCTGCGCGGCCTCGACGCCTGCGGTAGCCGCTTCGACGGCGGCTTCGGCAGAGCTGACAGCGGCGGTGGCCGAAGCCGCGCGGGTTTCAGAGGCAAATCCGCTTTCGGACAGGCGCGTCGCGGCATTGGCGTCGATCTGGGCGGCCACCAGCGCCGCTTCGGCCTCGGCCTGGCGGGCGCGGGCCACGGGCAACTGGGCCTGCGCTTCGGGCAGGCGGGCCTGCGCTTCCAGCAGGCGGGCCTCGGCCTCGGCAAGGGCGGCGGCACGGGTGCCGGGGTCGATCTGGCACAGAAGCTGCCCTTCTTCCACGAAGGCGCCCGCCCGGATCGGTTCAGAGATGATCCGGCCCGAGGTCTCGGCCCGCACCTCGACCTGGCGCGCGGCCGCGGTCCGGCCGCGCAGCACCACGGCGGTATCCACTTCCTGTGCTTCCGAGCGCAGGACGACGACGGACACGGTGCCTTCGGGCAGGGCTTCGCTTTCCTCGACCGGAGCAGCAGTTTCCGCGGCGGCGGTCTCAGCCGGGGCAGCATCCTCGGCGGGGGGCGCGCGGAAGCCATTGGCGAACTCCACCAGCCGGTCGCGCTCCATCACGACGCCGTAAAGCACCAAACAAACCAAGATCGCCGTTACGATCGGAAAAATACGCATAGTCGCCTCGTGTCCCGGGGGCTGTCCTGTGGGGCCTACATCAGAGCCTTTGTCGCCGGTTTCAACCCAAGAATACGCTGAACCGGTCCGTTCAGTTTACTTTTTCCGGTTTTTGCCCGCAAGACTGAACCGTTCTGTTCAGTTTTTTGGCAGAATGCCCGGAAATGCAGGGCAGGCAGCACCGACACTTGTTCCCGGTGCCGGGTTCGGGCTAAGAGGCTGTGACGACAGTAAAGGCCGCCTGGATCGGCCGCGAGATTGGGGCATCCATGGCCAATACCGACAGTTTCATCGAAGAGGTCAACGAAGAGCTTCGCCGCGACCGGCTGTTTGCTCTTTTCCGCAAGTGGGGCTGGATCCCGATCCTGCTGATCCTGCTGATCGTGGGGGCGGCGGGCTACCGGGAATACACGCTGTCGCAGGAACGCGCGGCAGCCGAGGCTTTCGGCGACTCTCTGATCGCGGCGCTGGATGATTCCGAGGCGGAGGCCCGCGAAGCGGCGCTGCTGGCAGTGACGCCTGCGACCGACAATGCGCAGGTTCTGCTGGCGCTTCTTCTGGCGGCAGAACGGGCCTCGGACGAGGCGGGCCGGGTAACTGCCGCCGAGGGCCTGCGGGCCCTGGCCGCGCAGCCGGGCCTGTCTGCGCGCTACCGCGATCTTGCGCTTCTCAAGGCGCATCTGCTGGATCCGCAGGAGTTCAGCCTTGCCATGGTCACGCTCGACCGGCTTGCGCTGCCGGGTCAGCCCTATCGCCCGCTGGCGATGGAACAGCAGGCCCTTCTGCATGTCGGTAATGGGGACATCGAGGCCGCAATCGCCATCCTGCGCCTTCTCGAAGAGGACAGCCAGGCCACGGCAGGCTTGCAACAGCGCGCGTCTCAGTTGATTGTGGCACTGGAGGCTGGCGTGGCCCTTGCGGATCCCGCCCCCGAGGAAGAGGCAGCGCCGGACGCGCCTGCCGCCGGGGAGGGCGCCGAAGAGGACGCCGCAGAACAAGAGACCGCCGACCCGGTCGAAGAGGCAGCGCCCGAAGCGCCTGCCGAGACGACCGATGCGGGCGGGGGCGATACCCCGGCCGAGGACGGCGCGGTTCAAGAGTGACGCGCCGGGCAGACCGGGGAAACGGGATAGAAGAGGGCAGCGGGCAGATGAGCAAGGTCAGCTTAGGGATCCTGGGTCTGGGGCTTCTGGTCGGTCTGACCGCCTGCGCCGATCGGGAAGTCATCCTTGAAGGCGAACGCTTCGGCACCCGCGTGCCGCTGTCGGAGGCCATTCCCGGACAGGAGGTGGCCGAGGCCGAGGCAGACGCTCCGCGTCCGATCACGCTGCCGGAAACGGTGAGCCTTGCTTCCTGGCCGATGCGCGCCGCCAATGAACGCAACCTGACGCCGCATCTGGCGCTGTCGGCCGCACCGTCAGAACTCTGGGCGGCCAATATCGGCGACGGCAACTCGCGCCGCGCCCGCATCACCGCCGATCCGGTGGCCGCCGACGGGCGCATCTTCACCCTCGATGCCGACGCCACCGTCGCGGCCGTTTCCGCGGCCGATGGCTCTGTCCTGTGGACGGCGGATCTCACCCCCGGCTTCGAGCGGGGCGGCGGCGTGTCGGGCGGCGGTCTGGCCGTGTCCGGCGGCGTGCTTTACGCCACCACCGGCTATGGCGAACTCGTTGCCATGGATCCCGCCACTGGGGCCGAACGCTGGCGTCAGCGCCTGGCGGCAGGCATCACCTCGCCCACGATCACCGACAATTCGATCTACGTGGTCAGCCGCGACAGCCAGGCATGGTCGCTCAACCCCGAAAACGGCCGCATCCGCTGGCAGCTGCCCGCAGGCCCCGCTACGGCGGTTCTTGCTGGCGGCGCCGCGCCTGCCGTGACCGACCGGCTGGTGATCTTCCCCTTCGGCTCGGGCGAGCTGGTGGCCACGCTGCGCCTGTCGGGCGTCCGCGTCTGGGGCACCACCGTGGCCGGGCAGCGCCGGGGCGTCGCCTATAACAACCTCAACGACATCACCGGCGATCCAGTCATCGTCGGCAACACGCTCTACGCGGGCAACCAGTCGGGCCGGGTGGTCGCGATGGAAGCCTCCTCGGGCGAGCGTCTGTGGACCGCGCAGGATGGCGCCTATTCCCCGGTTCTGCCCGTGGGCGGGTCGATCTTCTTCGTGTCTGACCGCAACGAGCTGATCCGGCTCGACGCCGAAACCGGCGCACGCATCTGGGGCACCGAGCTGCCGCTCTACACGCGGGAACGCGAACGCCGCCGTCAGGCCGTCTTTACCCATTTCGGTCCGATCCTGGCCGGGGGGCGCCTGGTGGTGGCCTCGGGTGACGGCAATATCCGCTTCTTCGACCCCGAAAGCGGCGCCGAGACCGGCAGCCTGCCGATTCGCGGCGGGGCGGCCTCGCATCCGATCGTGGTGAACGGCACGCTCTACGTGATGTCGGGCGACGGGCGGCTGCACGCCTTCCGCTGACCGTCCAGCGGGGCGGCCAGCGGGGCGCGCGCCGAACGGTCTTCCCAGAAGAAACGGGTTTCCTTTCCCCGCGCCGCAGGATATGCGGCGCGGTCTGTGAACAAGAAAGGGTGAGGCGATGAGCTTCGTTCTGGCCATTGTCGGGCGTCCCAACGTGGGCAAGTCGACGCTTTTCAACCGCCTGGTGGGCAAACGCCTGGCGCTGGTCGATGACCAGCCCGGCGTCACGCGTGACCTGCGGGAAGGGGCGGCCCGGCTTGGTGACCTGCGCTTTACCGTGATGGATACCGCCGGGCTCGAAGACGCCAATGACGACAGCCTGCCGGGCCGGATGCGTCGCCTGACCGAACGCGCCGTGGGCATGGCCGACGCCTGTCTCTTCCTCGTGGATGCGCGCGCGGGCGTGACCCCCACGGACGAGGTGTTCGCCGATATCCTGCGCCGCTCGGGCACACCCGTGATCCTTGCGGCCAACAAGGCCGAGGGCCGTGCCGCCGAGGCGGGGCTGGCCGAGGCCTGGGGCCTTGGCCTGGGCGACCCGCTGGCGCTGTCGGCCGAGCATGGCGAAGGCATGGCCGAGCTTGCCGTGGTGCTGGCGCCGCTGATCGAGGCCGCGCAGGCCAGGTCGGAAGAGGCGGAAACCGATATTGATGTCGATGTGGACGAAGAGGGCGAGGATACGCCCGAGCGTAAGCGCCCGCTTCAGATCGCGGTGATTGGCCGGCCCAATGCGGGCAAGTCGACGCTGATCAACAAGATCCTGGGCGAAGACCGGCTGCTGACCGGCCCCGAGGCCGGGATCACCCGCGATTCCATTGCCGTGTCGGTGAACTGGGACGGCACCGAGATGCGCATCTTCGACACCGCGGGCATGCGCAAGAAGGCCAAGGTTCAGGAGAAGCTCGAAAAGCTTTCGGTCTCGGACGGTCTGCGCGCAGTCAAATTCGCCGAGATCGTGGTGGTGCTGCTCGACGCGGCGATCCCGTTCGAACAGCAGGACCTGCGGATTGCCGACCTCGCCGAACGCGAGGGGCGCGCGGTCGTGGTTGCGGTGAACAAGTGGGACCTCGAAGAGCACAAGCAGGAAAAGCTGCGCGACATGCGCGAAGCCTTCGAGCGGCTCTTGCCGCAGCTGCGCGGCGCGCCGCTCGTGACCGTTTCGGCCAAGACGGGCCGCGGGCTCGACCGGCTGCAACAGGCCATCGTGCGGGCCTACGACGTGTGGAACCGCCGCGTGCCGACGGCCACGCTCAACCGCTGGCTGGCCGAGAAGATCGAGGCCCATCCGCCGCCCGCACCCTCTGGCCGTCGGATCAAGCTGCGCTACATGACCCAGGCCAAGACGCGGCCACCGGGATTCGTGGTTATGTGCTCCATGCCCGACAAGCTGCCCGATAGCTATTCTCGCTATCTTGTCAACGGGTTACGGGACGACTTTGACATGCCGGGCACGCCGATCCGGCTGATCTTGCGCGGCCAGGGCGATGCCAATCCCTACAAGGATCGCAAGAAATCGACCCCCTCGCGCCTGTCCAAACACGTGCGCAAGGGCGCAACCAAGAAAAGCTGAGCCCGGTCCGGACCGGGCGCGTTTTCCGGCGCGGAAAACGGACGCGATCCGCGGCGGATCGCGCGGGTCGCCCGGCGCCTTGTGCGGGCGAACCCTCGTCTGTGTCTGCACGGGGGGTGTACAGGGGGTGTACGGGGGGTGCACGCCCGGCACCGGGGTGTCAGAGCCCCTCGGACTTGGCGCGGGTCCAGAGCGCATCCATCTCCTCCAGGTCGCTCTCGTCCGGTGTCTTGCCCCGTTTTTCCAGCTCGGCTTCGATGAAGTGAAAGCGGCGCACGAACTTGGCATTGGCATCGCGCAGCGCGGTTTCGGCATCGACTTTCAGGTGCCGCGCGAGGTTGGCCATGACGAAGAGCAGGTCGCCCATTTCCTCGGCGATCTTGTCCTGTGGCAGGCTTTCGCGCGCCTCGGCCAGTTCGCGTGCTTCCTCGGCGATTTTGTCGACCACCTGGCCGATATCGGGCCAGTCGAAACCGACCCGCGCCGCGCGTTTCTGAAGCTTTTCGGCGCGCATCAGAGCGGGCAGGTTCAGCGCCACGTCGTCGAGCACGCCGCCACGCGCCCGGGCCTCGCGCTCGGCGGCCTTGATGGTTTCCCAGTCTTGCGTCTGTTGCTCGGCCGACTTGTCGCGCGACTGGTCGCCGAAGACATGGGGATGACGCGCAACCATCTTGTCCGACATCGTGTCGGCCACGTCCTGGAAGCTGAAAAGTCCCTTTTCTTCAGCCATTTGCGCGTGAAAGACCGATTGGAAGAGCAGGTCTCCCAATTCCCCCTTCAATTCGTCCCAGGCCGCGCGCTCGATCGCGTCGGCCACCTCGTAGGCTTCTTCGATCGTGTAGGGGGCAATGGTGGCAAAGTCCTGTTCGATGTCCCAGGGGCAGCCGGTTTGCGGGTCGCGCAGGCGGCGCATGATTTCCAGCAGGCGCGGCATGCCGCCGTTGGGGTCGTGGATCAGCGCGTCATCCATTGAAGGGCCTCGGGTTTTGGGTCACTCTCGACCCTCGTATAGCACCCCCCAAGCCCGGAGAGTCCACCCATGCCCGTCCTCAACCGCATCGCCGGCTTCGCCGAGGAGATGGCCGGCTGGCGCCGTCACCTGCACGCCCATCCCGAACTGGCCTTCGCCTGCCACGACACCGCCGCCTTCGTGGTGGAACGGCTGAGGGAGTTCGGCCTCACCGAGATCCACACGGGCATTGCCGAAAGCGGGCTCGTGGCGATTATCGAGGGCCAGGGCGAGGGGCCCACCATCGGGCTGCGCGCCGACATGGACGCGCTGCCGATCAAGGAGGAAACCGGCCTGCCTCATGCCTCGACGAACGAGGGCGTGATGCATGCCTGCGGCCATGACGGGCACACCGCGATGTTGCTGGGGGCCGCGAAGTATCTGGCCGAAACCCGGCGCTTCCGGGGGCGGGTCGCGCTCATTTTCCAGCCCGCCGAGGAAGAGGGCGGCGGGGCGCAGGTCATGTGCCGTGAAGGGCTCATGGAGCGGTTCGGAATCTCGGAAGTCTACGCCATCCACAACACGCCGGCGCTGCCCGTGGGTCATTTCCAGACCACGCCCGGACCGATCATGGCGGCGGTCGACAGCTTCGACATCCACGTGAAGGGCAGGGGCGGCCACGCCGCCTATCCGCATGAGTGCCGCGACCCGGTGCTGGCGGGAATGGCCATTGGACAGGCGCTGCAAAGCATCGTCTCGCACAACCATTACGCGCTGCAAGACCTGGTGGTCTCCGTCACCATGTTCCACGCGGGCACGGCGGAAAACATCATCCCCGACACCGCCACGATCGGCGGCACCGTGCGCAGCTTCGACCCGGATGTGCGTGACATGGTCGAACGGCGCATGGGCGAGATCGTGGCAGGCCAGGCGGCAAGCTTCGGGGTGGAGGCCCGGCTCGACTATCGGCGCTACTATCCGGCAACGGTCAACGACCCGGACAAGGCCGGCTTTGCCGTCGACGTGGCGCGCGAGATTTCGGGAGAGGAGGCGGTTCAGGCCGAGGGCTGGCGCGAGATGGGGGCCGAGGATTTCAGTTACATGCTGGAGGAACGTCCCGGCGCGTATCTGTTCCTGGGGCAAGGCGAGAGTGCGGGGCTGCACCATCCGGCCTACGAGTTCAACGACGAGGCCGCGCCCTACGGGGCAAGCTTCTTCGCGCGGCTGGTGGAAAAGGCGCAGCCCCTGGCGTGACGGGGCCGCCTTCGTCGAAGGCGGCAAGCCACCCGACGGGTGGCGCCCCCGCGCTCCGGTCACGGAGCGCCAGGCACCGCGTTCAGTGCTTCTCGGCCCGCAGGTAGCTGCGCATGCCGTAAAGCAGCGGTGATCCTTCGGGAGCCACGCGCACCTCGCGCACGGCCCCGATGCAGATGTGGTGGGTCCCGATCTTGTCGGCCGAAACCAGCTTGCAGTCGAAACTCACCAAGGCTTCGTTCAGCATCGGCGCGCCGGTGGTGCCGGGGCTGAAATGTCCGGCCCTGAAGCGATCCCCGTCCGGCGCGGCCAAGCGGCCCGAGAAGATGTCGGAAATCGCCTGCTGGTCGATCCGCAGCACGTTGATGCAGAAACACCCGTTGTCCAGCAGCGGCGGCAGGACCGAGGACGCCGCGTTGAGGCAGACCAGCATGGTCGGCGCTTCGCCATCGGCGCTGACCGAGGTCATGGCACTGACGGTGATGCCGTGACGACCCGCGGGCCCGTCGGTGGTGACCACGCTGACCGAGGCCGCGGCGCGGCTCATGCCTTCTAGGAACTGCTGGCGAAGCTGGCTGTCGGGCATTCGGGGTCCTCTTGGTCGCGGGTTCTTCCTTGATGTAGCGCGGGGCGCGCGCTTGCAAGGCACCATTGCCTTTTGCCGCGACTCGGGGTCTGTGATGGGGCTGACAAGAGACAGAAAGGGACCGGGCATGGCGCTGGAAGACGCAAAACGGGACATTGACGGCGCGTTCACACGCCCCGAGTTGAAGGGCCGGGCTTTCGAGAACACCTTCGGCGGGGCCACCAGCTTTCTGCGCCGCCGCTACACCAAGGACCTGGCGGGCGTCGATATCGCCGTGACCGGCGTGCCCTTCGACCAGGCGGTGACCAACCGCACCGGCACGCGGTTCGGCCCCCGCGCGATCCGCGAGGCGAGCGCGCTGCAGGTCTATGACCCGCCCTATGGCTGGGACGGCTATTGCCCGATGACGGAGCTGGCCATTGCCGATTACGGCGACCTGGCCTTCGACTATGCCAACCCGGCCGAATTTCCCAAGGTCCTGGAGGCCCATGCCGACGGCATCCTGAACCAGGGGGCGGCGATGATCTCGCTTGGGGGCGATCACTCGATCACCCTGCCGCTTCTGCGGGCGCATGCGAAAAAGCACGGTCCCCTGGCGCTGGTGCAGTTCGACGCCCATACCGATACCTGGCCCGATGACGATCCGGCCCGCGTCGATCACGGCACCTTTGCCTACAAGGCGGTGAAAGAGGGGCTGATCGACGTGGCCCGGTCCATGCATGTGGGCATTCGCACCGTGGTCGAGGATAACCTGGGGATCGAGATCCTCGATGCGCGCGCGGTTCACGACCAGGGCCCGCAGGCCATCGCGGAACGGGTGAAAGAGATCGTGGGCGACGCGCCTGTCTATCTCAGCTTCGATATCGACTGCCTCGACCCGGCCTATGCGCCGGGCACCGGAACGCCGGTCTGGGGCGGGCTGTCCTCGGCCCAGGCGGCGATCCTGTTGCGCGGCATCGCCGGGATCAACCTCGTCGGCGGCGACGTGGTCGAGGTCTCGCCGCCCTTCGACACGGCCCAGATCACCGCCGTGGCCGGGGCGCATGTGGCGATGGAACTGCTCTGCCTGTGGGGGTGGACCCGCCGCTGATCCCCTGCGGCACCGATCCCGCTTTTTCGAATCGGACGAGGGGCGTATTTGGCGGGTCAGATCGGGATGGGACGAGGTCCACACCATGAACCGCAAGCGTATCAGTGCCGAAGACCGGCAGATCGCCCGCGAGATCTCCTACGCGCATTCCGCGCGCACCAAGGGGGGGCGGGCGATGATCCGGGCAATGGAGAACACGACCGGGCGTCTGCGCCTTATTCGCAAGGCGCATGGCTACGAGCAGGAGGTCGCCGCGGGAAGGGACTTCTGGCAGGTCATGGTCGAACGCTACGGGCTGACGCTGGAGGTCGTGGGCGGCAGCCTCGACAACATCCCGCGCGAAGGCCCGGTCATCGCCATTGCCAACCATCCGTACGGCATTCTCGACGGGTTGATGCTGGGTCATATCCTGTCGGCCACGCGTGGAGATTTCCGCATTCTGGCGCATCGCATCTTCCGCAAGGCCGAGGACCTGGAAAAGATCATCCTGCCGATCTCGTTCGACGAGACGAAAGAGGCGGTGGCGCTCAATATCCAGACCCGCAAGGCGGCGCTGCGGTTCCTGTCGGACGGGGGCGCCATCGGGATCTTTCCCGGCGGCACCGTCTCGACCGCGAACAAGCCTTTCGGCCGCCCGATGGACCCTTACTGGCGCGGCTTTACCGCCCGGATGATCACCAAGTCCGAAGCCACCGTGGTGCCCATATTCTTCGAGGGCCACACCAGCCGGCTTTTCCAGTTGGCCAGCCACCTTCACAACACGCTGCGCATGGGGCTTCTGATCAAGGAGTTCAAGAAACGGGTCAACACGCCGGTGCGCGTGGTGATCGGCGCGCCGATTCCGCGCGCGGAACTGGACCGTTTCGCTGGCGACACGCGGGCGATGATGGACTTCCTTCGGCAATCGACCTACGAATTGTCGCCAACACCCATCAACCCGCGTGAAATCGGGTTCGAATTCGAGGAAAAGCACAAGCGAGATGGCGGTCGGGATCTTTGACAGCGGACTGGGCGGGTTGACGGTGCTGGATGCCGTCACCAAGCGCCTGCCGGACGTGCCCTTTGTCTATTACGGCGACAATGCCCATGCGCCCTATGGTGTGCGGGATGCCGACGATGTCTACGAGTTGACCACCGCGGGCGTTCAGCGGCTGTTCGATGCCGGCTGCGACCTGGTGATCCTGGCCTGCAACACCGCCAGCGCGGCGGCGCTTCGGCGCATGCAGGAGGCCTGGGTGCCTGCCGACAAGCGCGTTCTGGGGGTCTTCGTGCCGCTCATCGAGGCGCTGACCGAACGCCAGTGGGGCGACAATTCCCCGCCCCGCGAAGTGGCTGTGAAACACGTGGCGCTTTTTGCCACCCCTGCGACCGTGTCGAGCCGCGCCTTCCAGCGTGAACTGGCCTTCCGCGCCATCGGTGTCGATGTTGAGGCGCAGCCCTGCGGCGGCGTCGTCGACGCGATCGAGGATGGGGACATGATCCTGGCTGAAGCCTTGGTGCGCAGCCATGTCGAGGCGCTGCAACGGCGTATGCCCAAGCCCGAGGCCGCGATCCTGGGCTGCACGCATTACCCGCTGATGGAAGAGGTCTTCCAGGATGCGCTCGGGCAGGATGTGACGGTCTACAGCCAGGCCAACCTGGTGGCAGAAAGCCTTGCCGATTACCTGGAACGCCATCCCGACAAGATGGGGCCGGGCACGGAAAGCGGCTTTCTGACCACGGGCGATCCGGGGCGCGTGTCCAACAAGGCCACGCAATTCCTGCGCCGCAAGATCGAGTTCCAGAAAGCCTGAGGCAAGCTGTCCCGACGTTCCCCCTCGACTTGGGCGCCTCGCGCCCCCATCTGTTGGGAAGGACGATCGGCCGGGCGGCAGGAGGAGAACCATGCGCGGATTGAAGAAGCAACGCCGGATCCAGGTGATCATCGTGGCAGCCGTGGCTCTGGCCGTGTCGGCAGGGCTGATCGGCTACGGGCTGCGGGATGGTATCAACTTCTTCCGCACGCCCACGGAAGTGGCCGAAACGCCGCCCCCTGCGGGCGAGGTCTTCCGCATTGGCGGGCTGGTGCTGGAAGGATCGCTGGTGCGCGACGAGGGCGTCGATATCACCTTCGTCGTGACCGATGGCGGCGCCGAGATCCCGGTGCGCTATGTCGGCTCCACCGCGCCGCCGGACCTGTTCGACGAAGGTCAGGGCACGGTCGCCACCGGCACCTACGAGGACGGGATCTTCGTGGCCACGGAACTGCTGGCGCGCCACGACGAGACCTACATGCCCGCCGAGGTGATCGAGGCTCTGGAAGAACAGGGCGTCTACCGGCACGGCGAAAGCGAGGACGCGCCGCCGAGCTACTGAGGCGGGAGGCGCTTCTCCTCAAGCCCCCTTCGGGAGCCCTCGTCGAAGCGCGCTGCCGCGGGCGCGTGGTGATGTGGCGGGTCTGCCCGGGCGGGGCGCGGGCTCAGAGGCCGGGAGCCTCCGGCGGGGATATTTTCGGAACAATGAGGCCGCGTTAGGAATTTCTTAGCGTTCCTATGCTTTGGTCTGGGACATCTTGAACCTAGAGCATGGGAGGGCTGAACCATGCTGTCGGTTCGCCAGATTGCCAATGAGATCGTCGCGCGTGAAGGCGGGTACGTGAATGACCCCAATGATCCCGGGGGGGCTACGAACTTTGGCGTGACGATCCATACGATGCGCCGCCTGGGGCTGGACCTCGACGGGGATGGGGACGTGGACGAGGCCGACGTGATGGCCCTGCCGCGAGACCGGGCGGTGGAGATCTTCATCGAACACTACTACTTCCGTCCGCGAATCGACGCGCTGCCGGAGCCGTTGCAGCCCTCGGTCTTCGACATGCAGGTGAACGCTGGCTCGAACGCGGTGCGGATCTTGCAGCGGCTTCTGCGCGACATGGGGCTGGAGATCGCCGTGGACGGGGTGATCGGGCCGCAGACGATTGCCGCGGCGACGGCGGCCCATGACCGGGCCGGGGCGCAGCTTGTTGATGCCTATGGCATCGCGCGGCGCAACTACTACTACGCCATCGCCGACCGCAGGCCAGCTTCGCGCCGCTACGCCATGCGGCGGGACGGGGGCAAGGGCGGCTGGATTGTCCGGGCGGAGGAATTCATCTCGCCCGAATACCATCTGACGGAAGAAGAGCATCGGGAGCGGGTGGCGTCATGGGGTTGATTTCGCGTGCCCTGGGCGGGGCGGACACCATCGCGGCCACGGGCCAGGCCGTTTCTGAGGTGGCGGAGGTGTTCCATGCCAACGAGACGCGGGCGATGGAGCTTTCAGCCGAAGCACACCGGGCAGCGCTCGATGCGCATGGGTCCGAATTCCGCTTCGCGCGTGCCGGGCTCTTTGATCGTGTCATCAACGGGATCAACCGGATGCCCCGCCCGATGCTGGCGCTTGGAACGATCGGGCTCTTCGTCTTCGCCATGATCGACCCCGAGGCCTTTGCCGCGCGGATGGTGGGGCTGAACGAGGTGCCGGAGCCGCTCTGGTGGCTTCTGGGGGCGATTGTCAGCTTCTATTTCGGTGCGCGCGAGATGCATTATTTCCGCACGCCCAATGGTGGCCGCCTGCCGCGCATGCGGCCCGAGACGGTGGCGGCTGACACGGTGGAGGAGGCGGGCGACGGCAACCCGGCCCTGGAACGCTGGCTGCGGGAGCAGCGCGAGAGCGAGCGCGGCGAGGGGTAGAGGCCCCGCCGCGCCCGGCAGATGGATCAGCCGCGCATGCGCTCCATATTGGCGTCGAAGAGGGGGGCGTGCTGCGGTTCGGCACCCAGCATCTCGCCCAGAAGTTCGATCTGCCACGGGCCTGCGCTGTCGGCGACCTCCTTTGCGACATAGCCCATGGCCATCGACTGGCCTGCGTTGTGGGCATAGCCGCCAGAGGTCACCCAGCCCACGACCTTGCCGTCGTGCCAGATTGGCTCGTCGCCGATCACGTCGGCATCCCTGGTCGCGACGCGGAAGGCGCGCAGGCGCAGCTTTCCGCCCGACTCGCGTTCGGCGATTGCTGCGGATTTTCCAATGAAATCAGCTTCTTTTCCGTAGGCGATGAAGCGATCCAGCCCCGCTTCCAGCGGCCCGTAGATGGGTCGGAATTCCCGTGCCCAGCCACCGAAGTTCTTTTCCAGCCGCATCGCATTGAGCGCGCGCAGGCCGAAGGGTTTGAGGCCCAGGTCTTTGCCCGCCTCCAGAAGCCGATCGAAAACGTGGCGCTGGTATTCGGGCTTCATCCAGATCTCGTAGCCGAGATCGCCGGTAAAGCTGACCCGGCCCACGAGACAGGGGGCGAAGCCCACGTCCATGCGCTGGATCGCCATGAAGCGGAAGCCCTCGTTCGACACGTCGGCGGGCGTCAGGCGCTGAAGAAGCGCGCGCGATTTCGGGCCGGCGATGGACAGGCCCACCATGCCGAGGCCCACGATTTCCAGCGAGACCGACCCATCCTGCGGCATGTGTTGTTCGAACCAGCGGGCGTAAAAGACCTCGGCCATGCCAGAGCCTGCGAGGAAATACTCGGTCTCCGACAGGCAGGCAACGGTCAGGTCGCCCTGAAGCTTGCCGTTTTCCTTCAGCATCGGCGCCAGCGTCATGCGACCTGGCTTGGGCAGCTTGCAGGCCAGCATGCGGTCGAGGAAGGCCGTGGCGCCGGGGCCCCGGAGGAAGAACTTGGAAAAGCCCGAGATCTCCATCACCCCAACGTCTTCGCGGGCTGCGCGGACCTCTTCCTTCACATGGGCGAAATCGGTCGAGCGGCGCCAGCTGAATTCGTCCTTCGTGCCGTCGGGCGAGAACCACAGCGGTGTTTCCAGGCCCCAGCTGTCGCCCATCTGCGCGCCGAGCGAGAGCATCCGTTCGTAAACGGGCGTTGTCTTGTAGGGGCGGGCGGCCTTGAGTTCCTCGTTCGGGAACTTGATGGAAAAGCGCCGGGCGTAGTTTTCCTGCACCTTGGGGTTGGTGTAGCTCATCGTGGCCCAATCGCCGTAGCGCGCGATGTCCATCGCCCAGACATCGAAGCCGGGATCACCTTGGGTGATCCAGTTAGCCAGCGCCAGGCCCACGCCGCCGCCCTGGCTGAAGCCCGCCATCACGCCGCAGGCCGACCACATGCCGGGCAGGCCGCGAATGGGGCCGACCAGGGGGTTGCCGTCGGGGGCGAAGGTGAAGGGGCCGTTGATGATCTGCTTGATGCCCGCGTTCTGGAAGGCGGGGAAATGTTCGAAGCCTACCTCCAGCGAGGGCGCGATGCGGTCGATATCGGGTTGCAGCAGCTCGTGCCCGAAATCCCAGGGGGTCTGGCGGGTGGACCACGGCACGCAGGCCTTTTCATAGGTGCCCATCAGCATCCCGCCGCGTTCCTGGCGCAGGTAGAGCTCGCCGTCGAAATCGACCGCGTGATAGACCTCCTTGCCGGTGGTGCGGTTGATCTCGGCCACCTCGGGCATGTCCTCGGTGATCAGGTACATGTGCTCCATCGCCAGCACGGGCAGTTCGAGCCCCACCATGCGGCCCACTTCGCGCGCCCAGAGCCCGCCCGCGTTGACCACGTGATCGCAGGCCACGTCGCCCTTGTCGGTCTGCACGATCCAGCCGCCGTCGCGGGCACGCACGATGCCCTTGACCATGGTGTGAGTTTCGTAATTCGCGCCCAGTTTCTTGGCGGATTTCGCATAGGCATAGGTCACGCCCGAGGGGTCGAGATGGCCATCGACAACGGTGCGCAGCGCCCCCACGAATTGCCTGGGGTCCAGAAGCGGCATCAGGTCATGGGCTTCCTCGGGCGTGATGACCTCGGCCTCGATGTTCTGGTAGCGGCCCTTGGCCATGGTGGATTTCAGCCAGTCGAAGCGCGCGGGCGTCGAGGCCAGCATCACGCCGCCGGTCATGTGGAACCCGGTCGCCTGTCCCGAAAGCTCCTCGATCTCCTTGTAGAGTTCGATGGTGTATTTCTGCAGCTTGGCGACGTTGGGATCGCCGTTGATCGTGTGACAGCCCCCCGCCGCATGCCAGGTCGAGCCGGAGGTCAGTTCCGAGCGTTCCAGCAGCAGGCTGTCGGTCCAGCCCGCCTTGGCCAGATGGTAGAGCACCGAGCAACCGACGACACCGCCGCCGATCACCACCACACGGGCTTGGGTCTGCATGAAATTCTCCCGTCTCGCAGATACCGTTTCGACCGAGCCTAGCGTGGCCGCGCCGCCCCCGATCGCACGTTTTCGACAAAGCGAGGGGGTGATTTGCCGGGAAGGAGCCTTGCGGGGGGCCTCAGGCGAGTCCCAGCCCTGCGCGGCCGGCCTGTCCGATGTCGTCGTATAGCCCCGCCATCAGTGCGATCGCGCCGGGGATCATCGCCCGGGGAAGATGTTCATCCGGGGCGTGCTGGCTGCATCCCGGGTAGGAATGCGGCACCCAGATCGCGGGCAGGCCGAGCGTGTCGGTGAAGACATGGTTGGGCAGCGACCCGCCAAGCGAGGGCAGCAGCGCGGGGGCGGTTCCGGTCGTGCGCTCGATCGAGGCGCAGGCGAAGCGCGCGAGCGGGTGATCGGGCGGCGTGGCCGAAGCGGGAACGCGCGCCTCGGGTTCGTCGATTGCCACGCAATCGAACCCTTCCGCAGCAAGGTGGCGGCGCAGCGCGGGCACGATGTCGTCGGCATCAAGCCCGACAACGTGGCGCAGCTGGATATGGGCCGTGGCCTCGGGCGGGATCGCGTTCACCGTGCGCTCGGGGCTGCCGCAAATGAAATCCAGCACCTCGACGGCGGACCAGGCAAAGACCCGTTCGGCAGGCGTCAGGCCGGGCGTGCCCCAGCCTTCGTCGATCTCGCCCCCTGCCGGGATGATGCCCGCCAGCGCCGCGCGCGTGGCCTCTGGCACGGCGTCGGGTGTCCAGCCGGGCACACGGCATTCGCCCTGGGGGCCGATGATCGCGGACAGGGCATGGGCCATCTCGGTGCCGGAATTGCGCAGAAGCCCGCCGAAATTGCCCGAATGCCGCCCGCCCGTGCGATGGCGGATCGTCAGGCGCAGCGTGACCGCCCCGCGAGCGCCCAGGAAGACGATGGGTTGATCCTCGGCCAGCCGTGGCCCGTCCGAGGCCAGCACGAAATCTGCCTTGAGGTCGTCTTTCAGCCCCGCGCAGATCGCGTCGAGCCCGGGCGATCCCACTTCCTCGCCCATCTCCACCAGCATGTGGCCGTTGAAGCCAAGCGCGCCGCGCGTCTCAAGCACCAGCCTTAGCGCCGTCAGGTTGACCAGAAGCTGCCCCTTGTTGTCCGCCACGCCGCGCCCGTAAAGCCGCCCGGCGCGTTCAGTCAGCTGCCATGGGGTCAGGCCAGCGCTCCAGCGCCCCTCCATCGCGGGCACGGTATCGGCATGGCCGTAGCCCAGAACCGTGGGCAGGTTCGGCCCCTCGACGCGGGACAGCAGCAGGGCGGGCGGGTGATCGCCCTCGATCCAGCGCGCGACGAAGCCATGCGCGGCCATGAGCGCGGCAATATGCTTGAGACAGGCGGCATGGGCCTCGGCCGCGCCGGGTTCGGTCGGGAAGGCCACGAGCCTGGACAGTTCGTCCATGTAACGGCCGAGCGTTTCGGGGTCGGTGGCGCGTGTGATGATCTGGCTTCGGGTCATGGCGCCAGCAAGCCCCGGATGCGGGCCCGGATCAAGCCCTAGCCGCCGACCAATGCGCCGACGCCGAAGGCCACGAGCGAACACAGCCCGCCCACGGCCATGGTTTCTCCGATGCTGCGCAGGGCGCTTTCGCCCGTTACCCGCCAGCGCAAAGATCCAAGCAGGAAGAGCGCCAGCGCCGCCGCCGCCACCGAGACGGGAAAG
>NZ_CAXREX010000085.1:0-8722 GCF_964229645.1 Nioella sp. | reverse complement strand
CACGGCAACTGACTTACGAGGCGACGCTCGATCTGCTCAATCGCCACCCGGACTTGCGCGGCATCTATGTCGCGGGCGGCGGGATGGAGGGGGCAATTGCGGCCTTGCGCGAAATGCGCGCGCCGCACGAGGTGGCCCTTGGGGTCCATGAACTACCCGATGAGTCGCGCACAGCCCTTGCTGATGGCTATGTCGTCATGGTCATTTCTACCCCCCTGTCAGAGCTTTGTGCCGACTTCGTCGATCTCATGGTAAGTGCCGTGCAGAGCGGCGATGACGGGATTGTCGGGCAGCATTTCCTGCAGCCGAGGATCTACCTGCCCGATATGATCTGATCTCTCAGAAATGACGAAAAAACGTCATTTTTGCACGCGCAGAAAACGTCATTCTTGACCAGAAATACGAGGGTCAGATTGACGGAATCACCCGATGTGAGCAGCGTTCCCCTGCGTCAAGGGTCACCCGGCATGCCGGCGCCCATCGGGAGGAATGATGCAGCTTGCGCTCAATCACATGACGGCCCCGGGGCTCGATTATGTCGCGTTTCTCGACCTGGCCAAGCGTCTTGGCTGCGCTGGCGTCGAGGTGCGCAACGACCTGGACCGGCCGCTCTTTGACGGCATGGATCCTGCGCAGGCCGGGCAACTCGCCCGTGACAAGGGGCTCCGGCTGTTTGGTCTGAGCCAGGTCTATCCCTTCAACAGCTGGTCACCCGAAGTTGCCGCTGAACTGCGCAGCCTTATCGCGACAGCCAAGGCCTGCGGTGCGGAGACCATCAGCCTCATTCCGCGAAACGATGGCCTGGGTTGTGGCAATGGCGAGCGGCAGGCCAACCTGCGTATCGCGATCAAGGAAATCCTGCCGATGCTACGCGACGCCGACCTGGTGGCGCTGATCGAGCCCCTTGGCTTCCTGACCTCCTCGCTACGCAGCAAGACCGAGGCCATTGAGACCATCGACGCGCTCGGCGCAGCGGATCACTTCAAATTGGTCCATGACACTTTTCACCACCATCTCGCCGATGGTGGCCCGATCTATCCGGACCGGACCGGGATGGTGCATATCTCGGCGGTGGTCGACCCGTCTTTGTCCGTGGCCGACATGCGCGACGAGCATCGCGTGCTGGTCGATGCCTCGGACCGGCTGGAAAATATCGAGCAGATCGCCGCCCTGCTGGCGGCGGGTTACAGCGGCCCGATCTCCTACGAATGCTTCGCGCCCGAGGTTCACGACCTCGCCGATGCAGAAGGGGAACTGGCCAGATCCATTGAATTCATCGCGTCGCAACTGCGGCCAAGGGCAGCCTGATGGGCGCGTGAAGACGCCCCTTCGGGGGCTTCCGGTGAAAGGTAAACGGTGCGCCGGACACCAATATTGGGAGGAAACAAGATGAAGAAGACTCTTATTGCAGCGGGCCTTGTGTCGCTGATGTCCACCACTGCCATGGCCGAAACCATCGGTGTGACCATGGCGCGGTTCGACGACAACTTCCTGACCGTTCTGCGCAACGGCATGATCGAATACGCCGACGGCCTGGAAGGTGTCGACCTGCAGGTCGAAGACGCGCAGGACGACGTGGGCCGTCAGCTCGACCAGATCAACAACTTCATCGCTTCGGGCGTCGATGCGATCGTGGTGAACCCGGTTGATACCTCGGCCACCGAAGCCATGACCGCCGCCGCCGAGGCCGCTGGCGTGCCGCTGGTCTACGTGAACCGCCAGCCGATCAACCTCGACACCCTGCCTGACAACCAGGCCTTCGTGGCGTCGAACGAAGTCGACTCCGGCACGCTGGAAACGCTGGAAGTCTGCCGCCTGTTTGGCGAGCAGGGCACCGACCCGGCGCGCATCTACGTGATGATGGGGCAGTTGTCGAACCAGGCCGCCGTGCAGCGGACCGCCGACATCCATGACGTGATGGCTTCGGGCGACTGCGATGTCACGCTGGAGATCATCGACGAGCAGACGGCGAACTGGTCGCGCGACGAAGCGCAGGACCTGATGACCAACTGGCTGTCCACCGGCGAGCCTTTCGACGGCGTGATCGCCAACAACGACGAAATGGCCATCGGTGCAATCCAGGCGATGCTGGCTGCCGGCATCTCGATGGATGACGTTGTGGTTGCAGGCATCGACGCAACCCAGGACGCCCTGGCGGCCATGGGTGCCGGTCAACTCGACGTGACCGTCTTCCAGGACGCGGCCGGTCAGGGTTCCGGCTCGATCAACGCGGCCCTCGGCCTCGCGCGTGGCGAGGACGTGGACCAGACCGTCTGGATCCCGTTCCAGCTGGTGGTGCCGTCGAACATGTCTGAATACACCTCGCGCAACTGATCCCGCGCAGGTTGTTCACCGGGGCACCCCTGGGAACCTAGAAAAGGGGGCGGCGCAATGGTGCCGCCCTAACCTATCCCGTCGCGTCGAAACAGGAGGCATTGATGGCAGATTCGTCCCGGACCCATGGTATCGGCGGTCTGAAGTTCGACCCGAAGAAGCGGCATTGGCCGAATGAGATCAACATTTTCCTGGCGCTTGTCCTGATCGTCGTGATCTTCGAGCTGCTTGGTCTGCTGCTGATGGACCAGAGCTTCCTTTTCGACACGCGCGACCGCTTCGACTCGATCTTCAACGAGGCACGGCTGCGCATCATCATCCTGCAAGTCTCGATCGTAGGCATCATCGCCATCGGGGTGACGCAGGTCATCATTTCCGGCGGCATCGACCTCAGTTCCGGCTCGGTCGTGGGGGCCACGGCGATGATCGCCATGAGCTTCGCCCAGGTCGCCGAAGTGAACGGCAACCCCAACCCGACCCTGGCCATGGGCGATTGGGCGACCAACCTGCCGGTCATCGTCCCCTTGCTTGTCGGGCTTGCCTGCGGGCTGGTTGCGGGTGTGATCAACGGCGCGCTGATCGCCTATACGCGCATCCCGCCCTTCATTGCCACGCTTGGCATGATGGTGACGGCGCGGGGCGTGTCGAAGTGGTGGACCGAGGGGCGCCCGATTTCCTTCCCGACAGAGCCTTACAAGCTGATCGGTGGGGGTCTGGCCCCGGTGTTCTGGTTCATCGGGCTTGCGATCCTCTTCCACCTCGTCCTGCGCTACACCGTCTACGGCAAGCACACCTATGCCATCGGCTCGAACGAGGACGCGGCGCGGATGTCGGGCATCAAGGTCGAGCGGCACAAGGTGCTGGTGTACACCATCGCCGCGACGCTGGCGGCCGTGGCCGCGCTGGTGTTGTCGTCGAAGAACCTGACCGCGCAGGCCGGCATGGGCGTGATGTATGAACTCGACGCCATCGCCATGGCGGTGATCGGCGGCGTGTCGCTGACCGGCGGGCGCGGGTCCATCGTGGGCACCGTTCTGGGGGCGCTGATTTTCGGCGTCATCATCTCGGGTTTCACCTTCCTGCGCCTCGACGCCTACTACCAGGAAATGGTCAAGGGCGGGATCATCGTCGCGGCCGTTGTGCTCGACCAGTGGCGGCAGCGCCGCGCATCCATTCGCTGAGGGAGGACGGATCAATGGCCAGTGACATGGACACCAACATTTCGGGCGCGGCTGCGCCCCATTCCGAAGCGCCGCTCGGCGACGTCATCCTCAAGACGGAGGGCCTGACCAAGCACTATGGCGGCGTGCACGCTCTGGAAGATGCGAATTTCGAGATCCGCAGGGGCGAGCACGTGGCAATCATGGGCGACAACGGCGCCGGCAAGTCGACCTTCGTGCGCCAGATCACGGCGGTCGAGCAGCGCACGCGCGGCAAGATCTGGTTCAACGGGCAGGAGGTCCAGTTCGAAGGGCCGCTCGAAGCCCGCGAAGCGGGGATCGAGACCGTGTTCCAGACGCTAGCGCTGGCCGATGACCTGAACGTGCCCGACAATCTCTTCCTCGGGCGCGAAAAGACCAAGTGGGATTGGCTGGGACCCTTCCGGTTGCTCGATTACCGCGCCATGCGAGAGGCGACCCTGGCGGGGCTCGAAAAGACGGCGGTGAAAATTCCCAACATCAACAATTCGATCCGCAACATGTCGGGCGGACAGCGTCAGTGCGTCGCCATTGCCCGCACCGCGACCTTCCATTCCAAGCTGACCATCATGGACGAACCCACGGCGGCACTTGGCGTGCAGGAAACGGCCCAGGTCGAAAACATCGTCCGCACGCTCAAGGAAGAGGGCGAGCCGCTGATCCTGATCAGCCATAACATGCGGCAGGTGATGGACCTGGTGGATCGGATCGTCGTGTTCCGGCGCGGCCGGATCGTCGCGAACCTCCTCAAGGAAGAGACCGACGGTCAGGACGTGGTGGCCTATATCACGGGCGCAAAGACGCAACCCGAGTACGATTTCGAAGGGGCCTGAGGCCCTTTCCCTTTCCCCTTGGTCGGCACTCCCCCGGGGCTTCCGGGGACAATGAAGGAAAACAATAATGACCGTTCGTTTTGGAGTTCTGGGCGCAGGCCGTATCGGGCAGGTTCATGCCCGCGCCATCGCCTCGGTGGAAGGGGCAGACCTGGTGGCCATCGCCGAGCCGGTCGACGCCGCGGCCAAGGCCGCGCAGGCCAGCTTCGGCTGCGAGTTGCGCACGATCGACCAGATCGCGGCATCCGATGACATCGACGCCGTGGTGATCTGCACCCCCACCGACACCCATGCCGATCTGATCGAGCAGTTCGCCCGTGCCGGCAAGGCGGTGTTCTGTGAAAAGCCCGTCGATCTGAACGTCGACCGGGTGAAGCAGGCGCTGGCCACGGTCGAGGCCGAGGGTGCCACCCTGATGGTGGGCTTCAATCGCCGCTTCGACCCCGACTTCATGGCCGTGAAGGCCGCCATCGACGCGGGGCGCATCGGCGCGGTGGAGATGGTCACGATCACCAGCCGCGATCCCGGCGCACCGCCCTATGACTACATCAAGGTCTCGGGCGGCATCTTCCGCGACATGACGATCCACGACTTCGACATGGCCCGGTGGTTGCTGGGCGAAGAGGTGGAGACCGTCACCGCGCAAGCCTCGGTTCTGACCGATCCCAAGATTGGCGAGCTTGGCGACTATGACAGCGTCAACGTGATCCTGCGAACCGCCAGCGGCAAGCAATGTGTCATTACCAACTCGCGCCGTGCCTCCTATGGATACGACCAGCGGATCGAGGTGCTTGGTTCGGCCGGGTCGGTCAGCGCCGAAAACCATCGGGAAGCCAATATCGAGATCGCCAATGACGGGGGCTACACCCGCCCGCCGCTGCTGAACTTTTTCATGACCCGCTACATCGCGGCCTATGCCAACGAGATTGCCGCCTTCGTCGCCGCCGTGGCCGAAGGGGCGGCGACGCCGACGACCGGGCTCGACGGGTTGCGGGCGCTGGAACTGGCCGAAGCGGCGCTTGCTTCGGCTCGGACCGGGCAAGCCGTTCGATTGAACTGACATTCAGGGGCCACCCGCCCCAGACCGGAATACCGAGGGAGCGCTTTGATGAAGCCGCTTGACGTGATCACCATTGGCCGAAGCTCGGTCGATCTCTATGGCCAGCAGGTTGGGGGGCGGCTGGAGGACATGGGGTCTTTCCAGAAATATATCGGCGGGTCCCCGACGAATATCGCGGCGGGCACGGCGCGGCTGGGCCTGCGGTCTGCCCTGATCACGCGGGTTGGCGATGAGCATATGGGGCGCTTCATCCGCGAGGAACTGGCGCGCGAGGGCGTTGATGTGCGCGGGGTGAAAACGGACCCGGAGCGTCTGACGGCGCTGGTGCTTCTGGGCATCCGCGACCAGGAGCAGTTTCCGCTGATCTTCTACCGGTCCGATTGCGCGGACATGGCGCTGTGCGAGGAGGATATCGACCCCAGCTTCATCGCCGAAGCGCGGGCGGTGGTGGCCACTGGCACACACCTGTCGCACCCGCGCACGGAGGCGGCGGTTTTGAAGGCGCTCGCCCTGGCGCGAGAGGCGGGGGCGCAGACCGCGCTCGACATCGACTACAGGCCGAACCTTTGGGGGCTGGCGGGCCATGGCGACGGGGAAAGCCGGTTCATCGCATCGCAAAAGGTGACCCATAGGCTGCAATCGGTGCTGCACCTCTTCGATCTCATCGTCGGCACCGAGGAAGAGTTCCACATCGCGGGCGGCACGACGGACACGGTGGCGGCGCTGCGCGCGGTGCGTGCGGTCTCGTCGGCGACGCTTGTGTGCAAGCGCGGCCCGATGGGGGCGGTGGCCTTCGAGGGTGATATCCCCGACAGGCTCGACGATGGCCAGACCGGCCCAGGCTTTCCCATCGAGGTCTTCAACGTGCTTGGTGCGGGCGACGGCTTCATGTCGGGGCTTCTGAAGGGCTGGCTTGACGGGGAGGACTGGCCGACAGCCCTGACCTATGCCAATGCCTGCGGGGCCTTCGCGGTCAGCCGCCATGGCTGCACGCCCGCCTATCCGAGCTGGGAAGAGCTGCAATTCTTCCTGGAGCGCGGGGTCAAGGAAACCGCGCTGCGCAAGGATGCGGTGCTGGAAAACGTGCACTGGTCCACCAATCGCAAGGGCGACTGGTCCGTGATCCGCAGCTTTGCCTTCGACCACCGGATGCAGCTGGAGGAACTGGAGGGGGCCACCAAAGCCAGGATCGGGGCGTTCAAGGAGCTTTGCCTTGAGGCCGCGCTGAAAGTGGCGGGGGGCCGGCCCGGCTATGGCATCCTCTGCGACGGGCGGCTAGGGCAGGGCGCGCTTTACAAGGCGACGGGCACGGGGCTCTGGGTGGGCCGTCCGGTGGAATGGCCGGGCTCGCGGCCCCTGGTGCTGGAGCCAGAGATCGGGCCGGATTACGGCGGGCTCAACGAATGGCCGCTCGATCACGTGGTCAAGGTGCTGTGCTTCTGCCACCCCGAGGATGACGCCGACATGTGGGCGCGGCAGGAAGAGACGGTGCTGCGGCTCTTCCACGCGGCGCGGCGCAACCGGCTGGAGTTCTTGCTGGAGGTGATCCCGTCGAAGGTGGGGTCGGTCGATGATGCGACCACGGCCGAGGTCATCCAGCGCTTCTACGATCTGGGCGTTTTCCCCGACTGGTGGAAGCTGGAGCCGATGACAACCGATACGGGCTGGCAGGCGGCCTGTGACGCGATCACGCGCAACGACCCTTACACACGCGGCATCGTGGTGCTGGGGCTCGCCGCCGAGGAAGCGGCCTTGCGCGAAAGCTTTGCCGTGGCCGCGCGGCATGACCTGGTCAAGGGCTTTGCCGTGGGGCGCACGATCTTCGGGGCGGCGGCCAAGGCCTGGATGACGGGCGCGATCACCGATGCGGATGCGGTGGCCGAGATGGCAGAGAACTACGCGCGGCTTTGCGCGATCTGGGACGAGGCCCGCGCGCGGGCGAAGGAGGCAGCATGACGACGATCCGACTGACCGCCGCACAGGCGATGGTGAAATACCTGGCCGCGCAGAAGACGCCCGAGGGTGACAGCTTCATCGCCGGGGCCTGGGCGATCTTCGGGCATGGCAACGTGGCGGGATTGGGCGAGGCGCTCTACCAGGTGCGCGACGAGCTGCCGACCTGGCGGGGCCATAACGAACAGACCATGGCGCATACGGCGATCGCCTATGCCAAGCAGCTGCGCCGGGGCCGGGCTATGATGGTGACCTCCTCCATCGGGCCGGGGGCCACCAACATGGTGACGGCCTGCGCGCTGGCCTATGTGAACCGGCTGCCCGTGCTCTTCGTGCCGGGCGATGTCTTCGCGCATCGTGGTCCCGACCCGGTGTTGCAACAGCCCGAGAACTTCGCCGATGGCACGGTGACCGCGACCGACACGTTCCGGCCCGTGAGCCGCTACTTCGACCGGATCACCCGGCCCGAGCAGCTGCTGACCGCGCTGCCGCGTGCGCTGCGCACCATGACCGATCCCGCCGATTGCGGGCCGGTGACGCTCGCCTTCTGCCAGGATGTGCAGGCCGAGGCCTATGACTGGCCCGAGGCCTTCTTTGCGCCGCGTGTCTGGCACCGGCGGGCGGCACCGCCGGATGCGGGCGAACTGGCACGGGTGGCGGAGCTGCTGAAGGGCGCGGACAAGCCGGTGATCGTGGCGGGCGGCGGCACCCATTACGGCCACGCGACCAGGGCGCTTGCCGCCTTCGCCGAGGCGCACCAGGTGCCCGTGGTGGAAACCCAGGCGGGCAAGTCGGCGCTGCCCTGGGACCATCCGCTCAATCTCGGCCCGATCGGCGTGACCGGCGCGGAAAGCGCCAACACGGTCTGCGCGGCAGCCGACCTGGTCATCGGGGTGGGCACCCGGTTCCAGGACTTCACCACCGGATCGTGGTCCCTGTTCGCGAACCCCGCGCGCAAGCTCGTCAGCCTCAACGTGCAGGCCTATGACGCGATGAAGCATGGGGCGGAGCCCTTGTGCTGCGACGCGAAGGCAGGGCTGGAGGCTCTGTCGGCAGCGCTCGGGGGCAAGACCTTCGACGCCCCGGATGCCGCGCTGAAAGCCGACTGGTTCGCCAAGGTCGACCCGCTGACCGACGCGCCCGAAGACGACGCGAACGCGCTGCCCACCGACATGCAGGTGCTGGGCGCGGTGCAGCGCTCTGCGGGGCCCGACACGGTGGTGATGTGCGCCGCGGGCACCATGCCGGGCGAGCTGCACAAGCTGTGGAAGGCAGGGCGGCCCGGCAGCTATCACATGGAATACGGCTTCAGCTGCATGGGCTACGAGATCGCTGGCGCGCTT
>NZ_CAXREX010000084.1:0-16990 GCF_964229645.1 Nioella sp. | reverse complement strand
GCCTGGAAGAGGAGGACGAGGCATGAGCGGGGCAAATTTCTTCGAAGAAATTTGGCAAGAATTTTCGAAAATTCTTGTCCCCGGCGGAGAGGTCACGCGATGATCCGTCTGCACCACGTGCCGCAAAGCCGCTCGATGCGCACGCTGTGGCTGCTCAACGAGCTTGGCGTGGCCTACGAGTTGCAGGTCTGGCCCTTCGACAAGTCGCTGCGTTCGGCCGATTACCTGGCCAAGAACCCGGCGGGCCGCGTGCCCGCGCTGGAGATCGACGGTGAGTGCTGGTGGGAAACCGGGGCCATCACCGAGCTTCTGTGCGAGCGCTTCCCCGAGCCCGGCCTTGGCCGCCCCCCCCGGCATCCCGAGCGCGCCCAATGGCTCATCTGGGTGCATTTCTCCGAGACCATCAGCCAGCATTGCGCGATCCTGACGCAGCAGCACATCATGCTCTACGAGGACAGCATGCGCAGCCCCGTCCTGATGAAACTGGAGGCCAAGCGCCTGGCCAAGTGCTACGAGGCCCTCGAGCGGCGGCTTGAGGGGCGCGATTACCTGCTGGATGGCGGGTTCTCGGCTGCCGACGTGTCGGTGGGGCAGGCGATCTACATGGCGCGCCATTTCGCGCGGCTCGATCCGTTCCCGGCGCTGTCCGCGTGGTATGCACGTATCACCGAACGCCCCGGTTTCCTGCTGTCGCGCCCGACCGAGGCGCATACCAGACTTTACACGCGCGATTTCTACGAACCCTGGGAGGTCGCGTGATGGCCGAGACGGTTGAAATCTTCGAGGTCGGCCCGAGGGACGGGCTGCAAAACGAAAAGCGCCCAATTCCCACGTCGGAGAAGATCGCGCTGATCGACTGTCTCAGCCGGGCGGGCTTTCACCGGATCGAGGTGGCAAGCTTCGTCAGCCCCAAATGGGTGCCGCAGATGGCCGATTCTGCTGCCGTGCTGGCGGGCATCACCCGCGCGCCGGGCGTGTCCTATGCGGCTCTGACCCCCAACATGAAGGGCTACGAGGGCGCGAAGGCGGCCAGGGCCGATGAGATCGCGATCTTCGCTTCGGCCTCGGAAGGGTTTTCCAAGGCCAATATCAATGCGACCATCGAGGAAAGCATCACCCGTTTCGTGCCGGTGGCACAGGCGGCGATTGCCGATGGCATCCCGGTGCGCGGCTATATCTCCTGCGTGACCGACTGCCCCTTCGACGGGCCGACCGCACCGTCGGACGTGGCCCGCGTGGCGGCGACCTTGCGCAATATCGGCTGCTACGAGATCTCGCTTGGCGATACGATCGGGCAGGGCCGTCCGGAAACGGTGGATGCAATGCTGGCTGCCGTGCTCGACGAGGTCGCGCCCGAGGAACTTGCCGGGCATTTCCACGATACCGCCGGGCGGGCGCTGGCCAATATCGAGGTGTCGCTGGCGCGCGGGCTGCGGGTTTTCGACGCCGCTGTCGGCGGGCTCGGGGGCTGCCCCTACGCGCCGGGTGCGGAAGGGAATGTCGCGACTGAGGCCGTTGCGGCGCGGGTGGCTGAGCTTGGCTATGAGACAGGGCTGAACATGGCGATCATCGCCGAGGCCGCGCAGATGGCGCGGGCCATGCGGGAGGGCTGAGAGATGGAAACGATCCGAATTGACGTGGACGGGCGCGGGGTCGCGACGCTGACGCTGGCGCGCGAGGACAAGCACAACGCTCTGTCTGCCCAGATGATCGCGGAGCTGACCGAGGCGGCAAAGCGGCTCGGGGCCGACCCGGCCGTGCGCGTCGTGGTGCTGACCGGGGCCGGACGCAGTTTCTGTGCCGGGGGCGACCTCGGATGGATGAAGGAACAGATGGCCGCCGATGCCGCCACCCGCGCCGCCGAGGCGCGCAAGCTGGCCGAGATGCTGGGCGCGCTCGACCGCATGCCCAAGCCGCTGATTGGCCGGGTGCAGGGCCAGGCCTTCGGCGGTGGAATCGGCATGATGTCGGTCTGCGACGTGGCCGTGGGCGTCGAAGGGGCCAAGTTCGGCCTGACGGAAACGCGGCTTGGGCTGATCCCGGCCACGATCGGGCCTTACGTGGTTGCGCGCATGGGCGCGGGCCGGGCCCGCAGGGTCTTCATGTCTGCGCGTCTTTTCGAGGCGTCCGAGGCAGTCGATCTCGGGCTGCTGGCCAGGGCGGTGCCCGCCGCGGATCTGGACGCCGCCATCGAGGCCGAGGTTGCGCCCTATCTCAACTGCGCCCCCGGTGCCGTTGCCAAGGCCAAGGCGCTGGTCGCGGCGCTGGAGCCTCGCGTCACGGACGCCGTGGTCGACATGACCATCGCGGCGCTTGTCGATGCCTGGGAAAGCGACGAAGGCCCCGAGGGCGTGTCGGCCTTCTTCGAGAAGCGCAAACCGCGCTGGCAGCAGGGCTGAACCTACCCCCTCCGAGTCGGTGGTAAAGGGCCGGTTGCGGGCGCGGATGGTGCACAATTGCACACCGCGACACCGCGCCGCCGCCCAAAGCCCGTTTTTTCCGCAGGTGAGCGCTCGTGACACGCTCGGGCTCGGTTGACCCCCGCGCGGCACGCGCATAAACAGCGGTCAGACTCCGCGCGGTGATTTTCCCCGTGCGAGAGCGAGACCCGCGCCGCATCCCGGCGCCCGCGAGCCGAAGGAGCCAGCCTTGGAAGACCTGCTCAGGGAATATGCGCCCGTTCTGATCTTTCTCGCCCTTGCCATCGGGCTTGGGATCGTTCTCATCCTCGCCGCCGTGATCCTCGCGGTGCGCAACCCGGACCCGGAAAAGGTTTCGGCCTATGAATGCGGCTTCAACGCCTTCGACGATGCGCGGATGAAGTTCGATGTCCGCTTCTACCTCGTCTCGATCCTGTTCATCATCTTCGACCTGGAAATCGCGTTCCTCTTCCCGTGGGGCGTGGCTTTCCCGACGCTGAGTGACGTGGGCTTCTGGTCGATGATGATTTTCCTGGCCGTGCTGACCATCGGCTTTGCCTATGAATGGAAGAAGGGGGCCCTCGAATGGGAGTGATGACCAGCGCCAACACCGCCGGTGTGGACAAGGACGTTGCCACCCGCGCCCTGAATGCAGAGCTTCAGGACAAGGGCTTCCTGCTGACCACCGCCGATGACTTGATCAACTGGGCGCGCACCGGCAGCTTGCACTGGATGACCTTCGGTCTGGCCTGCTGCGCGGTCGAGATGATGCATACCTCGATGCCACGCTACGACGCCGAGCGTTTCGGGATCGCGCCGCGCGCTTCCCCGCGCCAGTCCGACGTGATGATCGTGGCAGGCACGCTGACCAACAAGATGGCACCCGCGTTGCGCAAGGTCTACGACCAGATGCCGGAACCGCGCTACGTGATCTCGATGGGGTCCTGCGCCAATGGCGGCGGCTATTACCACTACAGCTATTCGGTTGTGCGTGGCTGTGACCGCATCGTGCCCGTGGACCTTTACGTTCCGGGCTGCCCGCCCACGGCAGAGGCGCTGCTTTACGGCCTGCTTCAGCTGCAACGCAAGATCCGCCGCACCGGCACCATTACCCGCTAAGGCCCCCGTGGCCCGAGGAGACATCGCATGAGTGACACCGCGCTGCGCGAACTGGCCGAAGTCATCACCCTCAAGCAGGGTGATGCCGTCCTGTCCACCGAGATCGCCCATGGCGAACTGAACGTGGAAATCACGCTGGCCTCGATCCCGGCCTTCATGGATTTCCTGAAGTCCGACCAGGCGTGCAAGTTTTCCACCCTCGTCGACATCACCGCCGTCGACTACCCGAGCCGCGACAAGCGCTTCGACGTGGTCTGGCATTTCCTGTCGATGTATCAAAACCACCGCATCCGGGTAAAATGCGCCGTGCGCGAAGACGACGTGGTCCCCTCGATCACCGGCGTCTACCCGGCGGCCAACTGGTTCGAGCGGGAAACCTACGACATGTATGGCATCCTGTTCTCTGGTCACCCGGACCTGCGCCGCATCCTGACCGACTACGGCTTCCGCGGTCATCCGCTGCGCAAGGATTTTCCGACCACCGGCTATACCGAGCTGCGCTATGACGAGGCGCTCAAGCGCGTGGTCTACGAGCCGGTGAAGCTGGTGCAGGACTACCGCCAGTTCGATTTCATGAGCCCCTGGGAAGGCGCCGAGTATATCCTGCCCGGCGACGAGAAACCCGAGGCCGCGAAGGGCTGATCCGGGCATGACGAACGCAACCCTCCTTTTCGGGATCGGCGCGGCGAAGGCAGGCACCACCTGGCTTTACCGTTATCTCGCCGCGCATCCCGAGGTCCGCCTGCCGGCGGTCAAGGAGCTGCATTATTTCGATACCTGCGAAACCGGCAAATTCGACCGGCAGGTCGCGCGGATGACGCGGGAACGTGCCCGCCGCGCCGACCGTCTGCCCACGGGCGACGACCGGCTTGACCGCCGCCTGCGCCGGGAGATCCGCGCCTATGACCGCTGGCTCGACGTGATCGCCCGCGGGCAGGACGATGCGGCCTATGCCCGGTTCCTGGCGGACGGGGCAGGCGACGCGCGCGTGGTGGGTGACATCACCCCGGCCTACGCGACGCTTGGTGAGGCGAGCCTTGCCCGCATGGCGGGGCTGGCGCCGGTGACCCGTTTCGTGTTCCTGATGCGTGACCCGCTGGACCGGCTCTGGTCCAACATCCGCATGGCCGCGTCCCGCAAGGGCGGGGCGCTTGCGGCGACGGCTGGCACGCTTCTGGACAAGGTGCTTGGCGGGCAGGACCAGACGATGGCCGCGCGCAGCGACTACGCGGGCACCCTGGCACGGCTCGATGCCGCGGTCGATCCCGCCAAGGTCTTCACGGCCTTTTACGAAACGCTCTTCCAGCCCGATACGCTGGCCCGGCTGTGCGGCTTTCTCGGCATTGCCGAGTGCCCGGCCAGGACCGAGGCCCGTGTTCTGGCCGGGGAAGACTTGCAGATGACCGAGGCGCAGCGCGCCCGCGCGATGGCGTGGCTTGCCCCTCAATACGCGGCGGTAGAGACCCGGATGGGTCCGCTGCCTGCCCGCTGGACGGATAACATGGAGGCGCTGGCATGATGGATGGCGGCAAAGGCTTCGAAGACGCCCTGACGGGCGAACAGAAGATCCGGAACTTCAACATCAACTTCGGACCGCAGCACCCGGCGGCCCACGGCGTGCTGCGCCTGGTGCTGGAGCTGGACGGCGAGATCGTGGAACGTTGCGACCCGCATATCGGCCTGCTGCATCGCGGGACCGAGAAGCTGATGGAATCGCGCACCTACCTGCAGAACCTGCCCTACCTGGACCGGCTCGACTACGTGGCGCCGATGAACCAGGAACATGCCTGGTGCCTGGCGATCGAGAAGCTGACGGGGGTGGAGGTGCCGCGCCGCGCCAGCCTGATCCGCGTGCTCTACTCGGAGATCGGGCGCATCCTGAACCACCTGCTGAACGTCACCACGCAGGCCATGGACGTGGGCGCTCTGACGCCGCCGCTCTGGGGCTTCGAGGAACGCGAGAAGCTGATGGTGTTCTACGAACGCGCCTGCGGCGCGCGCCTGCATGCGGCCTATTTCCGGCCCGGCGGCGTGCACCAGGACCTGCCGCCCGCGCTGATCGACGATATCGAGGAATGGGCCAACCATTTCCCCAACGTGCTGGCCGATATCGACGGCCTGCTGACCGAAAACCGCATCTTCAAGCAGCGCAATGCCGATATCGGCGTGGTGACGGAAGAAGAGATCCTCGACTGGGGCTTTTCCGGCGTCATGGTGCGCGGATCGGGGCTGGCCTGGGACCTGCGCCGTGCGCAGCCCTACGAATGCTACGACGAGTTCGAGTTCCAGATCCCCGTGGGCAAGAACGGCGACTGCTATGACCGCTACCTCGTCCGCATGGAAGAGATGCGCCAGTCGATCTCGATCATCCACCAGGCGATTGCCAAGCTGCGCGCGCCGGAAGGTCAGGGCGACATCCTGGCCCGTGGCAAGCTGACGCCGCCCAAGCGTGGTGACATGAAGACCTCGATGGAGGCACTCATTCACCATTTCAAGCTTTACACCGAGGGCTTCCACGTGCCCGAAGGCGAGGTCTATGCCGCGGTCGAGGCCCCCAAGGGCGAATTCGGCGTCTACCTCGTGGCCGATGGCAGCAACAAGCCCTACAAGGCCAAGCTGCGCGCGCCGGGCTATCTGCACCTTCAGGCGATGGACCATGTCGCCAAGGGCCACCAGCTGGCCGACGTGGCCGCGATCATCGGCACGATGGACGTGGTGTTCGGAGAGATCGACCGGTGAGCCTTTCGCTTCTCACGACGATCTGCGGCGGGGTGACCGTCCTGATCCTGGCCGCGCTGGCCTGGGCCTTCTGGTCCGACCCTCAGCGCGGGCTGGAGCAGACCACGCATCGTATCGAGAAGCTGCCCACCGTCATGGCCGACCGCTATACCGCTTTCGCGGTGCTGGCGCTGGTCTTCACCCTCTACGGGGATCTCAACGTCCTGATCGCCTTCTTCGCCGTCTGCGCCTTCATGGGCTTTGCCGATGGCCTGATCTATGCCCGCGCCGGGTATCCGCATATGAAACACACGATTTCGGGCGTGTTGTCGGTGGTGGCCCTTGCCGTCGCCACTGCCGCCCGCGTGACCGAAGGAGCCAGCTAATGCTTCGCCGCCTCTACCATGACCAGCCCGAAAGCTTCGCCTTCACGCCCGCCAACCAGGCCTGGGCCGAGGCGCAGATCACCAAGTATCCCGAGGGCCGTGCGCAATCGGCTGTGATCCCGCTTCTGTGGCGCGCGCAGGAACAGGAAGGCTGGTTGTCCAAGCCCGCGATCGAGGCCGTGGCCGATATGCTGGGGATGCAGTATATCCGCGCGCTGGAAGTGGCGACCTTCTACTTCATGTTCCAGCTTCAGCCCGTGGGTTCGGTCGCGCATGTGCAGGTCTGCGGCACCACGTCCTGCATGATCTGCGGCGCCGAAGACCTGATCGCCGTCTGCAAGGACAAGATCGCGGCCAATGCGCATGACCTGTCGTCCGATGGCAAGTTCAGCTGGGAAGAGGTGGAATGCCTTGGCGCCTGCGCGAATGCGCCGATGGTTCAGATCGGCAAGGATTACTACGAGGACCTGACGGCCGAGAAATTCGCCTGGATCCTCGATGAGCTGGCCGCAGGCCGCGTGCCGACGCCGGGCCCGCAGAACGGGCGCTACGCGTCCGAGCCGCTGTCGGGGCTGACCTCGCTGAAAGATCACGAGGCCGGGCGCGATGGCCTGAACGCCTCGGCCCGCCTGGCCGCCGATATCGGCGACACGGTGAAGCGCATCGACGGCACCGAAGTGCCGCTCCTGGCGCCTTGGGGCAAGCAGTCGGGCGGGGAGGATACCCCCGCCGCCGCGCCTGCCAAGCCGAAGGCAAAGGCCAAGCCTGCCGCCAAGGCCAAGCCCGCCGCAGCCCCCGCACCGGCCCCCGCCGCCGAGGTGGAAGAAGCTGAACCCGAATTGCTGAGCGCCCCCCGCGAAGGCCGCGAGGCCGACGATCTCAAGAAGATCTCGGGCGTGGGCCCCAAGCTGGAAGAGCTTCTGAACTCCATGGGCTTCTGGCATTTCGACCAGATCGCGGCCTGGGGCCCGTCTGAAATCGCATGGGTCGATGCGCGTCTGAAGTTCAAGGGCCGTATCGAACGTGACAATTGGGTCGCACAAGCGACCGAACTGACCGGGAACTGACCCGCAAGCCTTCAAAACACGCCGTGATCAAGGCACCCTCTGTTCCAACGCCCGATAGGCCGGACAGGGGGTGACTGGCACCGACAAACCTCTGCCGGACCCGGAAACGGGCAGAGCAGGAGGCGCGTGTGATTCACGATTACAATGGTATGTTCTCTAGCCATGTGGAGCAGGCTGGCAAACGCCAGGCCAATGCCGATGTCATGGCCGATATCCTCTGGCGCTACATCCAGCCCTCATCCGTGATCGACATGGGATGTGGACTGGGTTTCTTCCTCAATGCCTGCAAGGCGCGCGGGGCCACGATCCGTGGTGTGGACGGGGACTGGGTCAAGCTCGAAGACAGCGTGATCCCCAAATCGGCGCGCAGGACTGCCGACCTCAACCTGCCCTATGCCGAGCGGAAGCGCTATGACCTTGCCGCCACGATCGAGGTGGCCGAGCATCTGCTGCCGGAACGTTCGGAAAGCTTCGTGGCGGATCTGTGCAACCTCTCTGATATTGTGCTCTTTTCGGCAGGGATCCCCGACCAGGGCGGGGCAGGGCATATCAACCTGCGCTTCCAGGGCGAGTGGGCCGAGATGTTCGCAGCCCATGGCTATGCCTGCTTCGATCCGATCCGCCGCCGCATGGCCGCTTTCGAGCACGCCCATCCCTGGCTGATGCAGAACGTGCTGCTTTACGTGAAGGACGGGGTCGAGATCAGTCCGCTTCTGGAGGAACACCGCATCGTTCCGCGCGCCGCCTCATCCGTGGGCTACTGGCATTACCGCAAGCGCATTCGCATCTTAAGGCAGCGCATTCGCAACCTTCGCGGCGAAGACTAACCTCTTTCGGACAGAAAATCCTTCACAGCAAGGGTCAAGCTGGTGTCTACTTTTCCGCAAACAGGAAAGGGGATTTCAGTCATGTCTATCAACCAGGCAAGTTCCAGCTGCCATACCAATTGCCTCATCGCCGGGATCATCGTCGGTCTTGTCGTGTTTCTGTTCCTCATGATGGGGGCCGATTGGACCTTCATCATGTCGGCGATCGTGGGCATCGCGGTGGCGATCCTGGGAACGATCGTGCTGCGCATGGTTCTGTGCGTGGACAGCGAGGCAGGGGCCTCGGCCTCGGCACCTGCTGCGCCCGCCGCACCACCTGCGCCGGCCCCGACCCCCGCGCCTGCACCTGAACCGGTTGCCGCAGCTGAACCGGAGCCTGCACCGGAACCCGATCCCGAACCCGAGGTCGCCGCAGAGCCCGAGCCTGCGCCGGAGCCTGAACCCGCGCCGGAGCCTGAACCCGCACCTGCCCCTGCAGCCGCTGAAGGTGATGCCGTGCAGCCCGCGGCAATGGAAGCGGCGCGCGAGGGTGGCCCGGACGACCTGAAAAAGATCAAGGGCGTGGGTCCGAAACTGGAGCAATTGCTGCACTCGCTCGGTATCTATCACTTCGATCAGGTTGCAGCCTGGGGGCCTGCGGAAGTGGCCTGGATGGATGACAATCTCAAGGGCTTCAAGGGCCGTGTCACCCGCGACGACTGGGTTGCGCAGGCAGGGCTATTGGCCGCAGGTGGAGAGACGGATTTCTCAAGAAAAGTTGAGGAAGGCGATGTATATTGATGTCCGGGAGGATGTGTTTGACCATCCAAGAGGACAACCGACATGAAACTTGCAGACGACATCTGGCTCGGGTCGGTCGCGGCGCGCAATAACCTTCTGGCCGCCGCCAATTACTCCGCCGCCTTCTTCGGAAATGCTGCGGTGCAGAGCTGGACGCTCGGCCTTTCGGCACCGATGGTGTTCTGGTCGGCCATGGCCCGCGCCATCGACAAGACCGAGGCCGCCGCCGACAATCTCGACGCGGCCCCCGTGGTCGAGGCCCCGGTTCTGAGCGTGGTGGAACCCGTGGCCGCCCCTGGCGAGATCGAGGTCAAGGCCGAGGTTGAAGGTGCACAGGCCGAAGCCCCCGCGCAAGAAGTGGCCGAGGTCGAAGAGGCCCCGCAGGCGGACCCGTCGCCCCTGCTGCTCGACGCCCCGCGCGGCGGCGAAGCGGACGACCTGAAACTGGTCAAGGGGATCGGCGCCAAGATGGAAGCCAGCCTCAACGAGTTCGGCATCTACCATTTCGACCAGATCGCCGGTCTGGACGAGAACGGGATCGCCTGGCTCGACCAGCACCTGCCGGGTTTCAAGCGCAATTGCGCCCGCTTCGATCTGGTGAGCGGGGCAAAGGCGCTGCTCTGAGCCTGCCAGAAAGCAAGTCAAACCGCGCCGGTTCCCTCCGGCGCGGTTTTTTACATGCGGCGAATGGGGTTTTCCCCCAAAGCGGTGGTGGACATGACCCCGCGCGCGCCGTAAACGGAGCCAAACCAACCGCGACCCGAGGCCGGCCCGAATGCCAGAAGCCCCCCGGAACGTTCCCCCCCAGGCCCGCAAGGCCCGTATCGCCGCCAGCGTCATGGCCGCGACCATGGTGCTTTGGATGGGGGCGCAGCTTCTGGGCGGCCAGCTTGGCCTTCCGGTGCGGTTCGTGTTTCTGTTCGACCTTGCGGCAATTGCGGCTCTGGTCTGGGCCCTGATCGTGACGTATCAGGTCTGGCAAGCCCGCCGCGCAGAAAGGGACTGAGGATGCTTCAGGACAAAGACCGGATCTTTACGAATATCTACGGCATGCATGACCGCGATCTTGCGGGCGCCAAGGCGCGCGGCCACTGGGACGGCACCAAGGACCTGATCGGCCTGGGCCGGGACAAGATCGTCGAGATCATGAAGGCTTCGGGCTTGCGCGGGCGCGGCGGTGCCGGCTTCCCGACTGGCCTGAAGTGGTCCTTCATGCCCAAGGAATCGGATGGCCGCCCGTCCTACCTGGTCATTAACGCCGACGAATCCGAACCCGGCACCTGCAAGGACCGGGAAATCATGCGCAACGACCCGCACACGCTGATCGAGGGGGCGCTGATTGCCTCCTTCGCCATGGGCGCGCATGCCAGCTACATCTACATCCGCGGCGAATACATCCGCGAGCGCGAGGCGCTGCAGGCCGCGATTGACGAAGCCTATGACGCGGGCCTTCTGGGCAAGAACGCCGCTGGCTCGGGCTGGGATTTCGACCTTTACCTGCACCACGGGGCAGGGGCCTATATCTGCGGCGAGGAAACCGCGCTCATCGAAAGCCTCGAAGGCAAGAAGGGCATGCCCCGGATGAAGCCGCCTTTCCCGGCGGGTGCGGGGCTCTATGGCTGCCCGACCACGGTGAATAACGTCGAATCCATCGCCGTTGTTCCGACCATCCTGCGCCGGGGCGCGGAATGGTTCGCGGGCTTCGGCCGCCCCAACAACGCGGGCACCAAGCTCTTTGCCATCTCCGGTCACGTGAACAACCCTTGCGTGGTGGAAGAGGCCATGTCGATCAGCTTCGAGGAGCTGATCGAGAAACACTGCGGCGGCATCCGCGGGGGCTGGGACAACCTGCTTGCCGTGATTCCGGGCGGCTCTTCCGTGCCTTGCGTGCGCGGTGAAAACATGCGCGATGCGATCATGGATTTCGACTACCTGCGCAACGATCTGCAATCGGGCCTCGGCACGGCGGCGGTGATCGTCATGGACAAGTCGACCGATATCATCAAGGCAATCTGGCGCTTGTCGAAGTTCTACAAGCACGAAAGCTGTGGCCAGTGCACGCCTTGCCGCGAAGGCACCGGCTGGATGATGCGCGTGATGGATCGCCTGGTGCGCGGCGAGGCGGAGCTGGAAGAGATCGACATGTTGTTCCAGGTCACCAAGCAGGTGGAAGGGCATACGATCTGCGCCCTTGGCGACGCGGCAGCCTGGCCGATCCAGGGTCTCATTCGCAACTTCCGCGACGAAATCGAGGATCGGATCAAGGCGCAGAAGGCAGGCCGCGTCAGCGCGGCGGTCGCAGCTGAATGATCGCGCGTTTCAAGCGGTATTGACCAAGGGCCCTTCGGGGCCCTTTTTCTTTCTGTAAGCCCAAGCTTGAACATGGCGGGGATGGCCAGATAGGCTGACCCCATTGTGTGGAGTGCGCGTATTCGGAGTGTTTGATGACGTCATTTCTGGCCTTTGCGCCCCTTGGCCCCGGCGGATCAGTCGACAGGTTCGCCCCGGGTGTCGACGCCTCATTCTGCCCACCTGACTTGCCGCACCGCCACTGCACGAGTTTGGGGGGACGAGCATGACCGACACTGACACCACGCCGCCGCGCACAGGGTGGCTGACGCGCGAACGCAACGGGATTGCATCCTTCGCTGACCTGACGCGCATCCTTCTGGCCGTCATTGCGGGGCTTGTTGCCTTCTGGCAATTCAACCAGCAATGGCAAATCGAGAACGAGCGGGGCGCTCGGGCCGCATATCGGGAGTTCCTGGTGATCTCCATGAACAATCCCGAAGTGTCACGCCCGGACCTGCTGGAGCGCGACGCCACCCCGATCGAGAACGAACGCTACTTCTGGTATGTCAACCTGATGAACCAGACATTCGAAGAGATCTTCGCCCATGTCCCCGAGATTGATGCCTGGGTCAATATCGCCGAGATTCAGATCGCGTTTCACTGCGGCTTCTACCTGGGCGACGACTTTGACCCGGCGCTCTATTCGCAGCGCTTCCGGGAAACCGTTCAGAGGATCATCGAGGATGATCCGCTCGGCTATTGCTACTAGATCGTGTCCCAAAGGCGACGCAAGGTTCCTCACGGTCGCTCAAACCATTGATGAAACCCGCCTAAAGGGATATTTTGCCATCAAAAGATAGGCCCGAAGCAGGGCGTGGGGACATTCCTCAGGAGGCGGCAGTGACAGATCAAAGAGTGCATGGCGGTGAGCGGCCGCTTCTGGTCGGATTCTATCGAATCTGGATGATGTCGGTCTTCCTGACGCTGGCGGCGGCGGGGATCTGGCTTGGATATACCTGGGGGATCGGCGGCTCGATCCTCGGCCTCGTGATGGGGTCATTGGTGGCAGGCATGGTGATGCTTGTGCTCAATACCCCCGAAAAACTGGAAGCTGCGATCTACACCACCCTTGGGCTGACGTTCGTTGTGTTGGTGGTTTACGCGATCATCGCGCTTTGGGGTGTGCGGATCTAACCCGGGTTTGCCGGGGGAATCGGCGGATCGAAGCCCATGGCGCAGGCGTGATGCCGCTTGATATTGAATATCAGCGCAGGCGGCCTCACTTTCTGGGCATTCTTCACGTGATTGCAAAGGCTCTGCCCCAGAATGAAGACTTTCCTGAGCACGATCGGATTGATGATCCTGGCCGCGCTTCCCGCGCAGGCCGACCAGTGGGATGCGCTGCGCGAGGATGAGCGGGTTCACAATGGCCTGCTGGTCATCACCATCGGTGCGCATATCCACGAAACCTGCCCCGATATCGAGGCGCGATCCATCGCGTCGATGAGCTTCATGATCGGCCTGGCGCGGCATGCCATGTCACTTGGGTATTCGCGCGACGAGTTGCGCGCCTATATCGACGACGAAACCGAGCGGGAGCGCTACTTCAACCTCGCGCGGGCCTATTTCGCGCAAAATGGCGTGACATCGGAGGAAGATGTCGAGGGCGCGTGCCGCGTCGGGCGCCAGGAGATCGCAGATCGCACCCCGGTCGGGCGACTGTTGCATTAGACAACCTTTCAATGATCCTAGAAGCTTTGACCCATGCCCGCCCCGAAAAGGCGGGCATGCGCGCATTGGGCGCGGGCAAACCGCTCGGTATACCGTGGTATGTGCTTGAAAAAGGTCTTTGCCGCGTTGCATATCCGGGCCAATCGCGGCACTAGGGGGCCAGGCAAATTTCCGCGTGTATCCGCGGCAAGCTTGCGGTAGACACGCCGCCAACCGGACCTCGCGACGCGCAAGGGTGAAGCATGACCGAGCTACGCAAAATCATCATCGACGACAAAGAGATCGAAGTGGATCCGGCGATGACGCTGATCCAGGCCTGTGAAGAGGCTGGAATCGAGGTTCCGCGCTTCTGCTACCACGAGCGCCTGTCGATCGCTGGCAACTGCCGGATGTGCCTTGTGGAAGTGGTCGGTGGACCGCCGAAGCCCGCGGCCTCCTGCGCGATGCAGGTGCGCGACCTGCGCCCCGGTCCGGAAGGCCAACCCCCGGTGGTGAAAACCAATTCGCCCATGGTCAAGAAGGCGCGCGAAGGGGTGATGGAGTTCTTGCTCATCAACCACCCGCTCGATTGCCCGATCTGCGACCAGGGCGGTGAATGCGACCTTCAGGATCAGGCCATGGCCTACGGCGTCGACTTCTCGCGCTACCGCGAGCCCAAGCGCGCCAGCGAAGATCTCAATCTCGGCCCGCTTGTCTCGACCGCGATGACGCGCTGCATCAGCTGCACCCGCTGCGTGCGTTTCACCACCGAGGTCGCCGGCATTCACCAGATGGGCCAGACCGGTCGTGGCGAAGACAGCGAGATCACGAGCTACCTCAACCAGACGCTCGATTCGAACCTTCAGGGCAACATCATCGACCTTTGCCCGGTCGGTGCCCTGACCTCGAAACCCTATGCCTTCACCGCCCGCCCGTGGGAGTTGACCAAGACCGAGACCATCGACGTGATGGACGCGCTCGGATCCAGCATCCGGGTCGATACCAAGGGCCGCGAAGTCAAGCGCATCGTTCCCCGCAACCATGACGGCGTGAACGAGGAATGGATTTCCGACAAGACCCGCTTCGTGTGGGACGGCCTGCGCCGCCAGCGGCTGGACACGCCCTACATCCGTGAGAACGGCAAGCTGCGCAAAGCCAGCTGGCCCGAGGCTCTGACTGCCGCCGCCACCGCCATGAAGGGCAAGAAGGTGGCCGGGCTCGTGGGCGATCTCGCCCCGGTGGAAGCGGCCTTCGCGCTCAAGCAGCTGGTGGAAGGGCAGGGCGGCAACGTCGAATGCCGCACCGATGGCGCGCGCCTGCCTGCGGGCAACCGTGGTGCCTATGTGGGCACCGCGACGATCGAGGATATCGACTCGGCCAAGACGATCCTGCTGATTGGCACCAACCCGCGGGATGAAGCGCCGGTTCTGAATGCGCGAATCCGCAAGGCCTGGCTGAACGGTGCGCGCGTGGGCCTGATCGGACAGCCCGCCGACCTGACCTATGACTACTACCACTTCGGCGCGTCGCGGAAGGCACTGACCGACCTGGTTGCCAAGGTCGAGGCCAAGCCCGACACCGTGGTGATCGTGGGCCAGGGCGCCCTGCGCGAAGCCGATGGCGAAGCGGTGCTGAGCCAGGCGATGGCCTATGCCGAGGGCTGCGGTGCGAAACTGCTGGTTCTGCACACAGCGGCGGCCCGCGTGGGCGCGATGGATGTGAACGCCGTGACCGAGGGCGGCATGGCCGCCGCGATCGAGGGCGCAGAGGTGATCTACAGCCTTGGTGCCGACGAGGTGGACATCGCCGAGGGTCCCTTCGTGATCTACCAGGGCAGCCATGGTGACCGTGGCGCGCACCGCGCCGACGTGATCCTGCCCGCTGCGGCCTATACCGAGGAAAACGGGCTTTTCGTGAACACCGAGGGGCGCCCCCAACTGGCCATGCGCGCGGGCTTTGCCCCCGGCGAGGCCAAGGAAAACTGGGCGATCCTGCGGGCGCTGTCGGCGGAACTGGGGCAGGCTCTGCCCTACGACTCGCTCGCGGCCCTGCGCCGTGCACTGGTCGATGCCGTGCCGCACCTGGCGATGATCGACCAGGTTCCGGTCAACGATCCGCAGCCGCTGGAGCTGCGCGCGCCGGCCGATGCCGATTTCGTCCCGGCGGTGAAGGACTTCTACCTGACCAACCCGATCGCCCGCGCCTCGGCCCTGATGGCCGAACTGAGCGCGGCCGCGAAGGCCCGGTCAGAGGCCGCGATCGCGGCGGAATAAGCGGCGGTGCCGGGCGGGTTTCCCTTCCGGCCCCTCGCGGGCGGTGCCGTTGTCGTGCTGGCGCTGTCGGGCTGCATGTCCGACCAGCCGGCCTCCCGGTCCGGGGCGACGGCGCAGTTTGAGTATCTGGGGGTCGAGACCCGACTCCTCGATGAAGATCTGGTGAATTTCCGCGTGGAAATGCGCGGGGCAAGAGGACACGGGGACGTGGCGGAATACGCCGAATGTGCAGCAGCTCAGTACACGCTGATCCGGGGCTACGGATTTGCGCGACATGTCCGCACAAATGTGCAGGAAGAGGCTGGCCTTTGGCAGGCAGATGCGGTTTACACCGTGTCACCGGCGCTCCCCCAGGGATTGCAGACGATCGACGCCGAAGTGGTTGTCGCAGACTGCGCCGAGCAAGGCATACCGACGGTGTGAGGAACAATGGCTGAATTCTTTACAACCACTCCCGGCATCGCGCTGATTATCGTCGCGCAATGCCTTGCGGTGATCGCATTCGTGATGATCTCGCTGCTTTTCCTGGTCTATGGCGACCGGAAAATCTGGGCGGCGGTCCAGATGCGGCGCGGCCCCAACGTGGTGGGCGCCTTCGGCCTGCTGCAATCGGTGGCCGACGCGCTGAAATACGTGATCAAGGAAGTGGTGATCCCGGCGGGCGCTGACAAGCCCGTGTTCATCCTGGCACCGATGACCAGCTTCGTGCTGGCGATGATTGCTTGGGCAGTGATCCCCTTCAACGATGGCTGGGTGCTGGCGGACCTTAACGTCGCCATTCTTTATGTCTTTGCCGTTTCCTCGCTGGAGGTCTACGGCGTGATCATGGGCGGATGGGCCTCGAACTCCAAATATCCGTTCCTGGGCTCGCTGCGCTCGGCCGCGCAGATGATTTCCTACGAGGTCTCGATCGGCCTCATCATCATCGGCGTGGTGATCTCGACCGGCTCGCTCAACTTCTCGGACATCGTGCGCGCGCAGGATGGCGATTACGGCTTCTTCAGCTGGTACTGGCTGCCGCACTTCCCGATGGTCTTCCTGTTCTTCATCTCGGCCCTCGCCGAAACCAACCGCCCGCCCTTCGACCTGCCAGAGGCGGAATCGGAACTGGTGGCGGGCTACCAGGTGGAATATTCGGCAACGCCCTTCCTGCTGTTCATGGCCGGTGAATACATCGCCATCTTCCTGATGTGCGCGCTTGTCACGCTGCTCTTCTTCGGCGGCTGGCTGAGCCCGATCCCGGGTCTGCCCGATGGCGTGCTGTGGATGGTCGGCAAGATGGCCTTCTTCTTCTTCATCTTCGCCATGGTGAAGGCGATCACCCCGCGCTACCGCTACGACCAGCTGATGCGCATCGGTTGGAAAGTGTTCCTGCCGCTGTCGCTGGCCTGGGTGGTG
>NZ_CAXREX010000083.1:0-5586 GCF_964229645.1 Nioella sp. | reverse complement strand
GGAACAGGAAGGACGTGATCCCTGCGCGGCTGTCGTAAAGATCCATTCCCGGTCCGTGCGATAGTCTGTCGGCATTTCAACGCCGGGACCCTACGCCTTATCCCCCGGCGGTCAATCGCAATCGGAGGCACGCCCGGGCCGCGGCAAGGCTGCCCGGAGGCCAAGGGAAGCCGCGCCTTTCCCTGGAAACGGCCCCCCGCGCGGGCTGAAGGCGGCGCGCAGGGCGGGTCCCCGGCCCGGTCAGGCGGCCTGCACCGCCTCCGGGCGTGCGCCGAGATCCAGCACCCGGTCCGCCGTAGCGCGCACCAGCGCAAGATCGTGGCTCACCAGCAGTATCGCCGTGCCCTCGGTCTCGGCCACGTCGCTCAGAAGCGCGATCATCTTTTGCTGGGTCAGCGGATCCAGACGCGAGGTGGGCTCGTCCGCGAACAGGAAGGCCGGGCGCCGGAGCAAGGCCCGCATCAGCGAGATACGCTGCAACTCGCCGCACGAAACCCCGCCGGGGCGACGGGTCAGCAGGATCGGATCCAGCCCCAGCCGCGCGAGAAGCGCTTCAAAACCGGCGTCACCGCCGATACCCACGAGGTCGCGCAGGGTCTGCCCCAAGGTCCGATGCGGCGGAAAGGCTGCGACGGGATCCTGGTACAGTTTCTGGAAAGAATGGGGGCGCCCTCCGGTCTCGCGCATCACCCGGCCCGCCGCCGGTTCGACCAGCCCCAGAAGCACGTCGCCCAGCGTCGACTTCCCGCAGCCGGACGGACCGGTCACGCCAAGGATGCCGCCGCGCGGAAGGGCCAGCTCGATGTCACTGACCAAGGTGCGCCCACCGCGTCCGACGGCCAGTCCCCGCGCCTCGACAACCGAGCGGCCGGACAATCCCCCGTTCCGCCGCTGGGGCCAGCCTTGCGGATCGGCCTGCAGCAGGGCGCGGGTATAGGGGGCTTTCGGGGCGTGCAGGATATCGCGGGTCGCCCCCTCTTCGACGATGGCGCCCGAGCGCAGCACAATCATCCGCCCGCCGATCATCCGCGCGAGCGCGATATCGTGGGTGATGACCAGAAGCCCCCCGTCGGTGCCCATTCCGTCCAGCAGCATCGCGGCGACCTCGTCCCGCCGCGCGGCATCGAGCCCCTTGGTCGGTTCATCGGCGATCACCAGCCGGGCACCCCCCGCGCGCGCCGCGGCGATGGCGACGCGCTGGGCCATCCCGCCAGAAAGCTCGTACGGATAGCGCCCGGCGGCGGGGGAAAGGTCCAGACGGGAAAGGTCGGCATCGGCCCGGCGCATCGCTTCGCCCCGGGGCAGGCCCCGCACGAAGCGATGCGCTTCGGCGACCTGCCCGCGGGCCCGCATCAGCGGGTCCAGCGACAGCCATGGCTCTTGCGGCAGCACCCCGATCTCGCGCCCCCACAGCGGCCGGAAGTCTCGGGGCCGCGCGGGATCGAGCTTGCGCGTTCCGACGGTGACACGTCCCGAGGCCCGCAAGCCGGCCGGCAGTGTCCCCATCAGAGTCTGCGCCATCAGGCTCTTGCCCGAGCCGGTTTCCCCCATCAGGACCACGGGCTGCCCCGGTTCAAGGCTCAGGCTCAGCGGTTCCAGCAACAGCGCCGTCCCGTCGCGGACGCAGATGTCACTGGCGGAAAGGAGGGTCATGCTTTGCGGCTCCCGGCGACAAGGGTGAGGCCCAGCAGCAGGGCGAAGGTGGCAAGAACCGGTGACAACAGCGCGAGCGGCGCCTCGCGCCAATAGGGCAGCAGCTCGACCATCATAAGCCCCAGTTCGGGCGTCGGTGCGCGCATGCCGACATGGACGAAGCCCAGCGCGGCAATCGCCATGATCGCGGTCGCAGTACCGAACGCGGCGGCGGTCAGCATGAGGGGCGCGATCTCGGGCCAGATATGGACACGGAACAGGTAGAACGGCCCGAATCCCAGAAGTCGCGACGCCTGAACCGCCGGCGAGGCCAGCGTGTCGCGCGTGGCTGCGCGGGTCAGGCGGAAGAACTCGACCCACAGGACAAGCGACAGCCCGGCCCAGAAGCCCAGCGCGGTGCCGGGCACCATGGCCAGCATGATCAGCACCAGAAGCAGGCCGGGCAGCGCCAGCAGGGCATCGGCCAGCGTCGTCAGCAGCCGGTCGATCCAGCCGCCCCGCGCCGCCGCAAGCGTGCCCAGCGCCAGCCCCGCCGCCCCGGCAGTGACGACCGCCAGAAGGGCGATGACCGGCGACAGCCGCAGGGCCTGCGCAAGCCGGTGGAAAATGGTGCGGCCCAGATGGTCATAGCCCAGCGGCGCCATGCCTTCGGGGCCCGAAAGCGCGTTCATCAGCGATTGATCGAAGGGATCGCCGGGGATCAGGACCGGGCCGAGGATCCCCGTAAAAGCGACGAGCAGGATCAGGGCAAGCCCGATCGCCCGGGTGGGGGACAGGGACGGCATCAGGCGGTCTCCCTCGGGTCGAGGCGGCGCACCGCAAGGTCGATCAGCAGGTTCACCAGCACGAAGCCAAGGCCGAGAACCAGCGCCGTGCCCTGCACCATCGGCACGTCGCGCGAAAAGATCGCGTGGACAAGGGCATGGCCGATGCCCGGCCAACCGAAGATCGATTCGACGATGATCACCCCTTCGACCAGCGTCACGAATTGCAGACCCAGATAGGTCACCAGCGGCACCGCGACGTTGCGCAGCCCGTGCCGGACCAGCGTCTGGCGGCGCGACAGGCCCTTCCATTGGGCGAAACGCCAGAACGGCATGGCGGCGATCCGGGCCATGGCGTCGCGGGCGAGGCGCGCATTCACGGCGGCAAGGCCCAGCGCCAGGGTCAGGGCGGGCAGCACGAAATGACGCGCCTCGCCATGCCCGGCGGCCGGAAGCCAGCGCAGTTGCACCGCGAGGATCACGATCAGCACCAGCGCGATCAGGAATTGGGGCATCGCCTTGATCCCCGTCGACAGCACGAGCAGCACCCGGTCGAAAAGGCCCCCCGGCCTGAGCCCGGCAAGGATACCCAGCGGCGGGCCGATCAGCAGCGACAGCAGCAGCGCCGCCACCGCCAGCCCGGCCGAGGCGCCCAGCTGATGGCCGATCTCGGCAAGCACCGGACGCCCCGTCACCAGCGACACCCCGAAATCAAGCTGAGCGAGATCGCCCAGCCATTGCAGCAAGGCGGGCAAAGCAGGGCCGGACAGGCCCAGCTCGTCGCGCACCGCGTCGGCGGCAGCCTGGTTGACGTTGTCATAGCCGTAGCGTCCGGCGGCGATGCGCCATGCGGCGTCCCCGGGAAGGCTGCGCATCATGGCGAAGGTGGCGGTGCCGATCAGCACCGCGACCATCAGGGCCTGCACAAGACGGTTGGCGATTACCGTCATTCCGCCCACCGCATGTCAACCAGGCCGAAGCTGCGCTCGAACGGGTCGATACTGGTTCCCGTCACGGCATCCGACACCGCCAGCGTCTGCCGATACCACGCGATGGGGATGATCGGCAGATCGTCTTGCAGGATCGCGGCCGCCTGCGCGCGGGCTTCCTCGCCGCCCTCGCCGCGTGCGATCCCCTGCACCAGCGTCGCGAAGGCCTCGTTCGTCCAGTTCATCGCGCCCCAGTCGCCATTGCCGACGTAATCGGACATCACCGTGCCGATGGGATCGGGGATCAGCGCGAAGTTCCGCGCGATCAGGCCCAGCTCGAGCGTGCCGTTCTGATGACCCGACGGGATTTCCGAGGAATTGGTGGTGTTGAGCGTCAGCTCGACACCGATTGCGCGGAATTGCTGTTCCAGAACCGCTGCCACCAGCGGCAGTTCGGGACGGTCGGGATAGGTGGTCAGCGTCAGGGCAAAGCGCGCGCCGTCGCGGGTCAGGATGCCGTCGCTTCCCCGCTCCCAGCCAAGGTCCGCCAGAAGGGCGCGGGCTTCGTCAAGGTCGTGGGCCAGCGGCGCCAGTTCCGGGTCGTGCCAGCCCGCGACCGAGGGCGGAAACAGCTGCGTCGCCCCTTCGGGATAGCGCAGCACGGCGGCGGCAATGCCCGCTCGGTCAATGGCAAGGCTCAGCGCCCGCCGCGCCTCGACATCGGACAGGAAGGGATGCGCGGCATTGACCTTCAGAAGCAGCGTCCGCGGGATCGCGACCGAGAGCACCTCGACGCCGTCGACTTGGCGCAGCCGGGACACGCTGGCAGGATCGAGCCCGAAGACGAACTCGGCCTCGCCGGATTCCGCCATCAGCGCGCGCGTCTCGACGCGGCTCACACCCGAATAGCTGACCTGCGCGATATGCGGCGCAGCGCCCCAATAGCCGTCGAATGCTTCGGCATCGAGCGACAGCGGCGGCTCCATTGCGGTAATGCGGTAGGGCCCGGTACCGATGACCGCGACCCCGGTTCCGTCGGCCGCATAGGAAGCGGGCGCGAGGATCTGCGTGCGGAATTCGGCCAGAAAGGCGGGCAATGCGGCCAGCGGTTCGGACAGGGTCAGGGTCACGCTACCCTCGCCCGCCATGATCCCGGTCAGCGGCAGGCTGCCCAGCGGGCCGGGCTTTGCGCGCGCAATTTCCAGCGCGTTGACAACGGCGTCTGCGGTCATCGCGCTGCCGTCATGGAACAGCACGCCCTCGCGCAGGGTAAAGGTCCAGCTGAGCCCGTCTTCGGAAACGCTCCAGCCTGTTGCAAGGCCCGGAGTCAGTCGCCCCTGAGCATCCGCATTGACCAGCGTTTCGGCGATGCCCATGCGGGTGAAGATATAGCCCGTGGTCGAGGGTTCGGGCGACTGGATCTCGAACTGGGCGACGACATCGAGCGTGCCATTCGCCAGCGCCGGCAGCGGTGCAACGAACAGCGCCAGCAACGCGGCGGTGGCAAGAAGGGATCGTTTCATCAGAAGCTTCCTGAACAGACGGACGGCCGGTCTGTGACGTGGCGCGGGAAAGCGGCGTCACAGGGCCTTGGGGTGACAATGGCCTTGCGTCAGGCCCGGGATCGGTTGGCGCTGGAATCGCCGGGGGCGACTGTTATGTGATACTATTACTATTCGCAAGATGCCGCATAGCGGATCTTGCGAACCACGCCCGAACTCGGTATTTATGTTATAACATTACATTACTCTAGCCAGAGGTAATTCCCGATGCCAGCAACCGATTTCCGCCTTCCCGTGACGGTCCTTTCGGGCTTCCTGGGGGCCGGCAAGACAACCGTTCTTAACGCCGTGCTGAACAATCGCGAGGGCCGCAAGGTCGCGGTCATCGTCAATGACATGTCCGAGGTGAATATCGACGCCGATCTCGTGCGGGCTGGCGGCGCCGATCTCAGCCATACCGAGGAAACGCTGGTGGAAATGTCGAATGGCTGCATCTGCTGCACGCTGCGCGACGACCTGCTGACCGAGGTGCGCCGCCTCGCCGAAGAAGGGCGTTTCGACTATCTGCTGATCGAAAGCACCGGCATTTCCGAGCCCCTCCCCGTCGCCGCCACCTTCGATTTTCGGGACGAGAACGGCGACAGCCTGAGTGACGTGGCGCGGCTGGACACGATGGTCACGGTCGTCGACGCGGTGAACCTGCTGGCCGATTATGCCAGCCATGATTTCCTTCGTGAG
>NZ_CAXREX010000082.1:0-24329 GCF_964229645.1 Nioella sp. | reverse complement strand
ATCACCACGGTCAGGATGTAGGGCAGGGCCTGCATGAACTGCACCGGCACCTCGATCCCCAGAACCTCGATGTTCTGGAACAGGCTGCCCGTGGCATCGAGCAGGCCGAACAGCAGGCAGGCCATCAGCGCATACCACGGCCGCCACTTCGAGAAGATGAGCGCCGCCAGTGCGATGAAGCCACGGCCTGCGCTCATGTCCTTCACGAAGCTTGCCGACAGGCCCGTGGACAGGTAGGCGCCCGCGATTCCGCAGAGCACGCCGCAGATCAGCACTGCCGAGTAGCGCATCCGCACCACCGAGATCCCGGCCGTGTCGACGGCGGCGGGGTTTTCGCCCACGGCGCGCAGACGCAGACCAAACCGCGTGCGGTAAAGCAGCCACCAGGTGAAGGGCACCGCCAGAAGCGCCACGTAGACAAGGATCGAATGACCGGAAATCAGGTCGTGATAGATCGGCCCGATCAGCGGCACGCCCTGCAACTGGTCCGCGAAGGGCAGGGTGATGTTCTGGAACCGGCCCGAGGCTTCCAGCTGCGGCGTGCGGCCGCCAAGCGCGAACCAGCTTTCGCCGATCACGACTGTCATGCCGGCGGCCAGGAAGTTGATCGCCACGCCGGAAATCAGCTGGTTGCCTCGGAAGGTGATCGAGGCCAGCCCGTGCAGGCCGGCAAAGACGACTGAGGACACGATCCCGGCCAGCAGGCCGATCCAGACATTGCCGGTAAAGGCCGCCGCCGCTGCCGAGAAGAAGGCCGCGATCAGCATCTTGCCCTCAAGGCCGATGTCGAAGATGCCCGCGCGTTCCGAATAAAGCCCGGCCAGGCAGGCCAGCAGCAGCGGCGTGGCCAGACGGACCGAAGAGTCGAGAAGCTGAAGGAGGGTTGCGAAATCCATGGCTCAGCTCCTTTTCCCGAAGCGCAGGAACATGCGTTCCACGGGCATGCGCACCATGTTGTCGAGCGCGCCGGTGAACAGGATCACCAACGCCTGGATCACCAGCAGCATTTCCCGGCTGACGGCGGGCATCTCGAATTCCAGCTCGGCCCCGCCCTGGTAGAGCATTCCAAAGAGAAGCGCGGCGAGGAAAACGCCGACCGGGTGCGACCGGCCCATCAGCGCCACCGCGATGCCCACGAAGCCCGCCCCCTGAACGGGGTCGAGCACCAGGCGCTCGGCCTCGCCCATGACGCCGTTGATCGCCATCATCCCCGACAGCCCGCCCGAGATCAGCATCGAGATCATGGTGATCCTCACCGGGCTGATCCCGGCATAGACCGCCCCGGTTTCGGAATGGCCATAGGCGCGGATCTCGTATCCTAGGCGGGTCTTCCAGATCAGCAGCCATACGAACACGCAAGCCACCAGCGCCAGCAGGAAGGCCACGTTGAGCGGCGTCGAGCGGCGGAAGCCAAGCCAGGGCGCGATGTCATAGGCATTGGGCAGATGCGTGGGGTCGGCAAAGCGCGCGCTTTCGGGCGCCATCGACCCGGGTACCCGGAACACGTTGACCAGCAGGTAGACCAACAGCGCCGAGGCGATGAAGTTGAACATGATCGTGGTGATCACGATATGGCTGCCGCGCTTGGCCTGGAGATAGGCCGGAATCGCGGCCCAGGCCGCGCCGAAAACGGCAGCGCCCGCTGTCGCCGCCAGCAGCGCGACGGTCCAGTGCGGCCAGGGCACCGACAGGCAGACCACGGCGACGCCAAGCCCGCCGATCGCGGCTTGCCCCTCGCCGCCGATGTTGAACATCCGCGCGTGAAAGGCCACGGCCACGGCAAGGCCGGTGAAGATGAAATTGGTGGCATAGAACAGCGTGTAGCCCCAGCCATAGGCGGACCCGATCGAGCCGCGCACCATTATGCTCATCGCCTCCCACGGGCTTTCCCCGATATACAGCACCACCAGCCCTGACACGACCAGCGCCAGCACCAGGTTGATGAACGGGATCAGGGCCACGTCGGCCCATTTCGGCATCTTGCCCATCACGCGGCCCCCTTCGTTACGCCGGCCATCAGCAGGCCCAGTTCGCCTTCGTTGGTTTCCGAGGGCAGGCGTTCGCCCATGATGCTGCCGTCGAACATGACCGCGATCCGGTCGGACAGCGACAGGATCTCGTCGAGTTCCACCGACACCAGCAGGATCGCCTTGCCCTGGTCGCGCAGCGCGATGATCTGCTTGTGGATGAACTCGATCGCGCCGATATCGACGCCGCGCGTGGGCTGGCCCACCAGCAGAAGGTCGGGATTGCGCTCGATCTCGCGCGCGACCACGATCTTCTGCTGGTTGCCGCCGGAAAAGTTCTTGGCCTCCAACATCGGGTTGGGGGGACGCACGTCGTAGCTTTCCATCTTTTCGGCGGTGATGCGCTTTAGGCCCGCATTGTCCATGAACAACGAGCTTTTCTGGTATTCCGGGTCGTGGTGATAGCCGAAAGCCATGTTTTCCCACGCCATGAAGGGCATGATCAGCCCTTCTTTCTGCCGGTCTTCGGGCACATGGGCGATGCCGCGCGCGCGGCGGCTCTGACCATCGGAAAACTTGCCGGTCAGGTCGATTTCCTGCCCATTCACGGCGATGGCGCCACCCGAGGCCGGGATCATGCCGCCCAGGACCTCCAGCAGTTCAGACTGGCCGTTGCCAGCGACGCCCGCGATGCCCAGGATTTCACCCGCGCGGATCTGGAACGACACGCCCTTGAGGCGTTCGACCTTGTGTTCGTCGGTGACCCTGAGATCGCGCACATCGAGCACCACCTCGCCCGGATTGGCGGGGGCCTTGTCGACGCGCAGCAGGACCTTGCGGCCCACCATCAGTTCGGCCAGCTGTTCGGGGCTGGTTTCTGCCGTGGGCACGGTCGCGGTCATTTCGCCCCGGCGCATCACGCTGACGGTGTCGGTCACTTCCATGATCTCGCGCAGCTTGTGGGTGATCAGGATGATCGTCTTGCCCTGCTCCTTCAGCCCGTTGAGGATGCGAAACAGGTGGTCGGCCTCGGCCGGGGTCAGCACGCCCGTGGGTTCATCCAGGATGAGGATGTCGGCGTGGCGGTAGAGCTGCTTGAGGATCTCGACCCGCTGCTGGTGGCCGACCGAGATGTCCTCGATGATCGAGTCGGGGTCCACGTGCAGTTCGTATTCGTCCGACAGTTCCTTGAGCACCCGGCGCGCCTTGCTGACAGAGGGTTGCAGCATCGCCCCGTCCTCGGCGCCCAGGATCACGTTCTCGACCACGGAGAAGTTTTCCACCAGCTTGAAGTGCTGATGCACCATGCCGATGCCCGCATTGATCGCGGCCTGGCTGTCGGGGATGGCGGTCGGCTTTCCGTTGATGAAGATCTCGCCTGCGTCAGCCTTGTAGAAGCCGTACAGGATGGACATCAGCGTCGATTTCCCGGCGCCGTTTTCGCCGACGATCCCGTGGATCGTGCCCTTGCGCACCTGAAGCGAGATGTCCTTGTTGGCCTGCACCGGGCCGAAGGCCTTGGAAATGCCCCGCAGTTCGATGGCAAAGGGCTGTGTCGCTGGTTCTGTCATGGGCTGAAACCGTCCCGCGTTCTGTCTGGTTCGCCGCACCGGGCGGCGCGTTGAAAAAACGTTATCACAGGGGGGGCATCTGTCCAGCCGCATGGGCTGGCGGGCTGGCCCCGAAAAAACGACGGGCCGCCGGTCGGGCGGCCCGTCTGAAAGATGCTGTCAGCCAGGTCTTATTCGACCGGGCAGCTGCCATCCTCGGTGTAGTTGTGGACCGAGATCTCGCCGGCGATGATCGCGGCGCGGGCGGCTTCGACCTGCGCGATCATGTCCTCGGTGATGAGGTCGGCGTTGTTCTCGTCCAGGGCGTAGCCCACGCCATCTTCGGCCAGGCCGAAGACGTGGATGCCGGTCTCGATCTCGCCAAGCGGGGTCGAGAAGGCGTCATAGACGGCCACGTCCACGCGCTTGAGCATCGAGGTCAGAACCTGGCCCGGGTGCAGGTAGTTCTGGTTGCTGTCCACACCGATCGAGAAGATGCCTTCGTCGGCGGCGGTCTGAAGCACGCCGAGGCCGGTGCCACCAGCCGCAGCGAAGACGACGTCGGCGCCTTGTGCGATCTGGGCACGGGTCAGTTCACCGCCGCGCACCGGGTCGTTCCAGGCTGCCGGGGTGGTGCCGGTCATGTTCTGGATGATGGTTGCATCGGGGTTCACCGCGCGCACACCCTGGGCGTAGCCGCAGCCGAAGCGGCTGATCAGCGGGATGTCCATGCCGCCCACGAAGCCGACGGTGCCGGATTCAGAGGCCATGCCGGCCAGCATGCCGACGAGGTAAGAGCCTTCATGCTCGGAGAAGATGACCGAACGCACGTTGGGCTCGTCGACCACGCCGTCGATGATCACGAAGGTGGTGTCGGGATAGTCGGGGGCAACGACCGACAGGGCCGAGGCCTGGCTGAAGCCTGCCATCACGATCGGGTTGGCGCCTGCTTCGGCAAGGCGGCGCATCGCCTGTTCACGCTGCGCGTCGGACTGAAGCTCGATCTCGCGGTAGGAACCGCCAGTTTCATCGGCCCACTGCTCGGCGCCGTTGAAGGCGGCTTCGTTGAACGAGCGGTCGAACTTGCCGCCGAGGTCGAAGATGATCGCGGGGTCGGCCAGCGCGCCCGTCGCGGTGATCGCCAGAACGGCGGCGGCACCATAGAATTTCTTGAAAAGAGTCATGTTGCGTCTCTCCCGGTTGGATTATGGCCCGGCGTCGTTTTGCATGCGCCATGCCTGAAAAAAGGAATGAATCCCCTGCATGAATAAGGGCAAAGCGCGGGCAGCGGGTCAACCGTATTCTCGCGTCAACCGCGGTAATGTCTAAAGAGAAAGCGCCATGGTCAGCGCATCGGTGCGAAAGCCATCGGCTTGACGATAGTAGCCGGGCCGTGTGCCGCTGCGCTGGAACCCCGCCGCCTCGTAAAGTGCAATGGCGGCCACGTTGTCGGCGGCGACTTCGAGGAAAATGGCCTCGGCCCCGCGCGCCTTGGCCCGGACCAGCGCCGCGTCCAGCAGGGTCCGGCCAAGGCCCCTGCGGCGCAGGGTAGGATCGACGGCGATGGTCAGAAGCTCCGCCTCGCCCGCGATGGTCCGGATCAGGGCGAATCCACCCTCCTGAGCGATCAGGTCGCACAACGGATCGGCCAGGAAACCAGCCAGTTCGGACTCCGACCAGGGGCGCGGTGTGGTGAAGCTGGCCGCGTGAAGCCGCGCGAGCAGGGCCGGGGTCATGGCAGCATCACGGGGCCGGTTTCGCGCGCGGGCGCGGCTCCGGCATCGCGAATATAGAGCGGGGCCGGGCGCGGGGCAGGGGCCTGCCAGCGCGCCGCGGTTAAGCGCGCGATTGCCAAGGCTGGGGCGAAGGCGGCCGGGGCGTGGGTCGCGCCGATACGGGCGGCGACCTCATCTGCCCGCTGACCGATGCAGGTCAGACCCGGGTCCGCCCAGTCCGAACAGCTTTCAAATGGTACGAGTTCGGGCTCGCCTTGTGCCAGGCCATCGGTGAACCGTTGCAGATACAGGTGATCACGCCGCGCATCGAGGCAGGCCAGGACCGGCCCTTGCGTGCCGAACGCCAGCGCCTCTAGCCCCGACACGCCAAGCGCGGGAATGCCAAGCGACAGCGCCAGCCCCCGTGCAGCGGCAACCGAGATGCGGATGCCGGTGAAATTGCCAGGGCCAATGCCAACGCCGATCGCGGACAGATCGGACAGGGCGACGCCCGCGTCAGACAGGACGTCTTCCACAAGCGGCAGCAGCCGCTCGGCTTGGCCCTTCGCCATCTCCTCGTGCCATGCTGCCAGGCAGTGCCCGCCCGACAGCAAAGCGGCCGCGCAATGCGCGGCCGATGTGTCGAAGCCAAGGATCAGCGGGTCAGACGGCAACGGGGCGAACCTCGATCACCTCGGGGATGTAATGGCGCAGCAGGTTCTCGATCCCCATCTTCAGCGTCACAGTGGACGAGGGGCACCCCGCGCAGGCGCCCTGCATGTGCAGGTAGACGATGCCGCGATCGAACCCGTGGAATGTGATGTCACCCCCATCCTGCGCCACGGCCGGGCGCACGCGGGTATCCAGCAGTTCCTTGATCTGGCCCACGATCTCGGCGTCCTCGCCGCTGTGATCGGCATGGCCGCCCGCCGCGCCGTCGCCTTCCATCACCGGGGCACCGGACTGGAAATGTTCCATGATCGCGCCCAGGATCGCGGGTTTCACATGGTCCCACTCCACGTCGGCAGACTTGGTCACGGTGACGAAATCGGTGCCAAGGAACACGCCGGCCACGCCGCTGACCCCGAAGATACGGCCTGCCAGGGGCGAGGTTCCAGCGGTATCGGCACTGGGAAAATCTGCGGTGCCCGATTCCAGAACCTGAAGTCCGGGCAGGAATTTCAGCGTTGCGGGGTTGGGGGTGGACTCGGTCTGAATGAACATGGGAACGCTCCTTCGCGGGTTGATCCCGATATGCGTATCCTGACCGGGGAAGTCAAGAATTGGAACGGTTCCAATCTGCCCGTCAGGTGATCGCTTCCAATTGCTCCTTGGACAGCTCGCCCGGAACGATGGTCATCGGAATGGGCAGGCTTCCCGCGTTCTTGGTCAGCGAGGTTACCAGCGGCCCCGGCCCCTTGCGGCCCGCGCCCGCGCCCAGAACCAGAACCCCGATTTCCCGGTCCTCGTGAACCTGGCTGAGAATCTCGTCGATCGGTTCGCCCTCGCGGATCACCAGTTCGGGGTCGACCCCCTGCTTGTCGCGCATCCACTTGGCAAACACGTTGAAATGCGCCTCGATCCGCTCGCGTGCCTCTGCGCGCATGACCTCGCCCACGCCGATCCAGTGATTGAACTCATCGGGCGGGATGACCGAGAGAATCTGCACGCCGCCGCCGGTATTTGCCGCCCTCATGGCGGCAAAGCGCATCGCGTTGAGGCACTCGCGAGAGTCGTCGAGGATAACCAGAAACTTGCGCATGGACCCTTCCCCATCAGCCGACGCGCATCATGACCGAGGACGCGGGGTGTGGCAACAGAGCGATTTTCGGGTTTCGTTAACCAAGTTCGCGCGCACCCATGCTAGGCTTGCCGCAATTGGAGACATGACTTTTCGAATGGGGGGCCGCATGGCGTTTTATCATCACCTCAAGGGCTATCGCCGCGCCGAGGAGGCCGCCGCAGCGGCGGGGACGACGCCGGACTATCCCGGCAAGGCCGACTGGATCGCCTCGCGCCTGCTGGAGCTGCGCACGCATCTGCGCGACCGGATCACCGGTCGGCGGCGGGCCAATTCGCTGATCATCGGGTCCTGGAACATCCGCGCCTTTGACGATGGCCGTCCGCGCATGGACGAAAGCTATCATTACATTGCCGAGATCATCGACAGCTTCGATATCTGCGCGGTGCAGGAGGTGAAGGAAGACCTGGAGCCGCTGAAGCGCCTGGTCGGGCTATTGGGGCCGAACTGGGATTTCTTCGTCAATGACGTGACCGAGGGCGGGCCGGGCAACAATGAACGCATGGCGTTCCTGTTCAACCGCAACCGGGTGCACTTCAAGAACCTGATCGGGGAACTGGTGCTGCCGGCCGACGCGCTGATCGAGGGTCGCCAGATCGCCCGGTCGCCCTTCTTCGCCGCGTTCCAGGCCGGCTGGTTCCGCTTCACGCTTTGTAGCGCACATATCCTCTATGGCGGCAGCAGCGCCGCCGACCACGCGCTGCGCGCCGCCGAGATCAGGGCGATTTCCAAGGTGCTGGCACGCCGGTCGGACCAGACGGACGAAGTGCACGTTCTGTTGGGCGACATGAATATCGAAGCGGCGGGCGACCCGATCATGCAGGCGATGACGGACGAGGGGCTGCACGTGCCCCTGTTCGGCGCGACCAATCTGGGCGGCACCAAGCACTATGACCAGATCGCCTTCACCAAGGAGGACGTGAAAACGCGGCTTCTGGCCAAGGGCAGTTTCGACTGGCGCGGCGCGGTGTTCCGGGCCGAGGACGCAGACCATTACCGCCCCCATGCCGAGAAGATGCGGGGAGAGCCCTATGCGAACTGGGATCGGTCCTACAAGGGCTGGACCACCTACGAGATGTCGGATCACCTGCCGATCTGGATCGAACTGGAGGTGGATTACTCAGACGACTACCTGAGACGGTTCACCGGGTAAGGGCCTGGCGCGCTGCGTTTCGTCGACCGAGCGCAGCCGCGCTCATCCCGCGGTTTTCGCCCAGTCCCAGTAGAGGCGCAGCGCCTCTTTCGTGACCGGGCCCACCTGGTAATGGGTGCCGTCGAATTCCACGACCGGGGTGACCTTGGTCATGTTGCCCGACAGGAACACCTCGTCGGCTGCGCGCACGTCGTCGAAGCTCAGCACCTCTTCTCGCACGTCGTAGCCCGCACCGCGCAGGTTCTTGATATGGCGCGCGCGGGTGATGCCCGACAGGAAGGTGCCGTTGGGGATCGGGGTGCGCACGACGCCATCCTTGACCAGGAAGACATTGGCCGTGGCGCTTTCCGCGAGATTGCCCATGGCATCGGCCACCAGCGCGTTGTCATAGCCCTTGGCGCGGGCCTCGGCCAGCATTCGGGCGTTGTTGGGGTAGAGGCACCCCGCCTTGGCGTTGGTCACGTTGTCGGCCAGAACCGGGCGGCGAAACTGGGTCGTTGTCACGCGGACCTTGGCATCGGGCGAGGCCAGCGGGATTTCCTCCAGGCAGACGCAGAACCCGGTCGAGTCAGGCTTCGGGACGATCGCCGAGAGGCCGCCGTCGATGGTCCAGTACATTGGCCGGATATAGAGCGCGGTGCCCTCGGGATAGAGCCGGATGCCCTCCCAGACGATGTCGAAGATCTCCTGCGCGGAATGGGTGGGCTCCATCATCAGCGCGCGGGCCGAGCGGTTCACACGCTCGCAATGGGCCATCAGGTCGGGTGCAAGCCCATGGGCATATCGCGCGCCATCGAAGACGGTTCCGCCAAGCCACGAGCCGTGGTCCGCCGCGTTCATGATCGGCACGTTCCCGTCGTGCCACTTGCCCTCGAAATAGGTGCGGATATTCGTGCCGGTCGCCATTGTGCAGTCCTCCCGGCGGCCAGCATGGAAGGTTTTAGGTCAGAGGTCCAGACGTAAATCCGAGCTGGTAGCTCATCGGTGCGGGTGGCGGGGTGGTGCCGGGGCGGCTGGGGTGATCCGTGGCCCCGGTTCTGGGGGTGGGCGCTGCTTTGGGGGCGTCGGGCATGGCTGGGTTTCCTCCATCAGGTGGGGGTGTTCTGGCCTCACGCGGGTTAAGGCGGCGTTAAGACGGCAAGAAGGGCCCGAGCGGGCCCTTTTTGCTGCGCTCGGTCGACCGAGCGCCCTGCGCCTGCGTGAACGCCGGCGCCCCCGGCCTAGCTTCGCACCATGCCGACGATGTCATAGGTCCGGGCCAGGATCGGCGCGGCGATCTCGCGCGCACGTTCGGCCCCCCGGCCCAGGATGCGGTCGATCTCGGCCTGGTCCTGCATCAGCCGGGCCATCTCGGAAGAAATGGGGGCCAGTTTCTCGACCGCGAGATCGGCGAGGTCTTGCTTGAAATAGCCAAACAGCTTGCTCGCGTTCTGCGCCACCACGTCCTCGACCGTCGTATCGGCCAGCGCCGCCCAGATATTCACAAGGTTGCGTGCTTCGGGCCGCGCCTCCAGCCCCTCTACCGTTTCGGGCAGCGGATCGGGGTCGGTCTTGGCCTTGCGGATCTTCTTGGCGATCTCGTCGGCGCTGTCGGTCATGTTGATCCGGGTGCGGTCGGACGGGTCCGACTTCGACATCTTCTTGGTGCCGTCCTGCAGGTTCATCACCCGCGTTGCCGCGCCTTCGATCACCGGTTCGGTGATCGGGAAGAAGTCGGTGCCGAAGTCATGGTTGAACTTCGCCGCGATGTCGCGCGTCAGCTCAAGGTGCTGCTTCTGGTCCTCGCCCACGGGCACGTGGGTGGCGTGATAGATCAGGATATCGGCCGCCATCAGCGCCGGATAGGCAAAGAGCCCAAGCGACGCCGCCTCGGCATTCTTGCCCGCCTTGTCTTTCCACTGGGTCATGCGGCCCATCCAGCCCATGCGGGCCACGCAGTTGAAGATCCAGCCAAGCTGCGCATGCTCGGGCACCTGGCTCTGGTTGAACAGGATGCTGTTTTCGGGGTCGATCCCGGCGGCGATGAAGCCTGCACAAAGCTCGCGCGTGTTGCGGGTCAGGTCAGCGGGGTCTTGCCAGACGGTGATCGCGTGCAGGTCCACCATGCAGTAGATGCATTCATGCGTGCCCGCGTTTTGCATGTCCACGAAGCGTTTCATGGCGCCGAGATAGTTGCCGAGGGTCAGACCGCCCGAGGGTTGGATCCCGGAAAACACCCGCGGCGTGAATTTTGCGTCGCTCATCGCATACACCCTTGCCTGGCCCTGCGCGAAAGGGCCTCTGGTCAACCGCGCGCGCCTCGCTTACCCATGAGGACGTTGCCCGTCAACCGAGGGACAGAGGGAACATGGACGAACAGACCCATTCTCCGTTCAACGCGCTGCCGCCCGTGGTGGTGGCGCTTGCCGTGGTGCTGGGGGGGATCGAGCTCCTGTTCCAGCTGGCCAGCGCCGGCCTGATCGGGGGACAGGAAGGTGTCGGCTGGCGCATCGGTGCGATGCAAAGCTACGCGGTTCTGGACACGGTCTGGGAATGGATGCGCGCAAACCAGAGCTTCCCGCGCGAACATCTGGTCCGCTTCGTGACCTACCCGTTCCTGCATGGCGGGCTGACCCATGCCGCCTTTGTCGTCGTCTTCATCCTGGCCATCGGCAAGATGGTGGCCGAGGTGTTTTCCACGCTCGCCGTTCTGCTGATCTTCTGGCTGTCGGCGGTGGTGGGCGGGCTGGCCTTCGTGGTGCTGACCGATACGCCTTACCCGCTGATCGGGGGCTACCCGGCCGTCTACGGCCTGATCGGGGCCTTCAGCTTCATCCGCTGGGTCAATCTCGGGGCCATGGGCGAAAACCAGATGCGCGCCTTCGGGCTTATCGGGATGCTCCTGGCGATCCAGCTACTTTTCGCGGCGATCTACGGCAATTACGGCGATGTGGTCGCGGACCTGTCGGGCTTTGCCACCGGGTTCCTGATGTCCTTCCTTGTCAGCCCGGGCGGCGGGCACCGGCTTCTGAACCGGTTGCGCCAGCGCGACTGAAGTCTCAGCCCCTGCGCAGGGCCTTGCGGAAGTCGGCCAGCCGGAAGGCGCCGAGCGCCTGGCCGATGGCAGCATAGGCGACCGCGCCCAGGGCCACCACGGCCAGTAGCGCCCCATAGCGCAGGCCAGCGGCCCCAAGCGCGTCGGACAGCCCCCAGGCCAGGGCCCAAGTGACCAGCCCCATCAAGGCCGAGGCCAGCACGATGCGCGGCGCGGCGCGGCGGGCGCGGGCGTCGAGCCGGGTCGCCTCGCCGAAACGACGCGCGCCCAGCCACAGCATACCGGTCATCGCCCAGGCGGCCACGGTGGCCGCAACGGCGGGCGCAAGCCAGCCGATCACGGGCATCAACCCGAAAGCAAGGCCAGCGTTGATCGCCATGGCGGCCAGCGCGTAGCGGAAGGGGGTGCGGGTGTCTTCACGGGCGAAGAACACCGGCTGCTGCAGCTTTTGCAGCACGAAGGCGGGCAGGCCGAGACCGTAGATCGCCAGCGCCTGCGCGATGGCCAGCGCATCGGCGGCATCGGTCGCGCCGCGCTGGAACAGGACCGAGACCACGGGAAGCGGGATGAACAGGAAGGCGGCGGCGCAGGGCAGGGTCAGCACCAGCGCGAATTCGAAGGCGCGCGACAGCGAATGGCGCGCGCCCTCCGGGTCGCCGGCCTTCAGCCTGCGCGACAGTTCCGGCAGCAGCACGATGCCGATGGCGATGCCCACCACGCCAAGCGGCAGCTGGTAGAGCCTGTCGGCCGCAAAGAGCCAGCTGATCGCGCCCTCGGTGCGCGAGGCGACGAGCTGGCCCACCACGAGGTTGATCTGCGCCACGCCATTGGCCAGCGCGGCGGGCAGTCCCACGGCCAGCAGGTGCTTCATCTCGGGCGTCCAGCGCGGCCTGCCGGGGCGAATGCGCACGCCCGCCCGTTCCGCCGCGCGCCAGACCAGCGCCAGCTGTGCCACGCCCGCCAGCGGGATGGCCCAGATCAGCCAGGTGATCACCGCCCCGCCAACCAGCGCGCCAACCGTCATCGCGGAGATCACGAAGACATTCAGCAGCACCGGCGCGGCCGCCGCCGCCGCGAAATGGCCGTGCGAGTTCAGCACGCCCGAAAAGAGCGCCGCGAGTGACATGAACAGGATGTAGGGAAAGACCACGTGGCCGAAGCCCACGGCCATGTCGAAGCGGGCATCGCCAACGAACCCGCCCGCCGTGGCCCAGACCAGAGCGGGCATGAAGAGCATGCCAAGCGCCACCAGGACAAGCACCACGAAGCCAAGCCCCGACAGCGCGTCGCGGGCAAAACCGTTCGTGTCCTCCCCCGCTTCGGCCTTCTTGGAATACATCGGCACGAAGGCGGCGTTGAAGGCGCCCTCGGCGAAGAAGCGGCGAAAGAGGTTGGGCAGGCGGAAGGCGGCGACGAAGGCATCCATCACCGGGCCGGGGCCGATCAGGGCCGTCAGCATGATTTCCCGCACGAAACCGAGAACCCGGCTGGCCATGGTCCAACCGCCCACGGTCAGGAAGCCGCGCACCAGCCGGATGGGCTTGCCGCTCATGCCCCGGCCCGTTCCGCGACGCGGGCGATGGCTTCGCGCAGCTTTTTCTCCAGCGCGTCCTGCCGGTGCTTGGCATGCAGTTTCAGGCCGAACATGTCCTTGACGTAGAAGGTGTCGATCACCTGTTCACCATAGGTCGCGATGACGGCGCTGGCGATGTAGATATTGGAGGCGGCCAGCGTCTTGGTCAGATCATAAAGCAGGCCGGGCCGGTCGCGGGTGTCGACCTCGATGATCGTGTAGATCTCGGAGCCTTCGTTGTCGAAGGTGATGTTGGTGGGCACGTTGACGGGGCGTTCGCGCTTCTTGATCTTGTCGCGCTTGTCCAGCGCGTGACTGGCCACGACCTCGCCCTTCAGGGTCTTGTCGATCATGCCCTTCAGGCGCGGCAGCCGGCCGGCTTCATAGGGGTGGCCCTCGGCGTCCTGCACCCAGAAGACCGCCGTCGCGAAGCCGTCTTTCGAGGTGTAGGTGCGCGCGTCGACCACGTTGGCCCCCACCAGGCTCAGCGCGCCCGCGAGACGCGAGAAGATGCCCGGGTGGTCGGCCAGTGCAAAGCAGACGCGGGTGGCGTCACGGTCGATGTCCTGCGCCGTGTCGATGCGGATCTCGCTGTCCGAAATGCCGCGCAACAGCCGGGCAATGACCACCTGGCTGTCGGTGTCCAGCCCTTGCCAATAGGGCCCGTAATGGCGGTCAGTCTCGGCCTTGAGATCCTTGCGGTCCCAGTCCTCCAGCCGCTCGCGCAGGGCGCGCTTGGCCTCGCCTTCGCGCTTCTCGCGGTTGAGGTCTTCCAGCCCGGTTTCCAGCGCTGCCGCCGTCGCCCGGTAAAGCCCGCGCAGCAGCGTCGCCTTCCAGTTGTTCCATACGTTGGGGCCCACGCCCCGGATGTCGCAGACCGTCAGCACCGTCAGCAGGTCCAGCCGCGACCGGGTCTTGACCGCCTTGGCGAAGTCGCGGACGGTTCGGATGTCACCGATGTCGCGCTTCTGCGCCATGTCCGACATCAGCAGGTGATGGCGCACCAGCCATTCCACCGTGTCCGCCTCGTCGGGCTTGAGCCCCAGGCGGGGACAGATGCGGCGGGCGATCTTGGCCCCGACGACGGAATGATCCTCGTCGCGGCCCTTGCCGAGATCGTGGATGAAACAGGCCAGGTAGAGCACCTTGCGGTTCACGCCCTGCTTGAGAATGCCCGAGGCGACCGGCAGCTCCTCGATCAGCTCTTCGCGCTCGATCTGTGCCAGCGTCGAGATCACCTGGATGGTGTGCTCGTCCACCGTGAAGCTGTGATACATGTTGAACTGCATCATGGCGACGACCGGGGCGAATTCGGGAACAAAGGCCCCCAGCACTCCAAGTTCGTTCATCCGGCGCAGGCCCCGTTCGGGGTTGCCGTGCTTCAACAGAAGATCAAGGAAGATACGCACCGCCTCGGGGTCAGCGCGCATCTCGTCGTCGATAAGCTTGAGGTTCGCCGTCACCAGCCTCATCGCGTCGGGGTGGATCAGGTAGCCCGTGCGCAGCCCCTCTTCGAAGAGCCTTAGAAGGTTCAGCTTGTCGGCCAGGAAGGCCTTGTCGTCGGTCACCGCCAGGCGTCCCTGTTTGACCACGTAGCCGGGCTTGAGCTTCTTGCGGCGCATGCGGCGGCCCTTGAGCAGGCCGATCAGCATCGGCTCGGGCTTGAGATGCGCGGCCTCCATCGCGGTCAGGAAAATGCGGGTCAGTTCGCCCACGCGGGTGGCGTGGCGGAAATAGTCCTGCATGAAATATTCCACGGCGCGACGCCCGCCGTGGTCGGTATAGCCGATGCGCGCGGCGACCTCGACCTGGAGGTCGAAGGTCAGCTGGTCCTGGGCCCGGCCCGACAGCAGGTGGATGTGACAGCGCACCGCCCAGAGGAAGCGTTCGGCCGCGTCGAAGGCGTTGAATTCCTCCTGTCGGAAGACCCCCAGCTGCACCAGTTCGCTGACCTGCGTGACGCCGTGTTCATACTTGGCGATCCAGTAGAGCGTTTGCAGGTCGCGCAGGCCGCCCTTGCCTTCCTTCACGTTGGGTTCGACCATGTAGCGCTGGCCGCCCTGGCGCTTGTGACGCGCGGCGCGTTCTTCCAGCTTGGCCTCGATGAACTCGCTCGCCGTGCCCTTGAACAGCTGCTTTTGCAGCGTTTCCTGCAATTCCTGCGACAGCGCCGCGTCACCGGTCAGGAAGCGCATCTCCAGAAGCGTGGTGCGAATGGTGAAATCGCCCTTCGCCAGGCGCGTGCAGTCGGGAATGGACCGGCTGGCATGACCCACTTTCAGGTGCAGGTCCCACAGGATGTAGAGCGTGGATTCCACCACGCTCTCGGCCCATCCGGTCATCTTGTAGGGCATCACGAAGAGCAGATCGACATCCGAGAACGGCGCCATTTCCCCGCGCCCGTAGCCGCCCACGGCCATGACCGCCATGCGTTCGGCCTCGGTCGGTGTGGGGTTGGGATGCAGGAAGGTGGTGGCGACGCGGATCGCCTCGGTGACCAGCCCGTCGGTCAGATGGGCATAGGCGCGGGTAACGCGCCGGGCATATAGCGGGGCCTCGTCGAAGGCCGCTTCGATGGACGCGCGGCCCGTCTTCTGGGCGGCGGACAGTTCGGCCACGGTGGCGGCGCGGATCTGGCCGGGGTCCGACAGGTCCGCCAGCGCGGCATCGAGCCGGGCGCGGACACCCTCGGCGTCGAAGATCGTCTCCGGGGGAAGGATCAGTTCCCCCGGGGCAGTTCCGGTTTCTGGCAGGCGGGGGTTCCGGTCAGAAGCCGGAAGCGCCAAGGCGTCCTGGTGCAGGGTCAATGATGGAAACCTGGTTCTCGAGTACCGTTGCGATCGCCATGGCCCGTTCCACGGTGCCGTTGGCTCGCAGGCGGAATACCCCGTTCGCCCCGGCAAAGCCAGAGGAGGAGGTGAGTTCGGTCACGCCGAGCACGCCGAATTCCGCCGCCGTTTCTGCGATGGCGCGCATGGCGTCATAGGCGATCGGGGCCAGAACATGCGGCGCGTCCCCGAACGCGGCGGTGTAGCGCGCGTTGAAGGCGGCGTTGGCGTCGGGGTCGGGAAGCGCGAACCAGCCGCCCTGAAGCCCGGACAGTTCCAGCGTCTGCGGGGGGATGTCCCACCGGGTCAGGCCCATCACGCGGACCTCTTCGGTGTCGAGCCCGTTTTCCGGCAGCAGTTGCGCAAAGAGCGGCAGTGCCGCCGAGGCCTCGGAGGTGATGACGAGGCCGTTAGCGTCGGAAGAGCGGATCATTTCCATCACGTCGGGAATGGCCTGAACCACGCCCTGCTGCGAAAACTCGAAGCTGGCCACGCCCGCCACGGTGCCGCCGCGCGCGGCGAAAGCCTGCTGAACCGCGTCGCGGGCAACCTCGCCTGCCAGGTTCTGCGCATGCAGGATCACCACGCGGTTGCGGCCCTGCGCCATGGCATAGCCCGCGATCCGGTCGGCGGTGTTCTGGAACGTGTGGCCCAGGACGAAGACGTTGCCGCCGGCGATCTCGGTGTTGTTGGAAAAGCTCATGATCGCGACGTTGCTGTTGGAGACGGCCACGCCGGCGGCTGCGGCCGCGTCCGAGCGCAGCGGGCCCACGATTACCCGAGCGCCCTGCTGGATGGCCTCGCGGGCCACGGTCGCGGCCTGCGCAGGATCGGCGGCAGTGTTGTAGACGGTGATCTCCAGCTGCACGCCCTCGAATTCCGAGGCCGCCAGGCGTGCCGCGTTCTCAAGGCTGCGCGCCACAATCTCGTCGCCCGGGCTGGCCGAGCCGTAGGGCAGCAGCAGTGCCACTTCGATCGGCGCCCCCGCGCGCACGCGCGGGCCGCTGCCGCCGGGCAGACCTGCCTGACAGGCGGCCAGGAGACCGGCAGAGAGCAGCAGCAGAACCTGCCGCCGCGACTTGCGAAGGAAGCTGAAAGAAGGGAACATGTGGGGCCGTCTCCTGCAGGCGCGTATCGAACGAGCGGACCCTACGCGGTCGTGCCAGCCAAGTAAACGCCAAGAGGCCCCAGCCATGACCGATCAGCCTTCCTCCGCCGGTGCGCCCCGGCTTGCCCCGGGCCTTTACCTGGTGGCGACTCCCATCGGTGCCGCGCGTGACATCACGCTGCGGGCGCTCGACATCCTGTCGGCGGCCGACGTGATCGCGGCAGAGGATACGCGCACCGCGCGCAAGCTGATGGAAATCCACGGCATCGCGCTGGGGGGGCGTCCGCTGGTGGCCTATCACGATCACAGCGGCCCCGGCGCGCGCGACCGGCTGGCCGCGATGGTGGGCGAGGGGCGGTCGGTGGCCTACGTGTCGGAGGCGGGCACGCCGCTGGTGGCCGATCCCGGCTATCAGCTGTCGCGCGCGATGATCGAGGCCGAGCTGCCGGTCTTTGCCGCCCCCGGGGCCTCGGCGGTGCTGGCGGCGCTGACCGTATCGGGATTGCCGAGCGACCGGTTTCTCTTCGCGGGCTTCCCGCCGCAGGCCGCGGGCGCGATGAAGACATGGGTGGCCGAGCTGGCGCCGGTTGGGGCAACCGTGATCCTCTACGAATCCCCGCGCCGCGTTCACCGCTTGTTAGATGTTCTGGTGGAAAGCTTCGGGCCGGATCGGCCGATGGCGCTGTGCCGGGAATTGACCAAACGCTTCGAGGAGGTCTTGCGCGGATCGGTCGAGGAGGTGCGAAGCGCCATCGCGGATCGCAGCCTGAAGGGTGAGATCGTGCTGGTGATCGGCAAGGGCGCACCGGTGCAGGCCAGCGCCGAAACGCTGGAGGACGCGCTGCGCAAGGCGCTGCAAACGATGACGGTGAAGGACGCGGCGGTGCATGTGGCCGCGGAGCTTGGGTTGAAGAAACGCGACGTATACCAGGCGGCGCTGAAGCTGGAGGCAGAGGGATGAGCGGACAGGTGTCCTACCTGGCGGGGCTGTCGGCCGAGGATCAGGTCGCGCGGCATTATGCTGCCGAGGGGCACGTGATCCTGTCGCGCCGCTGGCGCGGTCAGGCGGGCGAAATCGACCTTGTGGCGCAGAAGGGCGCCGAGGTGATCTTCATCGAGGTCAAGAAAAGCCGAAGCCATGCCCGCGCCGCGGAGGCGCTGAGCGCCCGGCAGCTTGCCCGCATCCATCACAGCGCGGAAGACTACCTGGGCCACCTTCCGTCGGGCGCGAACACGCCCTGTCGGGTCGATGTGGCCCTGCTCGATTCGATGGGCCGGATCGACATCCTTGCCAACGTGACTTGTGCATGAGGGCACACTGACGCCATTGCACCTTCGCGTTTCACGGGCCATGTATGCGCAAAGCCCGGGAATGGAGATGCCCTCATGCCGCTCAAGGTCGCCATCCAGATGGACCCCATCGGCCCGATCAATATCGACGCCGACAGCACCTTCCGTATCGCCGAAGAGGCGCAGGCGAGGGGGCATGAGCTGTTCTACTACACGCCCGACATGCTGGCCTTCCAGGAAGGCAGGGTTACGGCACGGGGATGGCCGCTGACGGTGCGGCGCAAGAAGGGCGACCACTTCACGCTTGGCGAGATGCAGCAGATCGACCTGGCCGACTGGGACGTGGTCTGGCTGCGCCAGGACCCGCCCTTCGACATGGGTTACATCACCACCACCCATATCCTCGAACGCGTGCATCCCGACACGCTGGTGGTCAACGATCCGTTCTGGGTCCGCAACTACCCCGAGAAGCTGCTGGTGCTGGACTTCCCCGACCTCACGCCGCCCACGACCATCGCGCGCGACCTCCAGACCCTGAAGGATTTCAAGCACAAGCACGGTGACATCATCCTCAAGCCGCTCTACGGCAACGGCGGCGCCGGGGTCTTCCGGCTCGATCCCAATGATCGCAACCTCAATTCGCTGCACGAGCTTTTCGCCGGCATCAACCGTGAACCGCTGATTGCGCAGAAGTTCCTGCCCGACGTGTCGGCCGGCGACAAGCGGGTGATCCTCGTCGATGGCGAACCCGTGGGCGCGATCAACCGGGTGCCCGCCAGCGGCGAGACCCGGTCGAACATGCATGTGGGTGGCCGCCCCGAGAAGGTCGCCCTGACCGAGCGCGACCGGGAAATCTGCGCCGCGATCGGCCCGCTTCTGCGCGAGAAGGGGCAGATTTTCGTCGGCATCGACGTGATCGGCGGCTGGCTGACCGAGATCAACGTGACCTCGCCCACAGGCATCCAGGAACTTGAACGTTTCGACGGTATCAACGTGGCCCGGATGATCTGGGAGGCCATCGAGGCCCGGGTCGCATGACCCGGCGGGCGCGGCTGCTGCACCTGTGGCTGCGCTGGATCGAGCGGTCCGCCCTGGGCCGCTTGCGCGATCAGGACGTGGTCCGGGTGCGCCGGCGCTTCGAATGGCAGGGGCGCATCCTGTTCCCGATCCCGCGCGGCATCGCCCGGCGCTGGATCACACGTGCCGGAATGACGGTGCTGGAACTGGGGCCGTCCGAGGGGGCGCAGATCCTCTACCTGCATGGCGGTGGCTACGTCTTTGGCAGCCCACGCACGCACAAGGGCCTTGCGGGCCGGTTGGTGGCGCGAACGGGGCTTGGCGCGGTGGTGCCCGACTACCCGCTGGCGCCCGAGCATCCCTTCCCCGCGGCCCCCGAAGCGGTTCTGGCGCTTTACAGGGACATGGCCGCGCGCGGGCCGGTTGTCCTGGCCGGGGACAGCGCGGGCGGCGGTCTTGTGCTGGCGCTGCTGGCAATGATCTGCGCTGAGCCCGACCTGCCGGGGCCGCGGGCCACTCTGGTCCTCTCACCGCTCACCGACCTTGCCATGACCGGAGACAGCCTTGCCCGCAACGATGCGACCGAGGCGCTCCTGCCGGTTGACGGCATCCGGGCCTCGGCCCTTGGATATCTGGACGGGGCGGCCCCCGAGGATCCGCGCGCCAGCCCGCTTCACGCGCGCTTCCCCGGTGCGGGGCCGGTGCATGTCTGGGTGGGTGACGGCGAGGTTCTGCTCGATGACAGTCGCCGCATGGTGGCCGCGCTGGAGGCGCAGGGGATCACCGCGCATCTCACCGTCGAGCCGGGTCTACCCCATGTCTGGCCGATCTTCCCAGGCTGGCTGCTGCCCGAGGCCGAGCGCACGCTCGACCAGATGGCCGCCGCGATCCGCTAGTTCCTGCCCGCCACCAGTCGAAAGCCGAGCGCCTCGGCCACATGGGGCATCCGCAGGTCTTCGGACCCTTCAAGGTCGGCAATCGTGCGCGCCACCCGCAGCACGCGGTGATAGCCCCGCGCCGACAGGCGGAAACGGTCGGCGGCCTTCAGCAGCATCTCTCGCCCCTCGGTGTCGGGCACGGCGATCTGGTCGAGCAACGCGCCCTCGGCATCGGCATTGACCCTCGCGGCGGCACCAAGCGCCTCGAACCGCGCGGCCTGCCGGTCGCGGGCGGCGCTGATCCGGGCAGCGACCGTGGCGCTGTCATCGCCCGAGGGCGGCAGGTCGAGGTCGGTGAAGCCCACGGGCGGCACCTCCAGCCGCAGGTCGAACCTGTCCATCAACGGGCCCGAGATGCGACCCAGGTAATCTTCCCCGCACAGCGGTGCCCGCCCGCAAGCCTGGTCGGCATCGTAGAGATGCCCGCAACGGCAGGGATTGGCGGCGGCGATCAGCAGGAAACGGCAGGGGTAGGTCACATGGGCATTCGCACGGGCAACCACCACGTCGCCGGTCTCGATCGGCTGGCGCAGGGTTTCCAGCACCTGGCGCGGGTATTCGGGAAACTCGTCAAGGAAGAGCACGCCATTGTGGGCGAGGCTGATTTCCCCTGGCTTGGCGCTGCGCCCGCCGCCGACGATGGCCGCCATCGACGCGGTGTGATGCGGCGCGCGGTAGGGTCGGGTGCGGGAAATGCCCCCCTCGTCCAGAAGCCCTGCCAGCGAATGGATCATCGAGGTTTCCAAAGCCTCCGCGGCGCTGAGCGGTGGCAACAGCCCCGGCAGACGTGCGGCCAGCATCGACTTGCCCGATCCGGGCGCCCCCACCATCAGGAAATGGTGCCGCCCGGCGGCGGCGATTTCCAGTGCCCGCTTGGCCCGTTCCTGCCCGCGAACTTCGCGCAGGTCGCGTGTCGATGTCTCGGCGATCACCTCGCCGGGTTCCGCTGGGGGCAGGGGGGTGCGGTCGGTCAGGTGGTTGATGATCTCGGCCAAGCTGCGACCCGCAAAGACCGGCGTTGCGCCGACCCAGGCGGCCTCTGCCCCGCAGGCAGCAGGGCAGAAGAGCGCCCGCCCGTCCTCGCCTGCCGCCAGGGCCGTGGGCAAGGCGCCGATCACGGGCACGAGCGAGCCGTCAAGCGACATCTCGCCCAGGCTCATCGCGCCCTCGACCGCCTCGCGTGGGACGATGCCGAGCGCGCCGAGCAGCGCCAGCGCGATGGGCAGGTCGAAATGAGAGCCCTCCTTGGGCAGGTCGGCGGGCGAGAGGTTGATGGTGACCCGCTTCGAGGGCAGGGCGATCGCCATGGTTGACAGCGCCGTGCGCACCCGGTCGCGCGCCTCGCCCACGGCGCGGTCGGGCAGGCCCACGATGGAAAAGGCAGGAAGGCCCGGCGTGACGGCGCATTGCACCTCGACCCGGCGCGCTTCGAGACCCTCGAAGGCGACGGTATAGGTGCGGGCTAGGCTTTCCGGGCGGCCAGTGTCGAACATGGTTAACACCTTGGCCCGAAAATCTTACCAAGCGGTAAATCAGCCGCCGTAAATCGCCATGAATTCCGGCCAGGCCTCGGGGTCGGCCACGGTCTTGTCTCGGCAGAAGGCGTTGCAGAAGCCGAAGAGGCGCCCGTCGATCTCAAGGAAATGGGTCACCGGCTCGCCCGAGTAGGGGCAGGCGGTGTTCGCAGATGGACCCTGGACCACCGCCTTGGCGGCCAGCGGCACAGGTGCCGGGAAGGGGCGGCGCGGCAGGTCCATGTCGTAGGTGGGCTGCTCCGGCCCTTCGACCAGCCCCATGGCGCGCCAGCGGCGGAAGGCGGGATGCGCCACATGCGCCTCGGCATAGGCCAGCGCAGGGCCCGAGACCGGAAGGTCGTAGGTCAGGATGCGGGTGGCGACGGGGGCGAAGAACACATCGGCCAGCGAATAGGCCCCGCAGAGCCACGGACCGCCATGCGCCTCGAAGGCGCGGCCCCACAGCAGTTCAAGCCGGGCCAGGTCGGCCTTGACCGCATCGCTTGGCACGAAGTCGGCCCACCCGGTGCGCAGGTTCATCGGGCAGGCGCCGCGCAGGGCGGCGAAGCCCGAATGCATCTCGGCCACGAGGCTCATCGCATCGGCGCGCGCCTTGGGATCTGCGGGCAAAATCCCTTTGTCGGGATAGGTGCTGGCAAGGTGCCAGGCGATGGCCAGTGAATCGGTCAGCATCCCGCCCGTTGGCGTGCGCAGGATCGGCACCGTGCGGCTTGGCGGCGAAAAGGCCTGCACATCCAGCAGGAATTGGTCGCGGTACATGCGGGTGGTGCGCACGGTGACCGGAATGTCGAAGGCGCGAAAGGCCAGCCAGCCGCGCAACGACCAGCTGGAATAGGATTTGTCGGCAATCAGAAGCGTATAGGTCATCGGGCAAGGGTCCTGTGAAACACCCGCCCAGCTAAGCCCGACGCAGGCTCGCTGTCCAATTCCGTTTCGTGAGGCGTCCCATCAGGGCAGGTGATTGATCGCCTCGACGCGCCAGGCCCCGCCTTCATGCACCACCCGCGTGATCGAGAAATTGTCGATCTTATGCGCCAGGGTCTCATAGGCGCTTTGGCCAGAAGCGCGCTGGACCTGGGTCAGGATCGTGCCGAAATGGGCTACCGCGACGATATGGGCATCGGGATGGGCGGCGGTCATGGCGTTGACGAAATCCGCCACCCGCGCCGAAGCGGCGTTCCAGCTTTCGCCTTCCGGTGCCGCGACATCGCCCGGATCCTCCCAAAAGCGGCGGCTCAGCACCGGGTCGCGGTCTGCAACCTCGGTGAAATGCAGCCCATCCCAGGCCCCGAAGTCGATCTCCCGGATCTGGGGCGCATGGGGCAGTCGGGTGCGCCCACGGGCAACCGCGTCCGCCGTGGCCGAAGCACGCACGAGGTCCGAGGATACCAGCAAGGCCGGGCGCGGAAGGGCCGCATCGAGCCGCGCGATCAACGCCCTGTCCGACAGGTCCGCCGGAACGTCGCGCCAGCCCACGAAGGTCTTTTCATGCGTCGGCCCGTGCCGGACCCAGTGCCAGGTGGTCATGATGCACCGCCTGTTCCGGGGCTGCATTCATTGTTCCGAAAATATCCCGGGGGAGTCGCCGCCAGGCGACGGGGGCAGCGCCCCCAGGAATTTTTTGTGAAAATTCCACCCGCGATCCGCCAGGATCGCGCCCGGGTCGACGCCGCAGGCGGCGAAATCCCCATCATGAACGCGTGCCCTTCAGAACCAGGGGCAAGCCCGCCATCACAGCGATCACCAGGTCGGCCTGCGCGGACAGCAACTGGTTCAGTTCGCCCTGCGCCTGCCGGAACGCCCGTGCCAGCGCGTTCTCGGGCACGATGCCCTGGCCTGTCTCGTTGGTAACCACGACCACCGGGGCAGGCGCGCTCGCCAGCGCGGCCAGCAGCCGATCGGCTTCCGCGCGCCAGTCGCGCTCGGCCAGGATCAGGTTCGACAGCCAGAAGGTGGCGCAGTCAAACAGCGCCACCTCGCCTGCGCGCAGTTCCGAGACCGCGGCGCAGGCGTCGAAAGGGGCCTCGATGGTGCGCCAGCCGTGTTCGGCACGCATCTCGCGGTGGCGGGCGATCTTGGCCTTCATCTCGTCGTCGAAGGCCTGGGCCGTGGCGATGTAGACGCGCGTGCCGGACTGGTCGCGCACCAGCGCCTCGGCCTGGGCCGATTTGCCCGAGGCCGCACCGCCGATCACAAGGGTCAGTCGGGGCAATGTCATTTTTTCTCCTTGAAAAGTGATCCGACCGGAATACCCGACCGTATCCCTCGTAAATAAACACCCAACAGGAGCGCGTTATGGCACTCGACCTCGATCCTGGCCAGTCTCTTTCCCGCCACGCCCGTGCGGCGGAACTCTTGGATGCGGACACCGAGAGGGAACTGGCGATCGCCTGGCGCGACCATCGCAATGAGGCGGCGCTGCATCGGCTCATCACCGCCTACATGCGGCTCGCCATCTCGATCGCGTGGAAATTCCGCGGCTACGGCGCCTCCATGAACGACCTCATCCAGGAGGCGGGACTTGGCCTGATGAAGGCCGCAGACCGTTTCGACCCGGATCGGGGCGTGCGTTTCTCGACCTACGCGGTCTGGTGGATTCGCGCCGGCATGCAGGATTTCGTGATGCGCAACTGGTCGATGGTGCGCACCGGGTCCACCTCGTCCCAAAAGAGCCTGTTTTTCAACATGCGCCGGGTCCGCGCCCGGCTGGAAGCCGAGGCTGCCAGCGAGGGCGTGGAGCTCGACGGGCATCAGCTGCGCGAGAGGATCGCGACCGAGATCGGCGTCAGCATCAAGGACGTGGAGCTGATGGAGGGGCGG
>NZ_CAXREX010000081.1:0-6768 GCF_964229645.1 Nioella sp. | reverse complement strand
GCAAGCTGGTCCTGCTGCGTCGCCTCGTGCGCGAAGGGCTGATCGTATTCACGGAACCCGACCGTTAAGCGCCGCTTCGGGCAACTTTGCAACCTGGTCGAAAAACGACATGTGCCCCAGCAAACAGGAGGGGCGGCACCCGGTTTTCCGTGCCTGAAGCACATCCCGCGATGCTATCAATAGATCAGGAAAATACCGCCAATCGTGAGACTCTGCTATCTCTAGATATAATAGAAATAACCATTGATATTAGAGCCTTAAGCCATTGTTAATACAGGGTATTATTTTTGCAAGAGTAGCTGCGCCTTTTGGCGAGTCCACAATCATCTCTTCGCTTCGACTGCGCTGATTCTGTCCGCAGGCTTCGCAGCAGCGGATATTTCTTTGTCCGGTTCGGCAGAGATGGGTGTTGTTGGTGGCGATCGTGATCGCAACGGCACTGCAGCTGGTGGTTCTGGCACGCAGTTCTGGACCCATGTTGATGTGACCTTCACGCTGTCTGGTTCCACCGACAACGGTCTCACCTTTGGTGCGTCGGTTGACTTGGATGAAGCAGGTGACGCAATCGACGGCTCCGACGGCATGGACGGCATCGCCGTGTTCCTGTCCGGCAACTTCGGCACCGTCACCATGGGAGATACCGATGGTGGCTTCGATTGGGGTATGGCAGAAGTGCCGACCGGCTCCGGTTCGATCGATGACTCCGAAACTGCGCACAATGGATGGAACGGCAACGGTGGTCTGGACGGCACGCATGACGGCCAGATCCTGCGCTACGACCACTCCATCGGTGGTCTTGGCTTTGCAGTTTCGGTTGAACTTGACGACACCGTTGGTGTAGAGGAAGGCGACTCGATCATTGGCTTTGGCCTTCGCTACAACCTTGGCGACCTCGGCATCGGCCTGGGCTACCAGACTGGTGAGGACTCTGGTCCCGCACCGCGCAATGACCTGACCGTTATGGGTATCAGCTTGGCTTACAGCCTGGGTGACATTGCGCTCGGCGCAAACTACTCCGTGCTGGAAGAAACTGGTGCACTCGATGTCACGCACATCGGCCTTGGCGCATCGTACTCCATGGATGCTCTCACCGTTGGTATCAACTGGGGTGAGTACGAGCAGGGCACGGATTCTATGTCCGGTTGGGGTCTGTCCGCAGGTTACGACCTGGGCGGTGGTGCAAGCATTGTCTTCGGTTACAGCAACTCCTCTGAAACCGGTCAGCCCGATGTCGACTCTTGGTCGATTGGTCTGAGCATGGGCTTCTAATCCGCAAGGATTATTCGCTTAAGGAAGAGCGGGCCTTGTGCCCGCTCTTTTCTTTTTGGCAGACCAAGATCCGTGTCTTGCGGTCTCAGCTTCAATTCCCTGCAAAGCATCTGCTAAGGAGAGGCGGGCCCCGGGCCCACTCTTTCTATCGTGGAGGTCGGACGGCATGGCGCTGGCAGAGATACAAGACGCGGTTGCGAAAGCAGAGACAAAGGCTGGACGGGCCCCCGGTTCCGTTCGGCTGATCGCGGTGTCGAAGGTCCAGCCCCTGGAGCGTGTTGAAGCGGTGCTGGAGCAGGGGCATCGCCTCTTCGGGGAAAACCGGGTGCAGGAAGCGCAGGCCAAATGGCCTGACTTCACCTCTCGCTACGACGGCGTGGAGCTGCATCTCATCGGCCCGCTGCAAAGCAACAAGGCCCGCACGGCGATGGAGCTGTTCGATGCAATCCACACGCTCGACCGTCCCAAGCTGGCCACGACCCTGGCGCGTCTGGCGCAGGAGATGGGGAAGTGCCCCGAACTGATGATCCAGGTGAATACCGGGGAAGAGCCGCAGAAGGCCGGAATCCTGCCAGCCGACGCGGATGGGTTCATTGCCGAGGCACGGGCGCTCGATCTGCCGGTGACGGGGCTGATGTGCATTCCGCCCGTGGAGGAGGAACCCGCGCTGCATTTCGCGCTGCTGGCCAAGATTGCCGAGCGCAACGGGCTGCGCGAGCTCTCGATGGGGATGAGTTCCGATTTCGAAACCGCCATTGCCCTTGGCGCGACATACGTTCGGGTCGGGTCCGCCATTTTCGGAGAGCGCAGCGCCGTTTGAACCCGGTTTCGCCGCGCGTTGCGCGTCGATCCGGGGGCGGCCCTCGTCAACCCCCGCATGCGCGGGGGCATCCTCGGGCCGCGTTGCCATGGATTCGGCTTTGGGTTCCGTGCGTTAGCCGGATCGAGGCGCGCGTATCACGGTGAGATGCCTCCGGCGGGAGTATTTGGACCAAGTAGAAGAGATCAGGGGATGATCAGGCAGGCACCGGGGCGCAGGGCGCGCGTGATGTGCAGCAAGTGTTGCGGTGCGAAGGCGATGCAGCCCTCGGTCGGGTGGCCGGGCTTGCGCCAGCGGTGCAGGAAAATGGCGGATCCGCGACCGGGATGGGCAATCGGCCAGTTCCAATCGGTCAGAAGCACGAGATCGTAGAGCCGGTCGGAGCGAGCGAGGCGCTCGTGGCTGCCGGGATAGGGCGCACGCACCATCTTGTTGTAATCAGGCAAAGTCGGGTCATCGGACCACAGGTCTCCCGGGCCGATGGGAACGGCCCAGTCCACTGGCCGGGCCATGCGGTCGGGCCTGTAGAGGCAGCCGATGATCCGGTGCAGTCCGCGAGGTGTTGCACCGTCACCTTCGCGCTTCGCGCGTCTAAGCCCGCCCTTGCCGATCGAGCAGGGAAAGAGACGCCCCTGAAAGCGCAGGCCCATGGGCGTCAGGACCAGATCCCGCGGTGTCACAGAAGGTGCCCCGACTTCTTGGCCTTCACGTCGAGATAATGGGCGTTGTGGCGGTTGGTGGGCGTGACAAGCGGCACCCGTTCGCTGACGGTGAGGCCCTCATGCTCCATCATTGCCACCTTGCGGGGGTTGTTGGTCATCAGGCGGACAGCGGAAAACCCCATGCGGCGCAGGATATCGGCCCCGAGGCGGAAGTCGCGTTCGTCATCCTCGAAGCCGAGCCGGTGGTTGGCCTCGACCGTGTCAAAGCCTTGATCTTGCAGGGAATAAGCACGCATCTTGTTGGCAAGCCCGATGCCGCGGCCTTCCTGGTTGAGATAAAGCAGGACGCCCGCACCCACGCGGCCCATCTCGGCCAGCGCGGTGCGGAGCTGTGGGCCGCAGTCGCATTTGAGCGACCCGAGCACATCGCCGGTGAAGCAGGCGGAATGCAACCTGGCGAGAACGGGGGCGTCCCGGTCGGGGCGACCGATCTCGATGGCGTAATGCTCTGTGCCGCCATTGTCGGGCCGGAAGATATGCAACCGTCCGGATTCTGCCGCGTCCATTGGAAGGCGGGCGGCGGCAACCGAGGTCAGGGCGTGATGAAGCACGAGGTCTTCGTGCGTGGCCTCGGGGGGCAGCTGCGTCAGGCCATGTTCATGCGCGAACCCGTCCGTATCGGCGAGCGGCACAACAATGGCAGCTGGCAGAAGCTGAGCCGATTTGATCAGCGCGATGGCAAGGCGGTGCAAGCCTGCGTCGCCCTCCCGTTCGGCCACAAGCGGGCCTTTCATGGGCATCAGCAGATCATCGGCGGGATCCGCAAGGCAGCGCACCCATTCGGCGTCGGCATCCGCAGGCAGGTGCAGGCGGGCAAGGTCACCATCGTAGGCGCGCGCCTTGAGGGTTTCAGCACGCCGATCCGTGATCGCCAGAACCGGTGTGCCGACGTCGCGAATGGCTGCGAGCCGGTCTGGCTGAAGCGTCTCAGCCGCCAGGATCGCCACGCCGGGGCCACCCGCCCCAAGCACCACGGGCAGACCAACGCGCAAGTCAGCGCGGGCGCGGGCGGCAAGCTCGGACGGGGTGGGCAGAAGCGGCATGAGGTTATCCGACTGGAGTCTTCCCCTCTCATTTAGACTGCCCGGTAGCGATTTGAAACATTTGCTCTCTGCCTGACACGGCTGCGTGAGGTATTTTTCCGCTACCTTGTCAGACGGATCGCGACGCGACATGTGGGAAGGGACACGCAAAACGGGGAGGCACCCATGGCCAATCTCAAGAAGATCCTGCTGGTTGATGATGACGAAGACCTGCGCGAAGCGCTGGCAGAGCAATTGGTGATGACCGAGGATTTCGATGTCTTAGAAGCCGGGAACGGCTCGGAGGGGTTGGAGAAGGCCAAGGAAGCGATCTACGATCTCGTGATCCTCGATGTGGGCCTTCCCGATACCGACGGGCGCGAACTGTGCCGCCTGATGCGCAAGCAGGGGGTGAAATGCCCGATCCTGATGCTGACAGGCCATGACAGCGATGCCGACACGATCCTTGGACTTGACGCCGGGGCCAATGATTACGTGACCAAACCGTTCAAATTCCCCGTTCTTCTGGCCCGTATCCGGGCGCAGTTGCGTCAGCACGAACAGTCCGAAGATGCCGTGTTCCAGCTTGGCCCCTACACCTTCAAGCCGGCGATGAAGATGCTGGTGACCGAGGACGAGAAGAAGATCCGCCTGACCGAGAAGGAAACCAACATCCTCAAGTTTCTCTACCGGGCACAGGATGGCGTGGTGGCGCGGGATGTGCTGCTGCACGAGGTCTGGGGCTACAATGCCGGCGTGACCACGCACACGCTGGAAACCCACATCTACCGGTTGCGCCAGAAGATCGAGCCTGACCCCTCCAATGCCCGGCTTCTGGTCACGGAAAGCGGTGGATATCGTCTGTTGGCCTGATTCGGACACCAGATGTTGACTATTTGACCAAAACAACCGATAGTTGATGTCAGGTGTAATACACCTACCTCCCTGTTGGACTGGCCCGGCCCTTTTGGACTGGGCCGTTTTTTGTTTGGGGGCTGCTATGGCAAGGACCCGATATCGGATTGCATGGGCGTGGTCCGCCGACTAGGTCTTGGGCACCCGCAACCCTGACAAGGACCAGCCCATGCCCTTCACGCTTGCCACCTGGAACATCAACTCTGTCCGGCTGCGCGCCGACCTGGTGGCGAAGCTTCTGCGCGAAGAGGGGCCCGATATCCTGTGTCTGCAGGAATGCAAAAGCCCGGTCGACAAGATCCCGGTCGAGATTTTCCAGAACCTTGGCTACGGCCACATGGTCGCGCGCGGGCAGAAGGGCTATAACGGCGTGGCGATCCTGTCCAAACTGCCGATGGAAGAGGCGGGCAGCCACGATTTTGCGGGCCTTGGTCATGCGCGCCATATTGCCGGGCGGCTGGAAAACGGGGTGACGATCCACAATTTCTACGTTCCTGCGGGTGGGGATGAGCCCGACCGCGAGAAGAACGAGAAGTTTGGCCAGAAGCTCGATTATCTTTCCGACATGCGCGATTGGGGGCGGTTCGATGCGCCCGAGAAATCCATTCTCGTGGGGGATCTGAACATCGCCCCGCGCGAGGATGATGTCTGGAGCCACAAGCAGCTTCTGAAAGTGGTCAGCCACACGCCGGTGGAAGTCGATAGCCTCGGCACCGTGATGGAGGCGGGTAAATGGGTGGACATCACCCGTCAGGACATTCCCGAGGGGCTGCTATACAGCTGGTGGTCCTACCGCGCGCGGGATTGGGACGCAGCGGATAAGGGCCGCAGGCTCGATCACATCTGGGCCACGCCGGATATCTCAAGCGCGGCGCATGGCAGCCGTATCCTGCGCGAGGCGCGGGGATGGGAAAAGCCTTCGGATCATGCGCCGGTGTTCGCGACATTCGACCTTTAACGGGTCAAAGCGCCGCTATGGCCTTGGCCAAGGCTGCCCCAAGTGCGCGATGCGCGTTGGCTTCATAGTGGATGCCGTCCTGCGCGCTGACCTCGATCACGGACCCCGCATCGAAGAACCCCACCCCGCGCGATGCGGCAAGGGCTTCATAGGCATCCGCCAAGTGCGGCCCGACGGCCTCTGCACCCCAGAATTGATCCCTGATCGGGCCGGTTTCCACCACGGGCGGCGGGCAGATCAGCAGAACCTTGAAACCACCATGCCGGGTCTGCATCGGTTCTGACAGCGCGATGTCCAAAAGCCCTGCCGCGCCGCCCATGATTCTGGCAACGGACGGCGCAAAGCGCGTCTTGAGGTCATTGGTGCCAAGCATGATGGTCAGCACGTCGACCGGTCCGTGGCTTTCCAAGGCAATGCGCAGCCCGGTTTGCCCGTTCATATACGCCCCCATCACCGGGTCGTCCCTACCGGTTGTGCGCCCCGGAAGGCCTTCTTCGACGAGGGTCCAGCCAGCCCCCAAGGCGGCGAGGGCCACGGTTGGCCAGCGATCTTCTGGACCGTGGCGCCGATAGATCCCGGGTGTCACGATCGGAAGGGTGCCGTGGGTGTTGCTGTCGCCATAGGTCAGAAGGGTGCGCGTCATGGGCGGGGCTCCGTCATTGGTCTGGCTGCAACGCTATGCCTCGGGCCTCGGCGCGTCAAAGCCCCGCTGCCCCCCTTGGCCTTTGGGCCGGGACGGCCCATATAGGGCGAGACTGAATTTGAGGGGATTCCCATGCTCGAACTCAATGGAACCCAGAACGCTGCCGGTGCTGCCGACCTGATCGTTGACGGAACCGAAGAAAACTTCATGTCCGTTGTGGTGGAAGCCAGCCAGGAGGTGCCGGTCATCGTTGACTTCTGGGCAACCTGGTGCGGTCCGTGCCGGACGCTTGGCCCCAACCTCGAAGCAGCCGTGACCGCCGCCAATGGCAAGGTGCGCATGGTCAAGATCGACGTGGACGCCAATCAGCGCCTGGCACAGGCCCTGGCGCAGCAGGGGCTTCCGCTGCAATCCATTCC
>NZ_CAXREX010000080.1:0-30927 GCF_964229645.1 Nioella sp. | reverse complement strand
GGCGTCAGCACCACCTTGGCGCCCAGAAAGCGCATCAGGCGGCGGCGCTCGACCGAGAAGGTTTCCACCATGGTAATCACCAGCGGATAGCCCTTGGCCGCACAGACCATGGCCAGCCCGATGCCGGTATTGCCAGAGGTCGCCTCGACCACCGTCTGCCCCGGCTTCAGCGCGCCCGAGGCTTCCGCCGCTTCGATGATGCTGAGCGCCAGCCGGTCCTTGACCGATCCGCCCGGGTTGAAGGCCTCGGCCTTGACGTAAAGCTCCACCCCTTCGGGGGCGAGCCGGTTGATCCGGATGGAGGGCGTGTCGCCCACGGTATCGAGAATGCTGTCGTAAAGGCGTCCGCGCCCTTCGGTCTGCCGTGTCATGGCCGATCCTCCCTTTTCCTTGGCAGAGCCTAGGTGGGTTTGGACCGGGGAACAATTCACATGGTCAAGAAGTGACAAGAAAGGGGTTGACGAATAATAGTGTATATATTACACGTATATGTATTGAACGGCCCGACAGCCTCAACCGACATATGGATAGACCCTGCACCCTGACCTGATTTCCTCCTCTCCCGTTTTCCCTCCCTCCCTGTTGGACTGCCCGTGAAGCCCCTGGTTTCACGGGCGTTTTTTTGGAAAGCACCAAAAAAAGCCCGCGCCGATGCGGCACGGGCCCCTGGATAACGGCAGATTCGCGGGTCAGCTCTTGCCGCCGCAGCCCTGCACCATCTGGTCCATCGACAGCGACGGCTGATCACAGCCCGCCTCACCCACGATCTTGGCCGGGACCCCGGCCACGGTGGTCGCAGGCGGCACCTCGTGCAGCACGACCGAGCCCGCCGCAATGCGCGAGCAGCAGCCCACCTTGATATTGCCCAGCACCTTGGCGCCAGCCCCGATCAGAACGCCATCGCCGATCTTGGGGTGACGGTCTTCCTCTTCCTTGCCGGTGCCGCCCAGCGTCACCGAATGCAGCATCGAGACGTTGTCGCCCACGACGGCGGTTTCCCCGATCACGATGGAATGGGCGTGGTCGATCATGATGCCCTTGCCGATGCGGGCGGCCGGGTGGATATCCACACCGAACATCTCGCTGATGCGCATTTGCAGCATGTAGGCCAGGTCCTTGCGGCCCTGCTGCCACAGCCAGTGACCGACGCGATAGGCCTGAACGGCCTGGAAGCCCTTGAAGAACAGCAGCGGCTGGATGAAGCGGTGGCAGGCCGGGTCGCGGTCGAAGACGGCAACGATATCGGCCCGCGCGGCTGCGCCCAGCGTGGGATCTTCGCGATAGGCTTCATCGGCAATCTCGCGCACCAGCTGTTCGGACATCTCGCCCGAGGCCAGCTTCTGCGCGATGCGATAGGCCAGCGCCGCCTCCAGCGTGGCGTGGTGCAGGATACAGCCATGCACAAGCCCGCCCAAGAGCGGTTCGTCCCGCACCGCCTCTTCGGCTTCGCGGGTGATGCGGCTCCAGACCGGGTCGAGCTCGGCCAGATGTGTGCGGGTCTTTGCCATGGAAGGCCTCCTGCGGTCGCGTTCCCCTTTCTACCGCAGATAGGCCCTCCGGGCCAAGTTGAAACCCTTGATGCGCCGGTTCACGATTTCTTATGCCGGTCCGGGAATGCCCAGTTCCAGGTAATGGGCGGCCAGGCGCACCGCTCCAGCGGCGAAATCGCCGCCATTGCCGGTCAGGAGGATCTCGGTCGGGGTCCAGACCACGAACGGGTCGGCCGGACCGCCCAGCCAGCTGTCGAGCGCAAGCCCCAGCCCATTACCATAGCGTGCGTCCGATCCCGCATCGCCTGCCCGCCAATCGGTCAGGGCCCCAGTGATCGCGGTGGTGACGCGCCCGGTCACGCCCAGCACGATCGCGCGGGGTGGGAAGACCAGCCCCGTGGCAACCGTGGGCCCCGCCGAAATGGGGATATCGGCCTCGACCGTGCGCAGTTGCACGCCCGCGCCGCCCGGGCTGGCGCTCTGCCCGCCCGCGACCCAGCCCGTGCCGTCATGCAGATCGAGGCTGCCCGTGTCGGACACGAAAGCACGCCAGCCGCGGGCCGGGCTGGTGAAGACCCAGCCACCGTTCGCGAACTGGGCCACCTCGCCGTCATGGCCGGCCCAGTCGTTGATCGCGCCTGCCGGAACGCCGAAACACTCGCCCTCCAGCACGGTAGCTGGCGGCGTGGTCAGGCTGCGGGAGCGCAGCGTCAGCTGCACCATGCCATCGAGCCGCGTCAGCGCCTCGTTCACGGTCACATGTTTCTGGGCCTGGCTCGCGGCCAGCAGCGGAAGGGTCAGGTTGGTGGTGTCAGCCATTGATCTCGATCCTCGTGAAGGGTCCCGGTCCGAAGCTGGCAGAAACCTGCGCAACCTCGATCGTGTATGGCAGGCCCGTGCCATCGGCGGCCTGCTGTGCGGCGGAATAGGTGAAGCCCGGGGGCGTCAGTTCGGCCTCTCGCCTGACGCCGGATGAATCGCGGATGCGCAGCAAGTAGGCTTCGCTATCCTCGCCCAGCGGCACTTCCGTGCCCTGCCAGCTGTCTCCGTCGATCCGGGTTCGGCGTATCCAGCTGATCTGCCGGTCCCCCCCGACCAAAGGCGCGCGCAGATGGGCGGGCGCATAGGGGCGCAGACCTGCACCGTCGAAGGCCAGCACCTCGTGGGTATAGACGGGGTGGTCATAGCTCTTTCCCGCCGGACCGACGCGGTAATGGCGTTGCAACCCCCGCGCCGAGAGCGGCAACTCGATCTGCCCGGGCCGCCCGTCCAGCAGCACGAAGAGCGCACCGGGCGGCCAGTCATCGGGCATGATCCCGTCGGTGCCCGCCTGCCCGCGCAGGCGCAGCCCGATGTCCCAAAGGTCAGGCCCAACCAGCGTGGCCTCGGCAAACTGGATCACCTCCCAGGGGCCATCGCTACCCAGCCCGATCGCGGCGGCATTGGCCCCGTTCAGCACATCATCGGTCGAGACGGAACTGAGCGCCCCGGTGCTCATGCGCACCCGAAACGCAGGGCCCCGGTCCCATGTGCCGGGCGTCGCACGCAGCAGGGCCGTGTCCAGAACCCCGACCGCGGACACAGTGTCGACCAGTCGGTTGAGCGTATAGCCGCTGTCCGATGTGGCCCCATAGACCGCGACCGATCCGGGCCAGGGTTCGGCAGCCACCGCGATATGCGGGGCGTGAGGCAGTTCCGTCCCGCTCAGCAGGGGCAGGTCCATGAAGATGGGCGTCACCGGCAGCGGCGGCACGAAAGGTTGCAGGCTCACCGTCTCTTCGACCGTGTCGGAGGGCTCGTAGATCTCGGCCTCGCTACGCACCGCTTCCAGCATCCGCGCGCCCAGGTCCTCGATCTTGTCCACCCGCCAGGCCGATCCGTCCTTCAGCGCCAGAACCGTGCCCGCCCGCACGTCGCGGCGCGAGGGCGGCAGGGCGAAGGCGATCCGGTCACGCGCCACCCGCGCTTCGGCCAGCCAGCGCTCGGCGATACCGCGCCCCTCGGCCCCGGTCAGCACCATCGGCAGGTCGCTGTCGGTGATCGTGTCGGCCCCGTCATCGGGGAAGATCGCCTCGGCCACGCGCGCCTCGAAGGCACCAGCTGCCTCCACATGGGAAATCCGCACCCGGCCAACCTGCTCGGCCTCCGGCGCTCGCGTCCGGCGAGGGGCAGAGGCTCCGTCTTCGTCCACCGCCATCGCCTCGGCCGACACCTGCGCCTCGACCAGCCCGCTGCGCGAGCGGAAGACCAGCGCGCCGCCCTCCTCCACCGCTTCGAAGCCGTGGGCCAGCATCAGCGGTTGCAGCCGCGCCCGCGCGCTTTCCACATCCGACGACAGGATCCCGCGCACGATGCCGTAAAGGTCCGATACGTCGTAGCGATCCACGCCCGCCTCTTCGCAGATCTCGGCCACCACCTCCGCCAGCGGATTGGCCCCCATCCGGCCCGTGATCCAATGCCCGCGCGCATGGTTCTCGCCGTCCGACCAGGTGTCCCGCGCGTTCGGGAAGGCCGGCCAGGGCCGCGCGTCCCAGGCCCAGACATAGGCGTGATCCATGTCGATCATCGGCCCGCCATATGCGCCGGACAGCGGGTTTCGGTCGGGATCGAGCCAGTAGCTCGTCATCGCGCGCAGGTATTGCATCTGGATCAGGTCATCGCGCCGCCCGTCCGAGTAATGCGGCAGGCCCGATTCCGAGGATTTCGGATCGAGGAACCGGTTGGGCTGGTTCGTCCCCTTGTCCACCGCCGCACAGCCCAGTTCCGTGAAACGGATGGGTTTCTGCCCCGGTTGCCAGTCCGATGGTCTCATCAGCGGCACCCCGCCACGACGGTCGTGATGGGCCGAGGACCACCAGCCGCGCAGATCCTTGTAGCGATAGACGAAGGAGGTTTCGGACCCCGCCACCTCGAAGATGTCTTCGTGATAGGAAATCTCGCCCACGCTGGCCTCGGGCCAGTCATTGGACGGCTCCCCCACGACGACGCTGGACGACCCGCTCAGAAAGCCCCCCTGGTCGCCCCCGGCCCAGGCACCGCTGCGCATCGCCCCCCCTGCGCTCGTCTCGGCCTCGCCCCGCAACAGTCCGTCGACCCAAAGCCGGACGCGGCCCGGCGCCTTGGGCATCAATTGCCAGGTCAGCTCATGAATGCGCCCGTCGAAGGGCAGATCGGCCACCGGGATATCCAGCACGGCGGTATTGCCATCCGATCCGGTCTTGGCCCCGGAACCATCGCCTCCGCGCAGGCGCAGCACGGTGCCCCCGTCGCGCACGCCCATCCAGCTACCCGTCGCCGCCCCGCCATGTTCCCAGATCATGCCGTCGCTCGGCACGGCAGGCAGGCGCACACGGGCAGAGAACACCGCGTTACTGGTCTTGACCTGGCTGGATTGCGCGAACTGGCCCAGGTTGCCCGCAGGCGCGCTGTCCACCGCATCGCTCAGCCGCCACCCCGGCGCGCCATCGGTGATGGGTTCGCGTCGCTGGCTGTCCCGCGCTTCCTGGCTGGCATAGTACCAGTCGAAGCCTTCGCCGCCCTCGATATTGGCCTTGAGATAGTCGATATTGTGGATGCGATCCCAGCCGATATCGGCATGCGCACGCCCTGCGCGCCAGTCGCTGAGCGGCATGTAATTGTCGATCCCGACGAAATCGATATTGGCATCGGCCCAGAGCGGATCGAGATGGAAATAGACATCCCCCATGCCGTCCTGCGGGTGATAGCCGAAATATTCCGACCAATCTGCCGCGTAGGAAATCTTGGCATCTGGCAGCAGCGCGCGCACTTCGGCGGCCAGGGCGATCAGCTGTGCCACGGCGGGAAAGCCGCTCTCGTCGCGCAGTTGCGTCAGCGCGCGCAGCTCGGACCCGATGCAGAAGCTCTCCACCCCGCCCGCCGCAGCCGCCAGCGCGGCCAGGTGCAGGACGAAGCGGCGATAACTCCATTCCGTAGGTCCCGCGTAGCTGACCGCACCGGGGCTCACGCTGAAATCAGAGGCCGAGGCTGTTCCGAAGAACGCCGCCACCTCGGCCGCCGCCGCTGGCGTGCCATCGGGCGATCCGGCAAGGCCCGGGGCCTTCTGCCCGGTGATCCGCCCCCGCCAGGGCAGCGCGGGCTGGTCGCCCGCCTCGCTCCAGGGGTCGGGCAACCCGTTCCCGTCCAGGATCTCCATCAGCAGGAAGGGATAGATCATCACCTCCTGCCCTGCCGCGTTCAGGGCTTCGATCGCCTCGATCACGGACCGGTCGCAGGGCGTGCCGCCATAGATCGCCCGGCCCTCGACCTGTGCGATGACCTCGGCGGTCGCACGGGTCAGACCCGCGACCTGCCAGGGCATCCCGATCCCATCTGCGGCGGACTGCTCGACCTTGGGTTTCACGCTGCACTGGCCGGCCCGCAGGTCGTTGCCGAACCAGCTGACGATCAGGGACACGGCACCGCAATTGGGCAGCTCTCCGTCCAGCGCCTCCAGCGCCACCTCGAAATCGGTGCCGCCCGTGGCGGTGTTCACATTGGCGCTCTCGGCCTGGCCCAGACCATGGCCATAGCTGACCGGGGTGGTCGCCAGCGCGTATTCGCCCGTTCCCGGCATCAGCGCCACTGCGCGGATGGCCTCCGAGGGCTGGGGCGGGCTATCCAGCCCCATGGGCCGCGCCGGGCGGAACACCTCGAAGCTCAGCTGCGGGATCCGGTTGCCATAGGGTGACAGGTCCAGGTCCTCGATCACCACGTAAGCCACCCCCCGGTAGGCCGGCACCTGGCCCGCACCCTCGACCGCTTCCATCTTGGGGTCGGGCATCTGGTCCTGCGTGCCCCGGTAAACGCGCATCGTCAGATCGCTGCGTGCCAGCTCCGAGCCATCGGCCCAGACCCGGCCCACCCGGGCAATTTCGCCCTCGCACAGTGCCACCGCCAGGCTCACGCTGTAGCTGTAGCTCGCGGTCTGCGGGGTGGGCGGCGCCCCCTTGCCGCCGCCCGTCACCGTCACCTGTTCCTTGAAGCGGGTGGCCCAGATCACCTGTCCGCCCAGGCGCATCTGGCCAAAGAGCCGCGCAACACTCGCCCCTTCAGAGGCCCCAGTAATGCGAAACCGGTCGAGCCGCCCCTGCTCGACCACGTCAGAGCCCGCCCCCAGCAGCCGCTGGTCGATGACCCGGCCCAGGGTTGCCCCGACAGCACGCCCGATAACGGCGCCACTCAACCCCAGCACAGTGCCGGAGCTTAGCCCGCCGATCGCCGCGCCCGCGGCTGACAGAAGGATCGTTGCCATGTCGTTCAGGTCCTTTCGGGAAATGCAAAACGCGCCACGATGCGCCGCTCCCATGGCGGCGTCAGGGCGCTCTCGACCACGCCGTGGCCGCTATAGGCATGGATGAAACTGGCTTCCTGGCCGGTCCCGGCCTGAAGCCCTAGATGCTTGGCCACCGCCCCCTCGCGCATGCGAAAAAGCAGGATGTCGCCCGCCGCCTCCCGGTCGAGCGGTTTTGCCACGAGATGCTTCAGCGCCGCCGCCCATAGCCGTTCTTCACCTTCGGGTTCCGACCAGTCGCGGCTATAGGCGGGCACCGCCTCGGGCTCGGGGCCCAGCATCTCGCGCCAGATCCCGCGCAAGAGCCCAAGGCAATCGCACCCCGCCCCACGCATCGAGCACTGGTGCAGGTAGGGTGTGCCGATCCAGCCGCGCGCGATCTCGACTGCCCGGCTCATCGCAGGCTCCCGCCATCCATCGCGGCACTGCCGCGGCCGAGATAGGCCATCACCCAGTCATCGCCCGGAATATCGGGGAAGCCCCGGAAATTCAGCAGGTTGGAGAACTTGAGCCGACAGGTTTCCATGCGCTTGTCGCAGCCTGCTTCCAACCGCACCACGTCACCGGGCACCAATTCCGCCCGCAGCGCCTGCCACAGCTCCACCCTGCGCACGCCCGCTGCGAAACGGTCATTCTTAATAACGGCAACCAGCCCCTTTGCCGCCCCGCTCAGCACCCGAAGCCGCCCACGCTCGAACCAGCGCGGCTCGAAACTGTCCAGCCCGTCGAATTCCAGCAGCCGCGCCTCGCCAACCCGATCCACCGCGCCTTCATGGGCATAGCCGGGCGTCGACAGGTCGAAGCCGCAGGCGCCATCTCCCAGAACAGCCGAACAGCCGCGCTGGTAGACCCGGCCCGTCTTGCGGTTCATTTCCTCTGCCAGCCCGCGCAGCTCGGCCTTGAAGCCGCCCGCCTGCCGCTCGAGTTCTCCGATCGTGCCCCGAAAGGTCAGAACCCGGTTTTCCGGCGCGCTCCATTGCACCAGCCAGGCCTCCACCTCGGCCCCGTCGAAGCGCCCCGCCTCGATATCGGCCTCGGTGATCGACGCATCCGACAGCGCGCCCAGGGCCTCGCCATTATCGACCGACAACCCCGTCGACTGGCTCAGCGCCGAGGCCGTCAGCCCGGTATCGGCGCGGAAAAGGGTGCCGTCGAAAGCCAGCGCGCAATCGTGATCGGTAAAGCCCAGCACCACCCCGTCGCGCCGGGTGAGCCGCCAGCAGCGCGCAACATCCGTTGCGCCTGTGCCCAGGTGCGCCTGGAAGCCCGCCGCGCTCATACCCGGATCTCCACGATGGGCACGTCCGGCACCTCGCCCGCCTGGAAACTGGCCACCGAGGTCTGAATACGGTCGATATCGAAACGCACGGGCACGTCGAACTCGAAGCCCGCGCTCACCTCCACCCCCTCGTCGGGCGCATCGGTGAAGGTGACGACACCCGTGGTCTCGTCCACCTCCCAATGCACGCCCCGCACCAGTTCAGCCGCGTCGACTCCCGCACGCACGCTGTCGGCTACGGGCTTGGTGATGGGCCGGTCATAGCCCTCGTCGCCGGACCGATAGGTCTTGATCAGCTGAAAGGCGCGGGTTTCGCCGTCGCCCGTGCCGATCACGCAGTCGCGAAAGCCCGGGGATTTGGAGGGCGCACAGCTCTTGTAATCCGACCAGTCCTTCCAGCGGAACCCGTGCAGCTGCCCGCGCCGGGCCTCGAAGAAAGCGATCAGCGTCTCGATATCGTCAAGCGAGCGCATGCCCAGCCCCGCGTCATAGCGGCGGCGCGAATGGGCCCAGGGGGTGTTGCGCTCTTCGAACCCGTTGGCCAGCTGCACCAGTTCCGTGCGCCGCTCGGGCCCCCCGACCGAGCCGAAGCTCAGACTCGCGGGAAAGCGAATTTCGTGGAATGTCATGGGGTTGCCTCTCTCACCTGTTGCGCTGACCACGCGCAAGGGCGCGGCTCATCTGCGCCGCGATCTGGCTTTGCGAACGTTGGAAGCCCTGCACATCGGGCGTAGAGATATTCATGGTGACCTGAACCGGGCGCCCGCCCCCCTGGGCCTGCACGCCAAGCCGCCCGTCGGCCCCACGTGTCAGGGGCATGATTGCCTCGGGGCCAGCCTCGCCCATCAGCCCAAGCCCGCCGCGCATGGCAAAGGGGGTCGCGCCGCTGACCACGCCGCCGCGCGCAAAGGGCGTCACGCGCCCGCCCGCGAAGGCGCCGCCCTTCTCAAAGGGCAAGACCGCCGACATCAGCGAATTGACCCCGTTGGCCAGGGCCCCGCCAAGCGCGTTCTGCACAGGGCGGATCGCGGTATTGTAGGCCGCGTCCACCATGCTCTGGGCCACCGAGCGCAGCGCGTCCGACAGGCGCATGCCGTCGAAGATCACCCCGTCGAAAGCGCGTCTCAGCCCGCTTCCGAAACTTCGGCTCAGCCCCTGCACCTCTCGGCCGGTGTAAAGCATCGAGTCCTGCATCGCCCGCAACTCGCCGTGGAAGGTCGCCACCATCTGCGTGGCCGAGCCGAGCGTCGCCTCCAGCGAGGCCAGCTCTGCATCGAACCGGTCCAGGTCTTCATCCATCACCACTGTCCTTCGTATCGGGGAAGCGGGCGGCCAGGGCCTCCAGCCCCGCCCGTCCCATCGGGGCAAGCGCAGAAGGCTCACCCAGCATCAGCATCAATTCGGCAGGGGTCAGCGCCCAGAACTGCGCGGGCGTCAGCCCCAAGCCCTGAATCCCGGCCCGCATCAGCCCGGGCCAGTCGAAAGGCCGCTCGCTCATGCGGGCGGGCGGAAGGCCAGCACCAGAAGACGCGCGGCGACCCGCGCGGCCTCCAGCGGGCCTCCCTCGATCTCGGCGCGCGCAAGATCCCCCGGCGCGCCGGTCCAGCCGCCCCCGCGCAGACCCGCGCAAAGCAGGGCCAGCACGTCGCGCGCCCGGAACCCGCCCGCCTCGAAGCGCTCGACCAGTGCGGGCAGCCCATCGGCCTCCAGCTGCTCTTCCAGTTCCGCCAGGGCGCCAAGGGTCAGCTTCAGAACCTGCCGCTTGCCATCGACGACCAGCGCCACCTCGCCCGCATGGGGGTTGGCCATGGCTCAGAGCGCCGCGGTAAAGGTCAGCGCCCCCGCCGAGGCCATCGACAGCTCGTAGGTCGCCTCTCCGTCATGGGTGCCCGCATATTCGATCGCGGTGATCTGGAACGGGCCCTCGACGGTGCCGAAATCGGGGATGATGACCTGGAAATCGGGCACCTCTCCATCGAAAAAGAGCTGCCGGGCGCGTTCATCCGTCGCCTCGTCGCGGAAGATGCCAGAGCCGGTGATCGCGGCTGATTTGACACCCGCACCACCCAGCAATTCCCGCCAGCCGCCGGTCGATTCAAGGCTGGTCACATCCACCGTTTCGGCATTGAAGCTCAGCCGCGAGGCGCGCAGCCCCGCCAAGGTCTGGAAGGATCCGTTGCCATCCAGGTCAACCTTCAGCAGAAGGTCTTTCCCATTTTGTGCCGCCATTTCATTCTCCAATCAAATCAGACAGTTGTTTTGGAAAGCTGATGCTGGTTAATCAGCTGTCATCTTCATCCAGACGGGCGCGGAACCAGATCTCGATCCGCCTGTCCGACCCGGCCCGGGCCGCTTGCGCACGCAGGAACTGGACCCGCCCCACGCGCCCGCGCGCCAACGTCAATGGCGCGCCAAGCAGCGCGTCCGAGATCGCTGCCGCGGCCTGTTTGGCCTGGTAGAACCCGGCCACGCTGCTGGTCACCGCGATGCTGAAGTCGTGCTCGGCGCCGCCAAAGCTCCCATCCGAGCGGTCGCGCGCCTTCTCGGGGCCCAATGTCACATATAGCGACGGCGGCGGGCCTTCGGGCAGCGCGTCGAAGACGTTGCCGCCCACGATCGCCGCCAGGCCCGCATCCGCGCTCAACCGCCCGTAGACCGCCGTCTGAAGGGCGGCTGTCATACCGTAGCTCATGTGCCCTCCTCCTCGGTTGCGAAGCAGACCAGGAAGCGCCCGCCCGGGTCGCTCTCGGTCACTGCATCAATGGAATAGATCCGCGCCCCGTCCCGGAACCTCTGCGACGGTTTGGGGCGCGACGGCGCGCCTTGTGGCGCGGCGCGAACGGTGATCCGGTAGCCCATGCGCGCCAGCCCCCCGGCATCGCGCCCGGTGCGTGGAATGACCTCGGCCCAGACCTGCCCAAGCGGAAGCCAGGCTTCCAGCTGGCCGCCCGCCCCGTCCGGCGTGCGCAGCGGTCGTTCCAGCAGCAGGCGGCGGGTCAGGTTCGGATGCCCGTTCATCCGCTCAGCCCCCGCATCCGGACCGAGCGATAGGGCTCGATCAACACCGCGACACCGCAGGCCATGCCCGCCTCGCCGGTGCCCTTTGCTTCGTAATACTCGGCCGCCTGAAGCAGCACCGCCTGGCGCAGATCGGCGGGAATGCCATGCCAGTCGAGCCCGTATCCGGCGGTGAATTCGATCTCGACCGAGCCGCCGGTCGAGGGGTTGGGCAAACTGCCGGTCGCCACGATGGCCGGACGGTGACTGTCGCTGCGCAGGCTGTAGGCCTGCGGGTCCAGCACCGTTTCCGCACCCGCCCGCGACACCAGCTTGACGCTGTCGAGCGTCACCACCGGTGCCACAGGCAGCGCCTGTTCCTGCGGGTTCTGCCAGTGGCTCAGATGCCAACTGAATCCCCGCCGGAAGAGCGCCTTGCCCGTGCGCGCCTCGATTGCCGCCAGCGCCGCGCGCAGACAGCTTTCCAGCTCTGCATCCTGGCTTCCGTCATCGGCAAAGCCCGAGGACAGGCGCAGGTGATCGGTCAGCTCGGTCACGGGAAGAAGCGCGGTGGAAACCGAGGACATTTCGACCATCATCATGTTGTTATTTCTCCGAAAAAGACTGCCTCTGAAAGGGTGGCACGGCCGGGGCCCCGCACCGCTCGCGCGGAGGACGAAAAGGCTGGAGGCCGCAAGATCCCGACCGTGCCGCCCCGGCCCGAAATCACAGCGATCCGGGCCGGGGGTGCTTGCCTCTGACGAGGATCAGGAGATGCCGAACTTGAGCAGCTTGATCGCGGCGAAGTCGCTCACGTCGCCGCCCACGCGCTTGGTGGCATAGAACAGAACATGCGGCTTGGCGCTGAACGGATCGCGCAGCACCCGCAGTTCGGGGCGCTCGGCGATGGTGTAACCCGCGCCGAAATCGCCAAAGGCAATGGCCATGGCGTTCGAGGCGATATCGGGCATGTCCTCGGCAATCAGCACAGGGTAGCCCATCAGCCGCGCAGGCTCGCCCGCCGCCAGCCCGTCCGACCACAGGAAGCGGCCATCGGCGTCCTTCATCTTGCGCACCGCGCCGGCGGTTTTGGAGTTCATCACGAAGGACGCATTCGCGCGGTAGCGCGCGCCAAGCGCGTAAACGAGGTCAACGATTGCGTCGGCAGGGTTCAGCGCCGCGAAATCACCATCCGCCCCGGTGATCACGTAGCCCAGGTTACCCCAGCTCCAGCTGGCGTCGGCTGCGGTCGGATGGGTCAGGAAGCCGGTGGGCTTGTCCACGCCGTCCCCCGACACGAAGGCCGCCGCTTCGGCACGGGCAAACTTGTCCGCGATGCGACCCGCCAGCCAGCCCTCGATATCGAACGCGGTATCGTCGAGCAGGCGCTGCGAGGCTTTGGGCAGGGCTGACAACTCGTGCAGCGGGATCGAGATGCGTTCGATCTGCGGGGTGTCGGTCTCGGTCGTGGCGGCCGTTTCCGTGGCCCAGCCCGCGCCCACGTCGGTCTGGTCGACCAGCACGTCGAACGAGGTCGCCTCCACGTTCACCACGTTGGCGATGGCGCGCAGGCTCGAGGCCCCGCGCAGCACGCTCTGGATCATCTCGGCGGTCTGCGCATCGACCAGGTAGCCGCCCTCGGCATTCACCGCGGTGTTGAGCGCCTTGCCCTCCAGTTCAAGTCCGCGCAGCCCGTCATCGTCACCGGTGCGCAGATAGGTGCCAAGCGCCTTCTTGTGCGGGGCGCCCTCGTCGATCTGGGGCGAAAGCGCGGGGCGCAGATGGGTCATGGTCTTGGTGTTCAGCATCGAGATACGCTCTTCCTGTTTTGCGAATTTCACGTTGATATCGTTCTGGAACTGGCTGAATTCATTCAGAAACCCTGCCAGTGCAGATTTCACTTCGGAGGTAGCATCCGGGCCCTTGGGCACAAGATCGCCACCCGAAGACTTGGTCTCGGTCTCGGTCATCGCGTCGTCCTGAGTGTTGGATGGTTGCGCGGCTCAGCGCGCCGCCAGTTTGCGGCGGGCGTCCTGGAACACCGTCGCCAGTTCATGCAGGATGTCGCCCTTGGCCTGCTCGGCCTTGGTGGCGCCGACCCGCGCTTGCGGAAGCATCGGGAAGGTCACCAGCGACACCTCCCAAAGCTCCACCTCGTTAAGGAGCCTCTGCCCCTTGTCGTTCTTGCCCGCCTTCACGGTGCGATAGCCGATCGACAGCCCGTCGATCGCGCCCGCCTCGATCAGGGCGGCGGCCTCGCGGCCTTTTTCCACGGCGTCGAGAATCCGGCCCTTGACCCACAGGCCCCGGCCATCCTCGCGCAGCTCGTCCCAGACGCCGATGGGCTGCGCGGGGTCGTGCTGCCACAACATCTTGACGCTGCGCCCGGCGTCGGACAGCCCCTTCAGGCTGCGCGCATAGGCCCCTTGCTGAACAACATCGCCGCCCTGGTCACAGGCACCGAAGAGGCTTGCATAGCCTTCGATCAGGTGACCGTCGCGAACCGTCAGGTCCTCGTCGAAGCGGCAGAATTTCATTTCCAGCCCGCTTTGGGAAAATTGATACATTTCAGGCTCCTATCCACCAGAACTCATCTGGATGATGTCATTGACCCCTTGCGCCAGGATCACGCTGACCACACCGAAAACCGCCAGCCACAGCCGCCGTTCCAGCCGGTCCAGCGCCCCTTCGATAGCCTTCAGCCGGTATTCCAGCGCCTGCCAGCGTTCCTCGGCCACCCGCTCGTTGGCCTCGATCCGGGCATTGGCCGCGTCGAAGGGGGCGTAGAGAAAGCGCGACCCGCCTCCCGTTCCCCGATCGCTCATTCATCCTCCGCCAGACGCGGCAGCCCCAGCATGGCGCGCTTTTCGGCGGGGGTCAGGAAATCGGCCTCGGCCACCCGGGCCCATTGCGCGTCGCGTTCGGCGGCCAGGGCGGGCACCTGGTCCAGATCGGGCCGCAGTTCTACCAACTCGCCGGAATAGCCCGCGAGCCAATGGGCCAGCGTGGCCAGCACCTTGCCGGCCAGTGGCAGCACCGTCAGGCGATAGAAGGCCCGGTGCGCCTCGGCGTAATTGGCATAGGTTGCATCGCCAGGAATTCCCAAGAGCATCGGCGGCACCCCGAAGGCCAGCGCGATATCGCGCGCGGCGGCGTCCTTGGTCTTCTGGAACTCCATGTCAGAGGGGCTGAAGCCCATCGGCTTCCAGTCAAGCCCCCCCTCCAGCAGCATCGGCCGGCCCGCATTGCGCGCGCCCTGGTGGTGGCTTTCCATTTCCGACTGCAACCGCTCGAACTGCTCGGCGGTCATCGTACCGGCCCCGTCCGCGCCGCGATAGACGATGGCGCCCGAGGGCCGCGCGGCGTTATCCAGCAGCGCCTTGGACCAGCGCGAGGCGCTGTTGTGCACGTCGAGCGCCGTCGCCGCCGCCTGCATCGGCGACAGGCCATAGTGGTCATCCTGCGGGTGAAACAGCCGCACGTGGCAGATGGGGCTGGCCCCGGCGACGTGAAAGCGGTGTTTCTTCGTGCCGACGCTGTAGTCATAGGCTACCGGCCAGCCATCGGCCCCGGGCACCAGGCTCATCCGGTCCGAACGCAGCACGTGCAGCTCGCCCGGCACGCCGCCATCGGGGCTCACCGCCTCGACATAGCCATTGCCCGTCAGCAGGAGCTGCGCGAAGAGCGCCTCCAGGAACTCGCCCCGTCCCTGCGCCCCGTTGGGCCGCGCCAGCAGCGCCAGCAGCGGGTGCTGCTCATAGCGCCGCTCCACGTCCTGGCAGATCACCGGCAACGCGGCCGCGGCTTCCGCGATCAGCTTGACCGATCGGAAGCCCACCGGGTTGCCGGTAAAGCCCGTCTTCATCAGCGTCACCGTATCGCGCGGGCTCCAGGCCACGCGCCCCGCGCCCGCCCAGGCCACCACGCGCCCCGTGGCAGAGGCTTTGGCCTCCGGCACCTCCGGTTGCGACCTGCGCAAGAAATCGAACACCATCCGCTTGTCTCCTTGGTCCATGTCAAAAGGGCGCCGCCGCAGCCAGTGCGAGGGCGCTCTGAGGGGGCGGATGAACGCCCCTTGCGTCGTCAAAAGTCAGATCTGCCGAATGCCGGGGCGCGCCTGCGCCTGCCGTGCAGGCAGGATCATCCCGTCGGTCAGCGCCCAGACCAGCGCATCCACCCGGTCGGGGCTGCCCCGCCCCTCGAAGCCGGTGATCGTCATGCGGCACATCTGGTCTTCCAGCGCGGCCAGCCCCGGCAGATGGGCAATGCGGCCCTGTTCGTAGAGCGCAGCCACCGGCTCTGCCCGCGCCACCTTGCCCCGCGAGGCATGGACCGAGCGCACGTTGATCAGCGGATCGACCATGCGCACCGCATCCAGCACCAGGTCGCCGCCCTGGTTCACCTCGGCCACCATCCGGTCGGCCCCGTGGCGGTGATAGGCCGCGACGGCGGCCTCGGCCCAGCCGCTGGCCGAGACACCCTGAACCGAGCAATCCTCGATCACGACCCCCTGCCAGCGCCCCGGGGGCCCGTCCTGCAGCACCCCCACCACGATGATCCCGCAGGCGTCAGACCCGGCATGCCCGGTCACCGGCGGGTCCACCGCCACCGTGACCCGCGCACCGTCAGGCACGCGATCGGTCCGCGCGCCATCCAGCATTCCTTGCGTCCAGAGCGCACCCTCCGCCTCCTCGATCAGTTCTCCATCCAGTTCCTGCCGGCCAAGCCGCGTGTCGCCATAGCGCGCCCGCACCTCTTCCAGGAAAGACTCCGCCAGGAAGGCCCGGTTGGCCTCGGTCGGGGCATGGGTCATCACGGTGCTGTCCCGGCCCAGCAAATCCTTCAGCACGCCCACGTTGCGCGGCGTCGTGGTAACGCAAACCTGCGGGTGATCCCCCAGGCGCAGCCCGAATTGCAGCATGTCCCAGGTTTCTTCCGCCCGCGGCCATTTCGCCAGCTCATCGGCCCAGGCCGCGTCGAATTGCGGCCCCCTGAGCGCCTCCGGGTCATGTGCCGAGTAAAGCCGCGCCTCCGCGCCATTGGGCCAGGCCAGCATCCGCTCCCCCGCCACCCAGCGCGGCCGCCGATCGGGCGGAGAGCAGGCCAAGAGCCCGCTCTCCCCCTTCACCATCACCGCCAGCGCCTGGTCATAGGTTTCCCCCACCAGCGCGACGCGCCGCGCCCGGCCCGGGGCCAGCGGCGTTGCGCCCTCGACCATGGCGCGCACCCATTCGGACCCGGCGCGCGTCTTGCCCGCGCCGCGCCCTCCCAGCACCAACCAGGCACGCCAGTCCCCCTCGGGCGGCAGCTGGTGCGGCAGCGCCCAGACCTCGAAGAGCCAGGGCAGCGCCGCAAGGGCCGGGTCACTCAGCCCCCTGAGAAAGCTCTCCACCCTCTCGGGCGGCTCGGAGGCGAGCAAGGCGGCACCCGATCTCAGCGCGTGCTGCCTCGAGGTCGAGCTCTCCTGCCCCGGCTCCTGCCTGTCGTTGTCCCGTTGCATCGCGCGCCTTTCCCTCCAGGCCCAGCGCCAGCAAGAGGGCGCCGTTCATATCCTTGATCTGCTTCACCACCTCGGCGCTGCTCACCGGCTCCTGCGCCTTCAGACGCTTCACCGTGTCCCGCAGAACGTCCTGTGTCGTGGCAAAAGCCTCGAACGCGCCTGCCAGCATCTCCTGGAAACGCGCCGTGTCCTCGTCAAATCGAATGGTCATGAAAATGTCCCGTGCTTGAAATGAACCCGCACGAGCAGACATGAAAAAGCGACCGCCGAGGTCACCCCCGGGGCCGCTTGCCCATCTCTTCCAGCATGTCACAATCTCTACACAGGACCGTTCGATAAGTCAATAAATTTATTACTTTCAATGTGTTAACAGGCACATCGCACGGTAACGGATCATTAACCCTGCTTCATTGTTCCGAATATATCCCGGGGGAGTCGCCGCCAGGCGACGGGGGCAGCGCCCCCCGTTTTCCGCTGCGGAAAACGCCCGCGATCCGCGCCGGATCGCGCGGGTCGGCGCGACCCGAAGGGTGCGGCGAAACCCCTAGTTTTCCTGGGCTGCCCGTTCCGCTTCGATGCGCCGCCATTCGGCCACGTTGCGGTTATGCTCCTCCAGCGTCGCGGCAAAGGCATGCCCGCCCGAGCCATCGGCCACGAAGAAGATATAGTCGGTCTGGGCCGGGTTCATCGCCGCCTCGATCGCGGCGCGACCGGGATTGGCGATCGGCGTCGGTGGCAGACCATCGATCTGGTAAGTGTTCCAGGGATTGTCTCCATTGGCCAGTTCACTCTGCCGGATACCGCGCCCCAGGAAACCACGTCCCTCGCTTTCGCCATAGATGATCGTCGGGTCGGTCTGCAGGCGCATGCCTGCCTCCAGGCGATTCACGAAGACGCCCGCGATCTCGCCGCGTTCATCGGCCACGCCGGTTTCCTTCTCGATGAGAGAGGCCATGATCAGCGCCTCTTCGACGGTGTCATAGGGCAGGTTTTCGGCCCGGCCGGCCCAGGCCGACAGCAGAATGCCGGTCTGCGCATCGGCCATGTCGGTCAGGATCTCGGAAATCGCGGTGCCCCGCACCACCTCGTAGGTATCCGGCGCCAGAGTGCCTTCGGCGGGCAGGTCTTCCACGTCATCGACCAGGAAATCCGCGCCGCGCATCCCTTCGACGATCTGGTAGACTGTCAGCCCCTCGGGCACGGCAAGCCGGTAGACGATGGGTGTGCCGTCCTCGACCAGGGCAGTGTAGGCCGCCGGAAGCTCCTCGCCCGAGGCAAAGACCGCCAGGTCCACCATCTCGCCCGTTCCCGGGATCCGCTCGCGCAGGCGCATCTCGCCGCCGCCTTCCCCGCCCCTGATCACGTAGGTCGCGCTATAGCGGAAGGTCGATGGCGCACCCGAGGAGAGGATCTCCATCACCTCGTCCATCGAGACACCAGCCGGGATCTCGTAATTGCCGAAGCGCAGGTTCTCGGCCCGCTCCGTATAGCGGGCGCCAAGGCGGAAGATCGTGGCGCTCGAGATGATCCCGGCTTCGGCCAGGTCCTCGGACACTGCCGCCAGGCTCGCGCCGCGCGCCACCTCGAAATAGGTAGCCTCAGCCAGCGGGCCCGCCCCGGTATATTGCCGCTGCCCCCAGGCAATCGCGCCTGCAAAGGCGATAAAACCCACGATCAGCAGGCTCATCCCGTTGGCGGCAATGTGCTTCCACATCAGTCGGTGACCTTCCCCATGACCAGCGACGCATTGGTGCCGCCAAAGCCGAAGCTGTTGGACAGCGCCACGTTGATCTCGCGCTCGTGCTTGGCATTGGCGGCGAGGTTCAGCCTGGGCTCAACCGCGGGATTGTCGAGGTTGATCGTGGGCGGTGCCACCTGGTCCCGGATCGCCAGGATCGAGAAGATCGCCTCGACCGCGCCCGCGGCGCCCAGAAGATGCCCGACCGAGGACTTGGTCGAGGACATGGTGGCCTTGGAGGCCTTGTCGCCCAGAAGCCGTTCCACCGCGCCAAGCTCGATCGTGTCGGCCATGGTCGAGGTCCCATGGGCGTTGATGTAATCGACCGCGTCCGGGGTCAGCCCCGCCCGCTTCAGCGCCGCTTCCATCGCCCGGTAGCCACCATCGCCATCTTCCGACGGGGCGGTGATGTGATAGGCATCGCCCGACAGGCCATAGCCCAGGATTTCGGCGTAGATCTTGGCACCGCGCGCCTTGGCGTGCTCGTAATCCTCCAGCACGACGACGCCCGCGCCCTCACCCATGACGAAACCGTCGCGATCCGCGTCATAGGGGCGCGAGGCCGCCTTGGGATCGTCGGCGCGCTTGGTGGACAGCGCCTTGCAGGCATTGAACCCAGCAATGCCCAGTTCGCAGATGGCCGATTCCGCGCCGCCCGCGATCATCACGTCGGCATCGCCCCACTGGATCAGCCGCGCCGCGTCGCCGATGGCATGGGCGCCGGTCGAGCAGGCCGTCACGACGGCGTGGTTGGGGCCCTTGAAGCCATAGCGGATCGAGACCTGACCCGAGATGAGGTTGATCAGCGATCCGGGGATGAAGAAGGGCGACACCCGCCGCGGCCCGCGTTCCTTGAGCAGGATGGCGGTATCCGCGATCGAGGACAGCCCGCCAATGCCCGAGCCGATCAGAACACCGGTGCGCAGCAGGCTTTCCTCGTCGGTGGGCTTCCAGCCCGCATCGGTCACCGCCTGCTCGGCAGCAGCCATGCCAAAGAGGATGAAATCGTCGACCTTGCGCCGTTCCTTGGGCTCCATCCAGTCATCGGCGTTGAAGGTGCCGTTGGTGCCGTCGCCATTGGTCACTTCGCAGGCGTAGTTGGTGGCCAGGTGCGACGCGTCAAAACGCTGGATCGTGCCAGCCCCCGACTCCCCGGCCAGAAGGCGGCTCCAGGTTTCCTCGATGCCCGTCGCCAGCGGGGAGACGATCCCCAGGCCCGTCACAACAACTCGACGCATATTCCTGCCCCTCTCGTTCTAGAGCTTGTCGCGGAGTGATACCCGCAAGCGCCCCGACGGGCAATCCCTTGCCCCCCGTTCCGGGCGCGTTTCGGCCCGCGATCCGGGGCCCGGAATGCGAAACGGCACCCCGAAGGGTGCCGCTTGCAAAATTCCGTCTGTCGCCTGCGCGATCAGGAGGCGTCGGTGATGAATTTCACTGCGTCGCCGAAGGTCTGGATGGTTTCGGCGGCATCATCGGGGATCTCGATGCCGAACTCTTCTTCGAAGGCCATGACCAGCTCGACGGTGTCCAGGCTGTCTGCGCCCAGGTCGTCGATGAAGGAGGCGTTCTCGGTCACCTTGTCTTCTTCCACGCTCAGGTGCTCGACAACGATTTTCTTCACGCGATCTGCGATGTCGCTCATCTTTTCGATCCTCATCCAGTTGCGTCAAAGGGCGACTTGGCGCGCCTAAGACCTTTACTTCGCCGGTTCCGGCAGTTGGCGGGGCAAACCCCATATACCGTCTGACGCGAGCGCCCCCCGGCAAAATCTGCGCCGCCTATAGCACATCCGCAATGGAAGGCAACGGGGTTTGCCACGTTTTTGCCGATTCCCGCCCGCGCGTTTACCCGGCGGTAGGGGCCGGCATGCCATCTTCCGGCCCCGGTCGCGAAAAAGGGAGAGCAGGAAAGATGGGCGACTTCTTCGATGCGGTGGCAATCCTGTTGCGTGCACTGCCCCACCTGTCAGAGGTCTGGATGGTGATGGGCTGGATCTCGGCCTTCCTGGCCGGGGTCGCGGCAGGACGCATTCTGCGCCACATGCGAAGGCGGCCTGCCCGCCTTCGCCTTTCCTTTCCCGGGGGGGGCGTCCTGCGCCTGTGACAGGCACGGCGACAGGCAACCCTCTATCAGATCATCGCCATGCCGCCATTGACGTGCAGCGTGGCACCCGTGACATAGCCTGCCTCGGGCGAAGCAAGATAGAGAACCGCGGCCGCGATCTCGTCGGGCTGCCCCATCCGGCCGGCTGGGATCTGGGCGTTGATCTTGTCCTTCTGATCATCGTTCAGCTTGTCGGTCATCGCCGTGGCGATGAAGCCCGGGGCGACGGCGTTCACGGTGATCCCGCGGCTCGCCACCTCGTAGGCCAGCGATTTCGACATGCCCACCATGCCTGCCTTGGAGGCCGCGTAGTTGCCCTGGCCGGGATTTCCCGTCGCGCCGACGACGGAGGAAATGTTCACGATGCGGCCCCACCGGGCCTTCATCATGCCCCGCAACACGCCCTTGCACAGCTTGAAGGTCGCGGTGAGGTTCACGTCGATGACCGACTGCCATTCCTCGTCTGACATCCGCATGAAGAGATTATCGCGGGTGATCCCGGCATTGTTGACCAGGATATCGACGGATCCCATTGCCTCGGCAGCCTGCTTGGGTAGCGCCTCGACCGCTTCGGGGTCGGACAGGTTGCAGGGCAGAACATGGGCGCGCTCGCCCAGTTCGGCGGCCAGCGCCTCCAGCGGTTCGACCCGCGTGCCCGACAGGCCCACGGTGGCCCCAGCTGCGTGCAGCGCGCGCGCGATATCGGCCCCGATGCCACCCGAAGCGCCGGTTACCAGCGCGTTTTTTCCATTCAGATCAAACATCTTCCGCCATTCCTTCATCTTGTCTCATATCGGGCTGGAAAATTCTTCCAGAAGAATTTTCCAGCAGTCACGCCCCGGCGGAATTTTCTTCGGGAAGAAAATTCACGCCTCGTTCAATGCAGCCGCTGCCGCGCGCACCTCGTCGGGCGTGCCCACCTGCCGCGTGGCCAGGGCCCGGTCGATGCGGCGCACCATGCCTGTCAGCGCCTTGCCTGCGCCGATCTCCCAGGTTTCGGTAACCCCGTGGGCCGCCATCCACATCACGCTTTCGCGCCAGCGCACGGATCCGGTCACCTGGTCGACCAGGTGGTTGCGCAGCAAGGTGGCAGAGCTTTCCGCCGCGGCCACCACGTTGGGCACCACCGGCACGCGCGGGGCGTTGAGGTCCACATGGCTCAGCGCCTCGGCCATCGCCTCGGCGGCGGGTTCCATCAATTCGCAATGGAAGGGGGCGGACACCGGCAGCATGACCGCGCGTTTCGCGCCCTGCCCCTTGGCGATCTCCACCGCGCGCTCCACCGCCTCGCGATGGCCCGAGACCACCACCTGTCCGGGATCGTTGTCATTGGCCGCCTGGCAAACATAGCCTTCGGCGGCGGCGGTTGCGACGCGCATGGCGGTTTCGAAATCGAGCCCCAGAAGCGCGGCCATCGCGCCCTCGCCCACGGGCACGGCGCTTTGCATCGCCTCGCCCCGGGTGCGCAGAAGCCGCGCGGTGTCGGCAAGGCTCAGCGAACCCGCCGCACAAAGCGCGGAGTATTCGCCCAGGGAATGCCCAGCAACGTAGGACGCTGCCTCGATCGTGACGCCCTCGGCTTCCAGCGCAGCCATCGCCGCCATCGAGGTGGCCATGAGCGCGGGCTGCGCATTGCGCGTCAGCGTCAACTCGTCCTGTTCGCCTTCCCAGATCAGTGCGGACAGCTTTTCGCCAAGCGCCTCGTCGACCGCATCGAACACCGCCTTCGCGGCAGGGTATTCGTCTGCCAGGGCCTTGCCCATGCCGATTGTCTGGGCGCCCTGGCCCGGAAAGAGGAAGGCTCTGGTCATTCGCGTCACCGCTCCGTCATTCGTTGCTTTCATAAGGGGCTATCGCAACGGGCCGCGCGGCGCAATTGCCAAGACCGTCCCGCAGCCGCTCAGAAATCGGCGAATTGCGGCACCGGGGGCCCTTCCCCGGGGAACTGGTCGACGAAGACCTGTGGCGCGAGCGCACGCCAGCTGAGGCTGAGATTACCCATCACCCAGTTACGGTTCACCCGTTCAGGCCGGGCAAACACGTGGTTGTGGCAGATTTCGTGGCGGCCGACATAGAAGATGTCGGGTTCGCAGGCGATCAGGAATTCGCATTCGCCAGCGGGCAGCCGGAACCCCGGCGCGTTCTGGTCGAGATCCCACCAGGTCCACAGGCGGCCATGGGCCAAGAGGCATGGGTGGCCGTTGCGTCGTGTGTCCTCGCAGATCGCGGGCAGGTTCAGCCCACGGGCCAGGCGTTTTATCTCGAACCAGTCTAGCATGGTGCCGGTCTTGTCACCTTTTCCTTCTGGGAACAGGCTACGCACGTCACGACAATTCTGCAAAGGCACAGCATACAAATGTGCAGCAACAGGTTCCCACCCCATTACCTTAGGTCAATTTTTCCGAAAGTAAATTTTTTTGGCCGATTGGCGGGAGCCTCCGCGACAATGGTCGGATCGGGGGCCGACCCCGCCCGGCATGCGGGCTCCACGGGACAGGGGCGGGACTGGAATTGCCACGGAAGGCATGTCATGGATCGACGGGCCGGCAGCCGGCACGATAACGAGCACTCCGCGTTCGACCCCTGGCACGAATCATCGAATTTCATGGATAAACATGGAGAGACCTGCCTTGATCGCGCTGTCGATACAGGTGCGTTCCGGCGGGGATCGCCCGCCCCCTGGTTCGGAAAGTCCGCCAAGGCGCATTTCGCGGTCAGTTCGCGCTTGATCCCCCCGTCAGAGCGTCTATAAGGCGGGCTTCCTCCGTCGATGCAGATTGCACCGGCGTGGTCTCTCGTGGCTCGGGGGGCGGAGGACTTGGCCCGGGTCTTTGAAACACGCCTAGAACAGAACTGGAGCTCATATGCCTCTCTACGAGCATGTGATGATCGCGCGTCAGGACCTGTCCAACGCGCAGGCCGAAGGCCTCATCGAACATTTTGGTGCCATCCTGTCCGACAACGGCGGCAAGGTCGTCGAGTCCGAGTACTGGGGCGTCAAGACGATGGCCTACAAGATCAACAAGAACCGCAAGGGCCACTACGCCTTCCTGCGCACCGACGCGCCTTCGGCCGCCGTGCAGGAAATGGAACGCCTGATGCGCCTGCATGACGACGTGATGCGCGTCCTGACCGTCAAGGTCGACGAGCATGACGAGGGCCCCTCGGTCCAGATGCAGAAGCGGGACGACCGTGAAGGTCGCCGCGAGCGCCGCTAACCCATAGGGAAGGACTTTCAAAATGGCCGCAAAACCGTTTTTCCGCCGTCGCAAGACCGACCCGTTCGCGGGCGAGAACGCGCCGAAGATCGACTACAAGGACACCCGTCTGCTGCAGCGCTACATCTCTGAGCGTGGCAAGATCGTGCCGTCCCGCATCACCGCCGTGGGTGCAAAGAACCAGCGCAAACTGGCCCGTGCCATCAAGCGCGCCCGGTTCCTGGCCCTGCTGCCCTACGCCGTCAAGTAAGGAGCACTGACCATGGACGTTATCCTTCTGGAACGCGTGGCCAAGCTTGGCCAGATGGGCGATGTGGTGTCCGTCAAGGAAGGCTACGCACGCAACTTCCTGCTTCCGCAGAAGAAGGCGCTGCGCGCTTCCGACGCCAACATCAAGGCCTTCGAAGCGCAGAAAGCGCAGCTCGAAGCCCGTAACCTGGAAACCAAGGCAGAAGCCGAGGATCTGGCCGGCCGTCTCGACGGTCAGCAGTTCATCGTGATCCGCTCGGCATCGGATGCCGGCGCGCTCTACGGCTCCGTCACAACCCGTGACGCCGCCGAGGCCGCCACCGAGGCCGGCTTCTCGCTCGACCGCAAGCAGGTTGCCCTGATCCGTCCGATCAAGGACCTGGGCCTGCACAGCGTCAGCGTTGTCCTGCACCCCGAAGTGTCGGTCGAAATCCAGCTGAACGTTGCACGTTCGCAGGAAGAAGCCGAGCTTCAGGCATCGGGCAAGTCGATCCAGGAACTGGCCGCCGAAGCGGAAGCCGAAGCCGAGTTCGAGATCGCCGAGCTGTTCGACGACATCGGCTCTGCCGCACTGGATGAGGACGAGGGCGACGCTGCCCCGGCCGCAGAAGCATCGGAAGAAGGCTCGGAAGAGGCCTGATCCGTTTCCCCATTGCGGGGACAGTGATGACCGCGCCCTTCGGGGCGCGGTTTTTTTGTGCCTTGGCCTTGCATGAAAAAAGGCCCGCCCCTTTCGGGACGGGCCATGGGTCTGATTTGCCCGGGGCGTTTACTTGCCGTCGTCGACCGGAGCAGGTGCAGGTGCCGGAGCGGGCGCAGGTGCCGGAGCAGGCGCAGGCGCAGGTGCCGGAGCAGGCGCCGGTGCAGGCGCAGGTGCCGGTGCAGGCGCAGGCGCCGGAGCAGGCGCAGGGGCCGGTGCAGGCGCAGGGGCCGGGGCCGGCGCAGGTGCCGGTGCAGGCTCGGCAGGGGCCGGGTTCTCGACCGGGGCTGCCGGGGCGAAGCCGCCCGGTGCCGGGGCTGCCGGGGCGCTGGCGGGCACTGCCTGAATGGTCAGCTGCGCGTTGCAGGCATTGCCGCCATAGGTGCCGACCCACACGTCGACTCGGCCATTGAGGTTATCTGCCCCCGACACGGTCAGGCGCGGGTCGAGGTTGCCGTTGGAATCATCGTCGAACATCCAGGTGGTGTTGACGGTGTTGACCAGGAGCGTTGCGTCGCATTCGGACACGACGCTCATGTCGAGGTCATACATGTCCATGCCGCTCAGGATCAGCGAGAAGCTGGGCACGGAATTGGCGTAGCCGAGGCCCGGCAAACCGCAGCTGGAGACCGAGAACTGCCCGCCAGCCATCACGGGGGCGCTTTGGGCGGTCAGCAGCTGGTCACCGCTGAACTGATACGAGGGGCCGGGCTGCATGAAGCTGGGACAGGCGAGTGCAGCGGCGCTGCCGGCCAACAGGATCGCGGCGGAAGTCAGCAGGGTTTTCATGACGGTATCTCCCATTTACTGGCGGGGATGAAAGATCTTGGGAAGAATGGGGCTGGACCCCGGGGGTGAGGAAAGGCCGCGAAGGGCGGCCTTTCCCAAAGTCTGGCAGTCGGATCCTGGGATCAGTTGTACCAGGTTTCCATTTCCAGCGTCGCCGAGCAGGTCGAGGGGCCATAGGTGCCAACCCACACATCGATGCGGCCCTGGGTGTTGGAGGTGCCATAGAGGTTGATGCGCGGACGCAGGTTGCCGGCGGAGTCATCGTCGAAGTACCACGAAGCGTTTGCCGAGTTCACCAGCAGAACGGTGTCACAGGCGGCGGAGGTCACTTCGATTTCCAGGCGGCCATAGGGGGCCATGCCGGAGGTGTAGAACGAGAAGTCAGGCTGCGAAATCACGTAGCCGGAGTGGTTGAACCCGCAGTTACGCAGCTGCTGGCTGCCACCGGCGACAACGCCGTAGGAGCGCGGGGTGTAGAGGTACTGGCCGGTCACCGAGTAGGAATTGACGCCCTGCATAATGGTCGGGCAGGCCGAAGCGGCGGCGGTCAGCGAGAAAAGCACTGCGAGAGCGGAAAGAAGGGTGCGCATTGGGTAACTCCTTAATGTGTCATGCACAGACTGTATAGAATCGAATTAGTGTCATGTCTACACTTTTCTTCGACCCCGGGTGATTTTTTTTTCAGCCATCCGTTTCAAGGACCAGATCGCCGAAGCAGGTGTCTCCCCCGTAGGTGCCAACCCAGATGTCGACACGGCCATTGAGCACTGCCGATCCACGCAGGTTGATCTGGGGGTTGTAGCCATACGGGCCGTCATCGTTGTAATACCATTCGCCGTTGGCGGCGTTGACCAGGAGAACCGTGTCGCATTCCGCTTCCACCCGGATCTCCAGCGGGTAGTGGTCCATCCTGAGCAGCCGGAACGACATGGTCGGCGCCGAAGGGACATAGCCCGAATGCTGGAAGCCACAGGCCGTCAGGGCCTGTCCGCCCGAGGCCTGGATCGCGTATTCGCGTTCACGGGTCAGCACGTCGCCCGTGAATCCGTAATCGACATCGCCGCCAAGCCGGTAATCGGGGCAGGCCTGGGCAGCGGCTGCGGCCAGGAGGAAGGCCGTGGTGAGAGCAATCTGCTTCATAGAAAAAGGAAACTCCGTAGCTGCAAGAGCTGGTAATGCGCTCTGGTCTGCGACCCACCCTGCCCCGGTGCAATGGCGGGCTCCGGCGGGCCAGGTGGAAAGGGCCGCCGCAACGGGCGGCCCTTTACAGTGTTCAAGGCAGGCCTGGATCAGTTGTACCAGGTTTCCAGCTCGACCGTGGCCGGGCAGTAGCTGCCGTTATAGGTGCCCACCCACAGATCCAGGCGACCGTTGAGGTTGGCCGAGGACGGGATGTTGAGCAGCGGCTGAAGGCTGCCGCGGCTGTCATCGTCGAAGAACCACTGGGTCGTCGGCGTGTTCACCAGAAGCGTGGTGTCACAGGACGCGCTGGTCACTTCGATTTCCAGACGGCCGTAGGCTTCCATCCCCGACAGCATGAACGAGTAGTTGGGCGCCGCGTTCGCGTAGCCACGGCCACCCACGCCGCAGTTGGAGATGTTGGTCGAGCCGCCAGCCTGCACCGAGTAGGAGGTGGGGCTGTAGAGCTGCTGGCCGGTGATGTAGATCATCTGGCCGGGGTTCGCCCAGGTCGGGCACCCACCTGCGGGCTGCGGCGTCGGGGTCGGCGTCGGAGTCGGGGTCGGAACCGGCTGGAAGCCGCCACCGCCGCCACCGGCTGCATCCCCATACCAGGTTTCCAGCTCGACCGTGGCCGGGCAGGCAGAGCCGTTATAGGTGCCAACCCACAGGTCCAGGCGGCCGTTGAGCTGGGCCGAGGACGGGATGTTGAGCAGCGGCTGCAGGTTGCCACGGCTGTCATCGTCGAAATACCAGGTGGTCGTCGGCGTGTTCACCAGAAGCGTGGTGTCACAGGACGCGCTGGTCACTTCGATTTCCAGACGGCCATATTCCTCCATGCCGGACAGCATGAACGAATAGTGCGGAACCGTGTTGGCATAGCCCCACCCGTTCACGCCGCAATCGGAGATCTGGGTCGTGCCGCCGGCCATCACCTGGTAGCTGGTCGGGCTGTAGAGCTGCTGGCCGGAGATGTAGATCATCTGGCCGGGGTTCGCCCAGGTCGGGCAGGCTGCCGGCTGCGGGGCCGGAGCCGGGGGCTGCGGCTGCGGAGCCGGGGCCTGGGCATACCAGGTTTCCATGTTCAGCGTCGCGTCGCAGTAGGTGTTGTTGTAGGTGCCGACCCAGACATCCACGCGGCCGTTGAGGTTCTGGCTGCCGTAGATTTCCAGGCGCGGATCGAGGTTGCCGTTCGAGTCGTCGTCGAACATCCAGGTTGCGTTGGCGGTATTGACCAGCAGAACCGCGTCACACTGGCTGACCACATCGGCCACGAGGTAATAGGGGTCCATGCCCGACAGGTAGAAGGTGAAGTCGGGGGCGCTGGTGACCCAGCCCGTCCGGTTCACGCCCGGCAGGCCGCAGTTGCGAATGTTGTTCTGGCCACCGGCCACCACGCCGAAGCTTTGCGGCGTGTAGAGCTGGTCACCGGTATAGGTGTAGCTGGCGCCGGTCTGACTGAACGTCGGACAGGCCGCCGCCGCAGTCGTCATGGCGATAAGGCCGAAAGCGGCCGCTGCAAGATATCTCACGGGTTTTCCTCCAAAGAGATTGGGTTTGCGATCATGAAGGGAATGCGTCCCAGGGCGCCGATCGGTCATGATCCGTGCCAATCGGCCAGGCCCCGTCCCGGACTGCGGGGCCCTCGGGCAGCGTCCGCCAAAAAAGCGGGCCCTGCCGTTCTCGTATCCTGTGCGCGCGTCCCGGATCATGCAAAGCGCCCCTTGAGAAAGAGAGCGCCCGCACGAGCCGCCACGGTTGGCGTGGGGATACGCGAAGGAGAATTATCGTGCTGCCAAGCAGGGCTGACGGTTGCGGCGGGGGCCGCACCGACGAGGATCAGGATCGTTGATAAAACCGATCGCATATCCAATCCCTCCCTACTTCTGGCCTACCGGGGCCGGGGGATTGTTCCCCCTGGTTTGTCTGAGTTCGGGGCCAGCCTATGGCGGGCTGATCCCGGTTACGCATGCGACGGCGCGAATGTCCGTCTACCGGTAGGTGCCGCAAACAACGCAAATGGTTCAATAAAAAGCACTCAGGAAACCGGGTAACAGTTTGACGTAAAGGAAGCATAACCGTGAAAACGGCCATCTGGCCAACGAAAACTCCTACCAGTTAGGAAATCCTGACCGGGAATGGCCCGGGCCGCCTTGATCTGGCGCAACAAAAAAGAGGCCGTGCACGGGGCACGGCCTCTGTCCTGTCTCCTGCCCTTTCGGGGCGGGATTATTCTTCGTCGAGCGCATCCACGGCGGCCTGAAGGTCGTCCTTGGAGACCTCCTTCTCGGTCACGGTGGACATTTCGAAGACGAAATCGACGACCTTATCTTCGAAGAGCGGCGCGCGCAGCTGCTGCTGAGCGGCGGCGTTTTGCTGGATGAACTCGAAGAACTGGCGTTCCTGGCCCGGATATTGGCGGGCCTGGTTCATGATCGCCTGGGTCATCTCGGCGTCGGACACCTGCACTTCGTTCTTCTGGCCAAGCTCGGCCAGCAGAAGGCCAAGACGCACGCGGCGCTCGGCCAGACTGTTGTGCTCGTCCGTGGGTTCGATCTCGCCGTGGTTGTGGTCGTGAACCTCGGGGTTCTCCTCGTGCCACAGCTGGTGCGCGATCTGCTTGGCCTCGGCCTCGACCAGCGAGGGCGGCAGGTCGAATTTCACGGCTGCGTCCAGCTGGTCCAGAAGCTTGCGCTTCATGACCGCGCGGGCGGCACCGGCATATTCGGCCTTCAGGCGTTCCTCGATCTGGCCGGTCAGCGCGGCAAGATCCTCGGCGCCGAATTTCTTGGCCAGCTCATCGTCGATCTCGGCGGCGACGGGCTTCTTCACTTCCTTGATGGTGCAGTCGAAGACCGCGGCCTTGCCGGCCAGGTGCTCGGCGCCGTATTCCTCGGGGAAGGAGACCTCGACGGCCTTTTCCTCACCGGCCTTCACGCCGATCAGCTGATCCTCGAAACCGGGAATGAAGCTGTTGGAGCCCAGAACCAGCGGGTAGTCCTCGGCGGAGCCGCCTTCGAAGGCTTCGCCGTCGACCTTGCCGACGAAGTCGATCACGACCTGGTCGCCATCGGCCGCCTTGCCCTTCTTGGTGGCGAAGTTCTGGGCCGACTCGGCGAGGTTCTTCAGCGCGTCCTGCACATCGGCTTCTGCCGGAGCAACCACGAGCTTTTCGAGGCTCAGCGCCTTGAAATCCACTTCCGGAATCTCGGGCAGCTTTTCGTAGGACATGGAGACGACGACATCATCGCCTTCTTTCCAATCCTCGTTGATCATCTTCACCTCGGGCTGCATCGCCGGGCGATCGCCGCTTTCGTCGAGATGGGCCTGCATGGCGCCATCGACGGTTTCCTGCATGGCTTCACCCATGAGGCGCGGGCCAAACTGCTTCTTGAGCAGGGCCATCGGCACCTTGCCCTTGCGGAAGCCTTTCATCGCGATCTCGGGGCGCGCTTCTTCGAGCTTCTCGTTGACCTTGGCTTCCAGTTCGGCCCCGGTGATGGTGATCTCGTAGCCGCGCTTCAGCCCTTCGTTCAGGGTCTCGTTGACCTGCATGTCTTTCCTCGCTGTCCGGGCCCGATGCGCCCGCATGGCGCGACGGGAATAGAAAATCTGTGGCCTTCTAGGTGTCCCGGCGCGGGCTTGCAAGCCCTAAGCCCGCCACGCGGGGGGATATCGGCTGGAAAACCCGCGCCGATGCCCAATGGCCACCGCAATGGCCCCGTTTCAGGCCGCGGCCAGCCTGTGAAGGCAGGACCAAAGATAGGCCGCATCGGGGGTCTGAACGCGGATCACCAGCGTCTCTCCGGCGCGGGTCACGAGCGCGCCCACCCCGGCAAAGAGCGTGGTCGCAGAGGGCGAACTGCCATCGAGCGGGGTCGCAGTGCAGGCGGAGGCGATTTCCTCGGCGCGAGGACCGGAGAGGATGATCGCCGCGAAGAGGTCATCGGCGAGGCTCAGAGCGTAGCTGCCATGTCAGCCGGGCTGCACCGAAAGGGACGCGGGCGTCACAAGGATCGCGCGATCCCGCGCGACGCGGATCGCGTGCGGCCCCTCCGGGGCCGGTGCCCCACAGCCCAGCACCGCTGCGCCCGGAACCAGCGCTGCCAGGGCCAGCGATTTGTCCAGCATTTGATGGCAGCTATCGGGGTTCACGCCCATCCCGGGCCCCGGAAACGACAAAAGCGCCGCGGCTTTCGCCCGGCGCTTCGTCATATGAATCATCATTCAGAGAGATACGTTGAGTGCTTTCTAGGTTTGGCGGTGACCTACTCTCCCACGTCTTAGGACGCAGTACCATTGGCGCTGCAGCACTTAACTTCCGAGTTCGGGAAGGGATCGGGTGTTTTGCTTGCGCTATGACCACCAAAC
>NZ_CAXREX010000079.1:0-13490 GCF_964229645.1 Nioella sp. | reverse complement strand
CCCCCTCGATTGATCCTTTCGCCGGGACGCGGGCCCTGTCCTCCCCTTCCCGCGCTCCGGCCCCCTCAGTTCATCACCAAAAGCTTTATCGACGGATGGTCCTGCCGCACCCGTGAGAGCGGCCGGGCCATCCGTCTTTTTCATTTGCTGGCTGTCGGGTGTGGCTTGATTTTCATCTCCATATGTGTATATATTACACTTATAGAGAAACCCTTAGAGAAAGCCCATTCCCATGTCCCTGCCCCCGCATATTGCCGCCGTCATTCTTCTGACCAACCGCCCGCGCAAGGCCAGGTCGCGCGCACCTGGCGAGGCCGAGATTATTCCTTTCCCGATCGTGGCGCGCCCGCGTCGCTGACCCGGATCAGTCCGGCGCAGACTCGTCCGACGGGCTCAGTTCCGCGTCGGGATCATTTCGGAAGTCCTGCCACTGGGAAAAGCTCGTCTTGATCGAGATGCCGCTCAGCGTGGCCTGGATGTCGTTCGACAGGTCCTCGATGCCGTCGCGCACGTAGGACATGACCGCCAGGCCCATGGCGACCGATGCAGCCGTCATCACGACCCAATCAACGGTCGCGGCCCCGGTTTCATCCAGAAGAAAACTGTTCAGCCGATTCATCGCACGCTCGCATCCTGACATGGCGCGAGTCATGCCACGGCGAAGCGGCGAAAATTTGACGAAAGGGCGATCAGGCCCGGATCAGGCTTCGGACCGTTCGCGGATGGTCTTGGCGAAGGGGTCGAAGATCTGCTCGGCCCCGGCGATGAGGCTGCCATCTTCCAGCATGTTCTGACCGGGCAGGATCGGTTGCACGATGGCCCCTGCTTCCTTGGCGATGAGAATCCCGGCAGCCACGTCCCAGGCATTGAGCCCGCGTTCCCAGTAGCCGTCATAGCGACCCGCGGCCACGTAGGCCAGGTCCAGCGCGGCAGAGCCCCACCGGCGCACACCCGCGCATTGCGGCATCAGCCGGGCCAGGTCCTGCAACGTGGCGGGCAGATACTTGCGCCCCCCGAAGGGCACGCCGGTCGCGAAGACGCATTCGATCATGCGGTGACGGCCCGATACGCGCAGGCGCTGCGAATCGTTCAGCCAGGCCCCGGCACCCTTTTCGGCATAGAAGAGCTCGCCCTTGGCGGCGTCGAAGACCACGCCCGCGACGATCTCGCCCTTGTGCTCCAGCGCCACGGAAACCGCCCAGTGCGGCATGCCGTGCAGGAAGTTGGTGGTCCCGTCCAGCGGGTCGACGATCCAGCGGCGGGTCGGATCCTCGCCCTTGGTTTCGCCGGTTTCCTCACCAAGCCAGCCGTAATTCGGGCGCGCGGTCATCAGTTCCTCGCGCAGGATAGTCTCGGCGGCCATGTCAGCCTTGGACACGAAATCACCCGGTCCCTTGGACCCGACCTGGAGGTTCTCGACCTCGCGGAAATCCTTCACGAGGCTACGGCCCGCCTTGCGGGCGGCCTTGATCATGATGTTGAGATTTGCGCTGCCTTGCATGGCGTGTTCCTCGGCTTGACGAAAGCGGCGTATAGCCGTTGATCGCGACGAAGGAAACATGTCGCGCGCACTTTTTCACGGGCGCGCGCGGCGGGGGAACTGTCGGGCGCATCCCGGCAGACTGGGATGCGCCCCCGTCGGGTCAGACCAGACCGTTGGGATCGGGTTTGCCGCCTTGCGCGGCCTTGGCCATGGCGCGAATGTCACGGCCCTTGAGATAGGGGCGCGCGGGCGGGCCATAGCTGTCCTGCGCCGAGCCGTCCTGGCCGAACACCATCCCCGCGAGATCGGGGAAGAGCGTCAGCAGTTCCAGCGCGGCCTCCCGGTCGATCGACTTGAGCGCCTGCGGCCCGGGATAGAAGGCTTCGGTCCGGCATCCTTCCGCGAAGACCAGTTCGTGCTGGTCGAAGAGGATGTGGATATAGGTCACGCTCTCGCAATCCCTGTCGATCCGGGCGAGCTTGCCACCGTAAAGCTCGGCCGCGTGCTTGGCGCGGATCAGGCGCTCGCCCGTGTCGGTCTTCATCACGAAGCCATGCTGGGGCGAGACCACCATCTTGCGGGTGTTGCCGAAGGCCCCCTTGCGGATCACGACCGGAAGGAGGTTGGGATTGTCCGCCAGTTCCTCGGCCGACAGCCGGCGGCTGCCCACCCAACGCACGGGCTGGAAGCCGTTATCGGCGGTCAGCACCATGTCGCCGGGGCGCAGGCGTTCAACCGGCATCTCGCCCTGGGCGGTCACGATCATGGCACCCGGCGTGAAGCAGGGAATGCCGATGGAGAAGAGTTCGGGGATGGTATCGACCTGGCTGGGCAGGACGCCTTCGAGGGTGATGCTTTCGCCGCCGGGGAAGGTCAGGATTGCATCGCCCGTGCCATCGCCATTGGTATCGGTCACCACAACGTCCCAGGCGGTGACGGGCGTGGTGCCGTCGGTTGTCACGCCCGAGACGTCAAGCTGGTCGAACGTGTGCCCGTCGCCCCGGTCGGCCATGTCGAAGCCGCTCACGACATCGCTGCCGCCGCCATCGCCCAACAGCAGCGTATCTTCGCCGCCGCCCAGGATGAGATTTTCGAATTCATCGGCAGACAGCGTATCGACGCCATCGCTGACCGTGACCTTCTCGGCGTTCAGGTTGGTCAGGTCGATCGTGGTGTCCACGGTCAGGTTCGACAGGTCCAGCGTGTCCCCGTTCACCTCGTCGGTTTCGCCGCCGGACAGGCCGTCATTGCCGAACCCATCCTCGACGATCACCGTGTCGTCGCCGCCTTCGCCCCAGACCTGGTCGGTCCCGCTTCCGGCGCGGATCAGGTCATCGTCGGCCCCTGCGAAGATCGAGTCGTCGCCCGAACCGCCGGACAGAGTGTCATCGAAGCTGTCGCCGATCAGCGTGTCATTGCCTGCGCCGCCGTCGATGCTGTCGGCGCCGCCCGAGGCCTGCACGTCATCGCCATCGAGGCTGTCATTGCCATCGCCGCCGAGAATCGTATCGGCACCGTCCTGGCCGAAGACCGTATCGTCGCCAAGCCCGGACAGGATGGAGTCATCGCCCGCGCCCGCCAGCACCGAGTCGTCGTTCGAGCCGTCGGAATGGTCCGAGGCGTCGATCCGGTCACCTTCTGGGTCGCCGGTATAGGCTGCGTCGATCACGTCATCGCCCGAGGTGCCCTCGACGATGAAATCGCGTGCATCGGGGATGCCGATCGACACCAGGTCGTCGATGGTGGCCAGCTGCGCGGGGGTGACGCCCACCAGCGTGATCGATTCACCGCCCGGGAAGCTCAGCACCGCGTTGCCGCTGCCGTCATCGCCGACGGTCACGTCGCCGGCATGGACCGGGGTTGTGCCCCAGTCCGAGGTCAGGCCCGTCACGTCCAGCTGGTCAACCGTGGTGCCATCGCCGGAATCGGTCATGTCGAAGGCCTGGACGGTGTCGTTGCCACCGAAATCGGCCAGCACGATGGTATCGCCGCCGCTGCCCAGGACGATATGCTCGATTTCCTCGAAGCTCGCCGTCGACACGCCATCGCTGAACGTGCCGGTTTCAGGGTTGGCATTGGTCAGGTCGATGGTCAGGTCGTCGGTGACGAGGCTCAGGTCCAGCACGTCGCCGGTCACCTCGTCGATGCCCTCGGCGCTGATCGTGTCGTTGCCGAAATTGTTCTCGATGCGGATCGTGTCGTCGTTGAAGCCCGACCAGATGTAGTCGTCGCCGGTGCCGCCCCACATCTCGTCATTGCCGACGCTGCCGCGCAGCCAGTCATCGCCTGCCCCGCCGATGATGGTGTCGTTGCCATCATTGCCGCTGATCGAGTCGTTGTCGGCACCGCCCTCGATACGGTCATCGCCGGTGCCGCCATCGAGCGTGTCGTCGCCCGCGCCGCCAAGGATCGTGTCGTTGTTCTCGTCGCCGTAGATCGAGTCCGCGCCCGTGCCCCCATCGAGCAGGTCATCGCCCTGCCCGCCACGGATCGTGTCGGCGCCGCTTCCGCCCTCGACCGTGTCCTGGCCCAGGTCGGCCTGCACCGAGTCGTCGCCCGCGCCTGCCAGCACCGAGTCATCGCCCGCGCCCGCCTCGATCACGTCATCGTCGGATCCGTCGGCCGCGTCGCCCGCATCGACCATGTCGCCTTCGGGGTCGCCGGTATAGCTGGCGTCGATCACGTCGTTGCCAGAGCTGCCCTCGACGATGAAATCGCGTCCGTCGGGGATGCCGATCGCCACCAGGTCATCGACCGTGGACAGGTTCAGGGGGTTCACCCCCACCAGCGTGATGGATTCACCGCCCGGGAAGGTCAGCACCGCGCTGCCGAAGGCATCGGCGGTGACCGTCACGTCGTTTGTCGTGACCGGGGTGGTGCCGCCATCCGAGGTCAGGCCCGACACGTCGAGCTGGTCATTGGTCGAGCCATCGCCGGAATCGGTCATGTCGAAGGCCTGGACCGTGTCCGCGCCCGAGCCGTCGGCCAGCACCACGCTGTCGCGCCCGCCGCCCAGGATGATGTTCTCGATCTCGGTGAAGCTTGCGGTCGAAATGCCGTCGCTGATCGTGCCCGCCTCGGGGTTCGACGCGCTGAGATCGACGGTCACTCCGGTCGTGGTGGCGCTGAGGTCCAGCGTGTCGCCATCGGTTTCGCCAGTGCTCCAGCCGTCGATCGTGTCGTTGCCGAAGCCGTCCTCGATCACGACCGTGTCGTCCCCGGACCCGCCGAACATGCTGTCTGCGCCGGTGCCGCCGATCAGGATGTCGTCGCCCGCCCCCGCGCTGAGGCTGTCGTCGCCGGCACCGCCATCGAGCGTGTCGGTGCTGAGATCATTGCCGCCCAGAAGCGTGTCGTTGCCGTCCTGCCCCAGCAGGCTGTCGGCCCCGTCACCGCCGTCGATATAATCGCCATCGGCCCCACCGATCATGGTGTCGTCGCCGATCCAGCCTTCCATGTAGTCGGCTCCGGCATCGCCCATCATCGAGTCGCTGCCAGCCCCGCCATAGACCGAGTCCGCGCCCGATCCGCCATAGAGCGTATCGTTGCCGTCATCGCCTTCGATCCGGTCATTGCCCGCGCCGCCTGCGGCAAGGTCCGCATCCGCGCCGCCCGACAGGAAATCGTCGCCCAGGTCACCGTTCAGCGTGTCGCTGCCGGTGCCGCCGAAGATCGAGTCATTGTCGTCGCCGCCATAGAGCAGGTCGTCCCCGGCATCGCCGAAGATGGTGTCCATCCCCGCGCCGCCTTCGACCGTGTCGGCCCCGGCCCCGGCGTGCACCTCGTCATTGCCGGTATCCGCAACGATGGAATCGGCGTCCGTTCCGGTCTGGTTGTCGCCCGCATCCACCCGGTCGCCCTCCCGGTCGCCCAGGTAGCCCGCGTCGATCACGTCATCGCCGGTGGTGCCCTCGACGATGAAATCGGGGGCGGGCGGGATGCCGATGGCCTCCAGGTCCGAAACGCTGGACAGCTGCGCCGGGCTGACACCGACCAGCACGATCGACTCGCCGCCGGGGAAGGTCAGCAGCGCATTGCCGCTGCCGTCGTTGCCGACGGTCACGTCATTGGTGGTGATGGGCGTGCTGCCATCCGTGGTCAGGCCCGACACGTCGAGCTGGTCGAGCGTGGAATTGTCGGGCGCGCGGCTCATGTCGAAGCCGGTGATCACGTCCGCACCGCCGCCATCGGCCAGCACGATCGTATCGTCGCCGGAGCTCAGAACGATGTTCTCGATTTCCGAGAAGCTGGTCACGCCCGCGCCAGAGCCCACTTCGTCGACGATGCCCGCTTCGGGATCGGCGCTGCTCAGGTCGAGCGTGACCCCGGCCGTAACTGCCGACAGGTCCAGCGTGTCGCCCGCCGTCTCGCCGGTTTCGCCCCCGGTGATGGTGTCGTTGCCGAACCCGTTCGACAGCGTGATGGTGTCGTCGCCGCCCTCGCCGTAAATCCTGTCATCGCCCGTTCCGCCATCGACGGAGTCATTGCCATTCCCGGCCCAGATCGTGTCATTGCCCGCCCCGCCGTCGATCGTGTCGGATCCGGCATGGTTGGACCCGGTGACATCGTCGATCAGGTCATTGCCCGCACCACCGGTGGCAAGGTTGTCACCGTCACCCATCTTGATGGTGTCATCGCCGTCGCCGCCATGGAGCGTATCGGCCCCTGCACCGCCCTCGATCGAGTCGTTTCCGGTGCCGCCCTCGACGATGTCGTCCCCGGCGCCTGCCAGCACCGTATCGTTGCCGCCAAAGGCCTGGATATAGTCGTCGTCCCCGGTGGTGCCATTGACACCCAGGGCGTCGTTTGCATCGACCATGTCGCCTTCGGGATCGCCTGCAAAGCTGCCATCGATCAGGTCGGCCATGCCGCTGCCTTCGACGATGCCATCGCCGGGCGCATCGGCCACGGTCTCGATATTCACATAGCCGACATCGCTGTTACCGGCGCTGTTTTCCACCGTGTAGGTAAACACGGTCGAGCCAAGGGTGGTGCCGGTGGCCACGCTGAACGTGTAATCGTCGTTCAGGGTCACGACCTCGCCCGTGTTCAGCGTGACGCTGTCGCCCGGAACCACGGCCACGCCGTTGATCTCGGTGATGCTGAGCCCGTCGCCGATCGTGTCGCGGTCGTTCTCGGTCACGTCGATGACGCTGACAGTATTGGCCTCCAGCGTCACGAAATCCTCGAAGGCCAGCGCCATGGTCTGCACGCTGTCCGCCGCGATCAGGACGTTGGTGTCATAGGCGAAGTCGCCCCCGTCGGCGAGACCGATCTTGATGCTGTTCTCGACTCCGGCATTGACCTGCGCCTTCAGCGACAGGGTGATGGTGAACCCGTCCATCTCGGTGTTGTAGAGGTCGCTGGCCGCCGGGTTGTCGACATAGAGGTTGGCGTTCGACGTGTCGTTGATCGTGTCGATCGACACGGTGTCGCCATTGGCAGACAGCGGCACGAAGGTGCCGTTGACCCAGACGCCCAGCGCGTCGTTCACACCGCCATTGACGTATTCGAGATATTCCTCCGACGAGAAGACGAACTGCATCGTGATGTAGTCGTTGTCGGGGATGAAGGTGGATTCAAAGACCACCGCATCGCGGGTGGATACCGTGGAAACGGCATCGAGATCCGCGTCCCCCGCGCCACCGTGACTGGTCGAGGTGCCCGACGCGGTATTGGTATCGGTCCCGGTTCCCGCCGTGGTAAAATCGGTCACGTTGCCGGTCGACAGGATCACGCCGCTATCCGACGGCACCACCCCGGCCGAGGTCGTCTCGCCGCCGGTGAAGGTCCCGGCCTGCGTCGCGGCCCCTGTCAGCGTGGCGGACACCACCTGGATGCCATCGCCGAACATGGTGTTGGCAAGCGTGGTTGCGTCGGTTGTCGTGGTGACGTTGAGCTCGGTTGCATTAGGCATCGGTCAGGCCCCCCGCAAACTGGAAAAGCCGGGGCTGCTCTGCATCCTGCCACTGCCCGAGGGCTTGGCTGAAGCGGCACTGGCCGCAGGGGGACTCGAAGGAACCGGATACCATTTCACTGCTCTCGATCGTCTTGTTATCCCCCGTGCCTACAAGGCGACTGGGGCGGTTTTCAGAGAGAGCAGGGGCGATTTACGGCAGAGATCGGGGCGATTATGGGTCGTTGGGAAACAATGGGCCACCCGGCGACCGCAAAGCCGCCACGCCAGCGCCGCAATTGACCGCGGATCAGCCGCGCCGTTGCAGCTTGACCGGCTCGGTCCGGGCCAGTTTCAGCACGTGGGCCATGAAGGGTTTGGTGGTGTCGTCGCTTCGCGTGGCACCATACATGCGCCGCGTGACCCCGGTCTCGGTCAGGGGCCGGGTGATGTAGCTGGCGTTGTGGCGCTGTTCACGCACCACCCAGTCGGGCAGCACTGTCACGCCCCGGTTGGAGGCAACCAGAAGCAGGATCACCGCGGAAAGTTCGACCTGCCGCACCCCGCGCGGTTCCACCCCCGCCGGGGCCAGGAACTGGCTGAAGACATCGAGCCGGGTGCGCTCCATCGGGTAGGTGATCAGAAGCTCGTCGCGGAAATCCTCGGGCATGATGAAAGGCTTTGCCGCCAGAGGATGTTCCGAAGAGGCCACGAATACCGGCTCGTAATCGAAAAGCGGGGTGAAATCGACGCCGGGCAGCGCCTCGGGGTCGGATGAAATCACCAGGTCCACCTCTTCGCGCATCAGCGCGGGCAGCGCCTCGAATTGCAGGCCCGGGCGGATGTCCACGTCCACGTCGGGCCAGGCGATGCGGAACTGTTCCAGCACCGGGAGCAGCCATTCGAAACAGGCGTGGCATTCGATGGCGATGTGCAGCCGCCCGATCTTGCCCTGCTGCATGGCCCTGAACTCTTCTTCCACCGCCGCCACCTGTGGCAGCACCTGCTCGGCCAGCCGCAGCAGCCTGAGCCCGGCGGCGCTCAGCTTCATCGGCTTCGAGCGCCGCACGAACAGCTCCATCCCCGCCTGGTCCTCCAGCCCCTTGATCTGGTGGCTGAGCGCGCTTTGCGTGATGTGCAGCCGATCGGCGGCCCGGGCCAGCCCGCCCTCTTCGTGAATGGCCTTGATCGTGCGCAGGTGCCGGAATTCAAGATGCATGAGCCTGCCTCATGTTCATGATGAAAGTTATGAGTTTGCTTCACTCCCACCCTCTATGCGACATCCTTGGTCACCAGATCAAGGACCTGACCCAGATGACCGTGCCCACACCCCGTGTTTCCTTCGAGTTCTTCCCACCGCAATCGCTTGAAGCCTCTTTCCGGCTTTGGGACACGCTTGGCACGCTGGCGCCGCTGGCACCGGAATTCGTCTCGGTCACTTACGGCGCGGGCGGCACCACCCGTGACCTGACCCATGACGCGGTGAAAACGATCCATGCCAATTACGGGGTGAAGGTCGCCGCTCACCTGACCTGCGTGGATGCCACCCGCGAAGAGACCCTGGCGATTGCCGACAGCTATGCCGAGGCCGGCGTGAACCGCATCGTCGCCCTGCGCGGCGACCCGCCCAAGGGGGCCGATGGCTTTCGCGCCCATCCCGAGGGCTTCGCCTCGTCCGTCGAGCTGGTGAAAGCCCTGGCCGATACCGGCAAGTTCGAAATCGCCGTCGGCGCCTATCCCGACCCGCATCCCGAGGCGGACTCGCTGGCAGCCTGCGTCGAGTATCTCAAGCGCAAGGTCGATGCCGGGGCCAGCACCGCCATCACCCAGTTCTTCTTCGAGGCCGACACCTTCTTCCGCTTCCGCGATGCCTGTGCCGATGCCGGGATCGGGGCGACGATCATTCCGGGCATCCTGCCCATCGGCAACTGGACCCGCGTGCGCAACTTCGCAACGCGCTGCGGCGCGATCGTGCCCGCCTGGCTCGATGAAGCCTATGCCGCTGCAACCCGCGACGGGCGCGAGTCCCTACTGTCGACCGCGCTTTGCACCGAGCTGTGCACCGATCTGCTGGAAGGGGGCGTGGAAGACCTGCATTTCTACACGCTCAACAGCCCCGACCTGACCCGCGATGTCTGCGCCGCCCTTGGCGTCACGCCGCGCGTCACCCTGGCAGAGGTCGCGTAGCGCCCGTCTCATCCGCTGGAGGCGAAAAACGTTACGTCACCTCGCGCCGCCGCAGTCAGAGGAGGGATTGCGGCGGCGCAAGCCGGGAAGGCAGCATGGCCGCATTCCGCAACAGCCATCCAGCCTGCCCAACCGTGACCCATCCCATCTACGCCACATCGCCCACCGAGCTCGCCGATCGCGAGACGCTCCTGTCGCTCTCGGGGCTCGACTTCATGCAGTCCATCCTCGACGGGCGCCTGCCCGGCCCGCCCATCGGCCAGACGCTCAACTATCACCTCGACCTGGTCGAGGATGGCCGCGTGTGTTTCCGCGGCACGCCACTGTTCGATCACTGCAACCCGATGGGAACGGTGCATGGCGGCTGGTATGGCACGCTTCTGGACAGTTGCATGGCCTGCGCGGTGATGACCCGCGTGCCGAAAGGCTCGGTCTACACCACGCTCGAATACAAGGTGAACATCACCCGGCCCATTCCCCTTGGCACCGAGATCGTCGCCGAGGGCATCGTGTCCCATTCGGGCCGATCGACCGGGGTGGCCGAGGGCACGATCCGGGGGGCCGGGGACGGGCGGCTTTACGCGACCGGCTCCACCACCTGCATCATCATGGCCGCCCGCTGAGCCGCGGAAAATTCTTCCCGAAGAATTTTCCCGGCGCCCCCAACCGGGAAAAAATCTTCTGGAAGATTTTTTCCCGCCGCCTTGAAGAGTTTTCCGGAAAACTCTTCCGGCGCGGCCCCTGATTTCATTGACTTCCCCGGGGGTTTGAGGCATGGCCGATGCTTCAACATTCCCCAAGGAGATCGCCATGATCACGCCGGTTCTGCCCAGCTATTCCCGTGCACCTCTCTCCTTCGTCAAGGGCGAAGGGGTCTGGCTCGTGGAAGCGGATGGCCGACGTTTTCTCGATCTCGGCGGCGGCATCGCCGTGACCGCGCTTGGCCATGCGCATCCGGCGCTGGTCAAGGCGCTCACCGACCAGGCGAACGCGCTGTGGCACACCTCGAACCTCTACAACGTGCCCCAGCAGGAAGCACTGGCCGAACGGCTGGTGGACCACACCTTCGCCGACACCATGTTCTTTTGCAACTCGGGCACCGAGGCAGGCGAACTGGCCGTCAAGATGGCGCGCAAATACTGGTACGAGAAGGGCCAGCCGGAGCGCACGACCATCCTCACCTTCGAAGGCTCCTTCCACGGCCGGTCCATCGCCATGATCTCGGCCGCCGGGTCGGAGAAGCTCACCAAGGGGTTCGGGCCGCTTCTGCCGGGCTTCGTCACCCTGGCCTTCGGCGATCATGACGCGCTGCGCGAAGCTGCCGCGCGCCCCGAGGTCGGCGCGATCATGGTCGAGCCGGTGCAGGGCGAGGGCGGCATTCGCCCGCTGCCCGATGCCTGCCTCAAGGGCCTGCGCGATCTCTGCGACGAACATGGGCTGCTGCTCATTTTCGACGAGATCCAGTGCGGCATGGGCCGCACCGGCAAGCTCTTCGCCCATGAATGGGCCGGGGTCTCTCCCGACATCATGATGGTCGCCAAGGGCATCGGCGGCGGCTTCCCGCTGGGCGCGCTTCTGGCCACCGAAGAGGCCGCCTGCGGCATGACCCCGGGCACCCACGGCTCGACCTATGGCGGCAACCCGCTTGGATGTGCTGTCGGCTGCGCGGTGATGGACGAGATCACCAAGGATGGCTTTCTCGAGGACGTGAACCGGCGCGCGGGCCTGCTGCGCCAGAAACTCGAAGGGCTGGTCGCCTCTCACCCCGACATCTTCTCGGGCGTGCGCGGCGAGGGCTTCATGCTGGGCCTCATGTGCAAGGTGCCCAACATGGACGTTGTGAAGGCGGGCTATGATCAGCTGGTGCTGACCGTTCCGGGCGGCGACAACGTGGTGCGCCTGCTGCCCGCGCTCACGCTCAGCGAGGACGAGATCACCGAGGCGCTGACCCGTCTCGATGCCGCCGCAACCGCCCTGGAGGGCCGGGCCGATGCCTAAGCGCGGCTTTTTCGAGCCCGCCTATTTCGGGCACCGACGAGGATAGGGAAACGGAGATCACCCTTTCCCGATCCTCGGGGCCGCCGGGCTGGCGGTCCAATTCAAGGCACTGACATGAAACACTTTCTGGATATCAACACCACCGACCCCGCCGACCTTCGGCACATGATCGACCACGCGCGCAGCATGAAGGACGCGCGCAACGGCCGCCCCAAGGGAACGCCCGATGACGAACAGCCGCTGGCCGGCCACATGGTCGCCCTCATCTTCGAGAAACCCTCGACCCGCACCCGCGTCTCCTTCGACGTGGGCGTGCGCCAGATGGGCGGTCAGACCATGGTGCTGTCGGGCAGCGACATGCAGCTTGGCCATGGCGAGACCATCGCCGATACCGCCCGGGTGCTCAGCCGCTATGTCGACCTGATCATGATCCGCACCTTCGAAGAGGCGACGCTGCTGGAAATGGCGGAATACGCCACGGTCCCGGTCATCAACGGGCTGACCAACCGCAGCCACCCCTGCCAGATCATGACCGACATCATGACCTTCGAGGAACATCGCGGCCCCATCGCCGGCAAGAAGGTCACCTGGTGCGGCGACGGCAACAATGTCTTCGCCAGTTTCGCCCATGCCGCGGGGCAGTTCGGCTTCGACCTGACGTTCTCGGGCCCGCCGACGCTGGACCCCGAACAGGTTTTCCTCGACGAGGCCCGCGCGAAAGGCGCGACGGTCGAGATCGAGCGCGACCCGCACAAGGCCGTCGAGGGCGCAGACCTGGTCGTGACCGATACCTGGGTGTCGATGCACGATCCGCAATCGGCGCGCGAACGGCGGCACAACCAGCTGCGCGGCTACCCGGTGAACGAGGCGCTGATGGCCCATGCCAAGCCCGACTCGCTCTTCATGCATTGCCTGCCCGCCCATCGCGACGAAGAGGCAACAAGCGCCGTCATGGACGGCCCGCATTCGGTGATCTTCGACGAGGCAGAGAACCGCCTTCATGCGCAAAAGGCGATCATGCGCTGGTGCCTCGGCGTCTGACCGAAGGCAGACGACCGGATCAGCCAAAAGGGGCCCGCGCCACGCGCCGGGCCCCTTCTTCGTCGCTGCGTCCCGTGATGCATCCGGGCCGCAGCTCCGCCCGCGACGCCGGCCAGCCCCTGTCATTTGCGGGGCGCTGCGTTATCTTTCGGAGGACATCAGCAGAGAGTGGACCCCGGACCCCGTGCAGAAATCCCTTCAGATCGGCGCAGTTGCGCTCTGTGCGCTGGCCACGGCCGCGCTCGCCCACCAGAACGTTCAGAACCCCGCCGTGCTGGCCCGGATGGAAAACATGACCGCCCTGGCCCGCCAGGTCGAGGTGCTGGGCAACATGGCCCGCGGTGAGACCGCGTTCGACGCCTCCATCGCCAACACGGCACTTGATACGCTGTCGAGCGAGGCCAACCACATCGTCGACCTGTTCGAAGCCCCCGAGACCGACCCGCGATCCGAGGCGCGCGCCGGGATCTGGGAAAACTTCGCCAATTTCAGTGGCCGCGCGCGCGAGCTGGAACTGCTGGCCGCAGAGCTTGCCGGGTCGGTCGAGGACCGCGCCAGCCTGGTGGCCGCCCTGCGCCGGGTCGGCGCGTCGTGCAGCGGCTGCCACGAGGACTACCGCATCAATCGCGATTGACATTCGGCGCGGGCGGGCGCACCGCTCGCGCCCATGACACCTGCGCCCAACCCGCCCCTTGCCGTTGCCTTCATGGTCACCGCGACCCTGTTCATCGCGGGTTCCATGCTGATGGCCAAGCTGCTTGGCACCGACACGCTTTGCCCGGCCCTGCACCCGCTGCAAATCAGCCACGGGCGGTTTCTCTTTGCCTTCCTTCCCACACATTAAATTCTATTATGCCGTTAGCATATTTTTCGCTGTCAATTGAC
>NZ_CAXREX010000078.1:0-24914 GCF_964229645.1 Nioella sp. | reverse complement strand
GGATCAGGCTGGCCCCGCCGGTTTCGGGCAGACGTGCTCTGATCCGCTCCAGGCACGCCTCGGCCCCCGGCGTCGCGAAGACGAGGCTCGCCATGGCAGTCGCGCCTGCGCCGATGGCATGACCCTGCATCTGTTCGGCGAGGTTGCCCGCGATCCTGGTGGCATCGGCGAAGATCAGTTCGCCCGCCCGCCGAATGTCGACCCGGTCGGCAAGGCTGATGTCCGTCAGCGTTTCGCCCATGGCGCGGCGGCCAAAGACCAGTGGTTCAACCATCAGGAAAGTCGCGTCGCGGGCCATGTCGACCGACAGGCGGCGACGCAGGCAAGAGCCGTTGAACAGGATGGTTTCCTGCGGCAGCCAGTCGAGCCGAGCACCGGGGCCGATGTGCAGACGGGTCTCGACCGTTCCTGTTTCACCGGGCTGCGCGCGGTAGATGCGTTCAGCGGCCTGCGTTGTCAGGGCCAGTTGCGCGCCCTGTTCGGCCTCGGCCTCGATCTGGAACATGTCGCCGCCCGTGACACCGCCCGAGGTGATGAGCGTGACGGCGAGGGTCAGGCATGGCACATCGCGAGGGAAAGCACGCGCAAGGCCCCGGACTGGCGCAACCCGGAAAGCCCCTTGGTGCCTGCCACGATCCGCGCCACGCCAATGGCACGTGGCTGCGCTTCCGGCCCGGTGAGCGACTGAACTGACAGCGGCCTGTTGATGGGACTCTCCCTCGGTCATTCCGAGTCCCGAGCGTCTGCCGAGGTGCATGAGGTGGGAAGTGCGGGATCATATGCCAAGGCTCGCCGCACCACCGCGTGCACGAAGATTGGGCACCAGTGGCGAATCCGCCCAAGAAACAGGCGGCGGCAGAACGATCAGGAAAACTTCCTGAAAAGCCGGGTCATATCGAACAACTCGTCCAGTCGGTCATACCGGTCTTGCGTTTCGGGCCAGCATTTTTCCTGCGTTGCGGCGATCAGTGCCTCGACCATCATCATCGTGGCGATATTGGAATCCCAGGCGGAAGGAATTTCCACCCAGCAATTGAAGACCTGGGACGCCACCTTGGCGACGGGCGAGGCCCATTGGTCGGTGATCAGGATCACGTTGACTCCGCGCGGGGCGACCAACTCGCCAAGCCGTTCGAGATTGGTTTCGTATCTGCGCACGTCGAACATCAGCAGCGTGTCGCCCTCGACCATGTCCAGCACGTAATGCGGCCAGGTGGCCGACGAAGAGGTCATATGGGTAACTCGGGGCCGAATCGCCTGGAAATGGGTGAAAGAATAGTCTGCCAGCGCCCGCGTTATGCGTCCGCCCACGACGTAAAGCCGCCCCTTGGTATCGGCCAAGCGCTCGACCGCTGCATCGAACTGGGCGGTATCCACGTTCTCGAAGGTCTGGCCGATATTGTGCGTCACCGCCTCGGCGAAACGGTTGAGCATATGCGAGTCAGGGGCAGCTGCGGCCCAGGCTGCGCGGCGCTGTGTCGGCCCCGAGGCGCGCGCCTCCAGTTCCGCCAGCAGCGCCTTGTGAAACTGGGGATATCCCTTGAAACCAAGCTTCTGCACCATGCGGGCGACAGTGGGCGTTGATACCCCTGCATTGGCCGCAACGATCGTGATCGACGCCAGGCCTGCTGAGGGGTAGTTTTCCAGCAGAGCATTCGCGAACTTGCGCTCGGACTGCGTCAGAGCAGAGTAGTTTTCGCGGATCAATTCGCGAACGGTCGTCGTTGGCATCACGATCCCTCCTCAGACACACACTGCCAAAAACCTGAGCATTACGGCTCGGTGACATAGCAGGAGCGCGTGCGGGCTCCAAGCGTTCTGAAAAAATATTGACAGAATGACAGACGAAGGAAAGGATATTTTCACAAACGGGACGGAATCGGGATGTCGGCAGCACTGGACACAGCGCGACAAGAGGCGGTTGAGGTCATCAACGCCGAGGGCCAAGGCCCTGTCGTCTTGCTGTGCGAGCACGCCTCCCACCACATCCCCGAGCGTTACGAAGGGCTTGGTCTGGCCGCGGAGGACAGGCTGAGCCACGCCGCATGGGACCCCGGCGCACTTGGCGTTGCGCGGGAGTTGTCCGTGCTGCTCGATGCCCCCCTGATTGCCAGCCGCGTGTCGCGGCTCGTCTATGATTGCAACAGGCCGCCCGAGGCCCCGAGCGCCATGACCGAGCGGTCCGAAGCCATCGAGGTTCCCGGGAACAGGAACCTCAGCGAAGCAGGCCGCTCCGAACGAGAAACAAGCGTCTACCGCCCCTTCTGCGACAGCGTGGGCGCGGTGCTGGACGGTCGCCGGGACAGCAAATCTCCCGCTGTATTGGTGACCGTCCATAGTTTCACACCGGTGTTTCATGGCCGTGAAAGACCGGTGGAAATTGGCATCCTGCACGACGCGGACAGCCGCGTTGCCGACGTGATGCTGGCCCATGCGGGCGACCTCCCGCATCGTCGGATCGCCCGCAATGAACCCTACGGCCCCGACGACGGGGTCACCCACTCGCTGCGCCTGCATGGGCTCAGCCGCAACCTTCCGAACGTGATGATTGAAATTCGTAACGACCTGCTGACAACCAAGGACGACGAAGCGGCCTTGGCGCGCGAAGTGATGCAGCTGCTTGTGCCGGCACTGGACGCGCTAAAGCCCGGGGGGCCGCAAGATGCCTAGAGCGGTGCTGGCCTATATCCGCGCGATCGACCGGATGAACCACTTCATCGGGCGCATCGCGATGTACATGATCTTCGTTCTGATCGGCATCCTGCTGTGGAGTTCGGTGTCAAAGACCTTCTTCAACCCGGCTCAATGGACACTGGAAACCGCGCAATTCGTAATGGTGGCCTATTACGTCCTTGGCGGGCCCTATTCGATCCAGCTCGGCTCCAACGTTCGGATGGACCTGTTCTATGGCAACTGGAGCCCGCGGACTAAGGCCTGGGTCGATGCGCTGACCGTGCTGTTCCTGCTCTATTACCTCGGCGTGCTCTTCGTTGGTGCGGTCGGGTCCACGGCCTATGCGCTCGGCTATTTCGGGATGGAGCCCTTCACCTTCTTCAAGGACCTGTTCGTCGCTTTCCTGACCGGCGGGATTGACGGCGCATCCGAGGAAATCGGCTTCCTCGAACGGAGCCCGACAGCGTGGCGGCCCGTTCTCTGGCCAATCAAGGTAACGCTCTGCATCGGGGTAATGCTGATGATCCTGCAAGCCTCGGCCGAGTTCTGCCGCGATATCTGCACCATTCGCGGGGAGGAGGTCTGATGTCCTACGAACTGATCGCCTTCCTGATGTTCAGCTCGATGATGCTGATGCTGTTCACCGGCCAACGCGTCTTCGGGGCGATCGGCTTCGTCGCGGCGCTGTCGGGCGTGCTGCTCTGGGGCACTGGCGGGGTCGAAATCCCCTTCGCGGCAGCGATGAAGCTGATGCGGTGGTATCCGCTGCTGACGCTGCCGATGTTCATCTTCATGGGATACGTGCTGTCGGAATCCAAGATCGCCGACGACCTTTACCGGATGTTCCACGTCTGGATGGGCCCGGTGCGCGGCGGGCTGGCCATCGGCACGATCGGGCTGATGGTCCTGATTTCCGCAATGAACGGCTTGTCTGTCGCGGGCATGGCCATCGGTGCCACCATCGCGCTGCCGGAACTGCTGCGCCGGGGTTACGACAAGATCATGGTGACGGGCGTCATCCAGGCCGGATCGTCGCTCGGCATCCTTGTGCCGCCCTCGGTGGTGCTGGTTCTGTACGCCATGATCGCGCGCCAACCCGTCGGGCAGCTGTGGCTGGCAGGCGTTCTGCCCGGGCTGATGATGGCGGCGATGTTCATCATCTACATCTATGTCCGCTGCCGCATGCAGCCCGAACTCGGCCCTGTCCTGCCCGAGGAGGAGCGCAACGTTCCCATGGCCGAGAAGCTGCGCCTGCTGCGCGCGGGCCTGCTGCCGCTGGTCATCTTTGCCACCATGATGATCCCTTTCGTCAATGGCTGGACCTCGCTGGTGGAAAGCTCCGCTATCGGGGCGATGACCGCGTTCCTGGCGGCCGTGTTCAAGGGGCGCATGACCCGCGAGGTGTTTGAAACCTCGGTGCGCAATACGCTCGGCATTTCGTGCATGTTCATGTGGATCATCCTCGCCGCGCTCGGCTTCGGGGCGATCTTCGACGGGCTCGGGGCCGTGCGCGCGATCGAGAACCTGTTCACCGACCAACTGCATCTCGGGCCCTGGACGATCCTGATCCTGATGCAGCTGAGCTTTATCATCATGGGCACGTTCCTCGACGACACCGCGATGCTGGTGATCGTGGCGCCGCTCTACGTGCCGCTGGTCGATGCGCTTGGCTTCAACCTGATCTGGTACGGGGTGCTTTACACGATCACGACCCAGATCGCCTACATGACGCCGCCCTTCGGCTACAATCTCTTCCTCATGCGCGCGATGGCCCCGCCCGAGATCGGCCTGCGCGACATCTACCGCTCCATCGTGCCCTTCGTCGGGGTCATGGTGCTGGCCCTGATCCTGGTCATGGCCTTCCCCCAGATCGCGATGTGGCTGCCGGACTACGTTTACAACCGATAACAAAAGACCCCCGAAACGGGGGCACCCCCTGAAACAAGGAGAAGTGACCATGACGACAAGACGCAAGTTCCTTCAAACCGCCGGTGTCGGCGCGGCTGCCGCCGGGCTTGCCACGCCGGCCATTGCCCAGAACACGATCCGCTGGCGCATGCAGACCTATGCCGGTCCGGCCCTGGCCGAGCATGTGATCACGCCGGCCATCAACATGTTCAACCAGATCGCGGGCGACCGGATGCAGATCGAGCTGTTCTACGCCGATCAACTGGTTCCCACGTCCGAACTGTTCCGCGCCATGCAGCGCGGCACGATCGACGCGGTGCAGTCGGACGACGACTCGATGGCGTCGCCAACCGAAGTGACCGTCTTCGGCGGCTACTTCCCCTTTGCCTCGCGCTACTCGCTCGACGTGCCGGTGCTGTTCAACCAGTACGGGCTGAACGAGATCTGGGACGAAGCCTATTCCGCCGTGGGCGTGAAGCACATCTCGGCCGGGTCCTGGGACCCGTGCCACTTCGCGACCGTCGACCCGATCCGCAGTCTTGCCGATCTTCAGGGCAAGCGGGTCTTCACCTTCCCGACCGCAGGTCGCTTCCTCAGCCAGTTCGGCGTAGTGCCGGTGACCCTGCCCTGGGAAGACATCGAAGTGGCCGTGCAGACGGGCGAGCTTGACGGCATCGCCTGGTCGGGCATCACCGAGGACTACACCGTCGGGTGGGCCAACGTGACCAACTACTTCCTGACCAACAACATCTCGGGCGCATGGGCCGGGTCCTTCTTTGCCAACATGGACCGCTGGAACGATCTGCCCGAAGACCTGCAGACCCTCTTCCGCGTCTGCTGCGACCAGTCGCACTACTATCGCCAGTGGTGGTACTGGGGTGGCGAAGCCGCGCTGCGCGTCCACGGCACCGAGATGGAACTGACCTCTATCCCCGATGATGAATGGGCCCAGGTCGAAGCCGCCGCACAGGATTTCTGGGAAGAAATCGCCGCTGAATCGGAAACGAAACGGCGTGTGGTGGAAATCTTCCGGCGCTATAATGCGGATATGCAGGCCGCTGGCCGCCCCTACCGCTACACCTGACCTACGGCGCCTCGGCCCCGTCGTGCGGGCCGAGGCACACCCCTTATGCGTTACAGGAATACACCATGTCCGCCATCCTGAGCTTCGAAACCCTCAAGGACCAAGTCGATAGCGGCGCGGTCGATACCGTGCTGGTTTGCGCGGTCGACATGCAGGGCCGCCTGATGGGCAAGCGCTTCCACGCCGTGAACTTCGTGGAAAGTGCCTGGAAGGAAACCCATTGCTGCAACTACCTGCTGGCCACCGATATCGAGATGGCGACCCCTGACGGCTATGCCTCGACCAGCTGGCGCGCGGGCTATGGCGACTATGTGATGAAGCCCGACCTGACCACGCTGCGCCCGGTGCCGTGGCTTGAAGGCACGGTCATGGTGATGTGCGATCTTCAGGACCATCACACCCACGAGGACGTGCCGCATTCGCCGCGCGCCATCCTGAAGCGCCAGATCAAGCGGCTGGAAGCCCTTGGCTATGACGCCATGATGGCAACCGAGATCGAGTTCTTCCTCTTTGAAAAGAGCTTCGATGAGATCCGCAAATCGGGTTTCCGCGACATGCAGCCCATCAGTGGCTACAACGAGGATTACCACATCTTCCAGACCACCAAGGAAGAGCACGTGATGCGGCCCATCCGCAATCACCTCTTCGCCGCCGGCATCCCGGTGGAAAATTCCAAGGGCGAGGCCGAGACCGGGCAGGAAGAGCTCAACATCCGCTACGGTGCGGCGCTCGCGACCGCGGACAATCACACCATCGCGAAAAACGCCGTGAAGGAAATCGCCTGGCAGAATGGCCATGCCGCGACCTTCATGCCCAAGTGGCACCACGACAAGGTGGGCAGCTCCAGCCATGTGCATCAGTCGCTTTGGAAAAACGGCGTGCCCGCGTTCCATGATGAAAACGACCCGCTCGGCATGTCGGAGCTGATGAAGAGCTACATGGCCGGGCTGATCAAATACGCCAGCGACTACACCTATTTCCTGGCCCCCTATATCAACAGCTACAAGCGCTTCCAGAAGGGCAGCTTCGCCCCAACCCGCACCGTCTGGTCGGTGGACAACCGCACCGCCGGGTTCCGCCTGTGCGGCGACGGCACCAAGGCTGTCCGGGTCGAGTGTCGTATCGGCGGATCGGACATGAACCCCTACCTCGCCATGGCCGCGATGCTGGCGGCCGGGATCAAGGGGATCGAGGACAAGCTGACGCTGGAGCCTCCCTTCAAGGGAGACGCCTACGAAGGCGACGTGGGCCATATCCCCGGCACGCTGCGCGATGCGGCCGAGACGCTGCGCAATTCCGCCATGCTGCGAGAGGCCATGGGAGACTGGGTGATCGACCACTACACCCGCGCCGCCGAAGTGGAGATCGAGGATTTCGACCGCGTTGTGACCGACTACGAGGTCGCCCGTGGATTTGAACGGGCCTGAGGCCCGCGAACTTGCAACAAGCCGCCCGAACCGCTCCGCCAGACAGACGGGGCAATCGGGGGCTTTCCAGAGGACCCGATGACCAAGGTTTTGAAATGCATCTCTCCGATCGATGGATCGGTCTTCGCCGAACGCCCCGTGCTGGACCACGGGGCCGCCGCCGCGCTTGTCGAACGCGCCCGCGAGGCACAGGCCCTTTGGGCTGCGCGCCCCGTGCAGGAGAGGATCGACCTCGTTCTGGCCGGTGTCGCCGCCGTCGGCGCGATGAATGACGACATCGTCCCGGAACTGGCCGCCATGATGGGCCGCCCGGTGCGATACGGGGGCGAATTCGGCGGCTTCAACGAACGCTCGCAATACATGGCCGAGATCGCGGAAACCGCGCTGGCCGATATCGCCGTGGGCGAGGATGCCACCTTCAAACGCTACATCAAGCGCGTGCCTCATGGCGTGGTCTTCGTCGTGGCCCCCTGGAACTATCCTTACATGACGGCGATCAACACGATCGCCCCGGCGCTCATCGCGGGCAATACGGTCGTGCTGAAACATGCCACTCAAACCCTTCTGGTGGGCGAGCGCATGGCCCGCGCGTTCCACTCGGCCGGTGTGCCCGAGGACGTGTTCATCAACGTCTTCCTGGACCATGACACCACGTCGGGCCTGATCGCGGATGACGCCTTCGATTTCGTCAACTTCACCGGCTCCGTCGGTGGCGGGCGTGCGATGGAGCGGGCCGCGGCTGGCACCTTTACCGGGCTTGGCCTGGAACTGGGCGGCAAGGATCCGGGCTATGTCATGGAGGATGCCGATCTGGACGCTGCAGTCGCAACGCTGATGGATGCCGCGATGTATAACAGCGGCCAGTGCTGCTGCGGGATCGAACGTGTCTATGTGCATGAAAGCCTGTTCGCCGCCTTCGTGGAGAAATCGGTTGAACTCGTGAAGGGCTACAAGCTCGGCAATCCGCTCGACCCCGAGACCACGCTTGGCCCGATGGCCAATGTCCGCTTTGCAGAGGAAGTGCGCGCCCAAATCGCCGAGGCAGTGGCGGCGGGCGCAACGGCGCATATCCCCACGTTGGAGGGCGATGATGGCGGCGCCTATCTCTCGCCCCAGATCCTGACCAATGTCAGCCATGACATGCGCGTCATGCGCGATGAAAGCTTCGGCCCGGTCGTGGGCATCATGCCCGTGCGCGATGACGAGGAAGCGATCCGGCTGATGAACGACAGCGAATTCGGCCTGACCGCCAGCCTGTGGACTGCGGATATCGACCGCGCGATGCGGGTGGGCGACCAGATCGAAACCGGCACCGTGTTCCTGAACCGGGCGGATTATCTGGACCCGGGCCTGTGCTGGACCGGCTGCAAGAACACCGGCCGCGGGGGAGGCCTGTCGGTCATCGGCTACCACAACCTCACGCGCCCCAAATCCTACCATCTCAAGAAGGTAACGACATGAGCCTCACGGGAAACTGGTCTTATCCGACCGCCGTCAAGTTCGGCGCTGGCCGTATTTCAGAACTTCCGCAAGCCTGCGCGCAGGCCGGCATCAAGCGCCCGCTTCTGGTCACGGATCGGGGATTGCGCGATCTGCCGATCACGACCGACGTGCTGGATATCATGGAAGACAACGGCCTTGGCCGCGCCATGTTCGCCGACGTCGATCCCAACCCGAACGAGAAGAACCTCGACGCGGGCCTCGCGGTCTATCGTGAGGGCGGGCATGATGGCGTGATTGCCTTCGGCGGTGGTTCCGGGCTCGACCTCGGCAAGATGGTGGCCTTCATGTCGGGCCAGACGCGGCCGATTTGGGATTTCGAGGACATCGGAGACTGGTGGACCCGCGCCGATCCCGCCGGAATCGCCCCCATCATCGCGGTTCCGACGACCGCGGGAACCGGGTCGGAAGTGGGGCGCGCGAGCGTGATCACCAACTCCGAAACTCATGTGAAGAAAATCATCTTCCACCCCAAGGTTCTGCCAAGCGTGGTCATCGCCGACCCGGAATTGACTGTGGGCATGCCAAAGGCAATCACGGCGGGGACAGGGCTCGATGCCTTCGCCCATTGCGTGGAAGCCTTCAGCAGCCCGCATTACCACCCGATGAGCCAGGGCATCGCCCTGGAGGGAATGCGCCTCGTCATCGACTACCTGCCGCGCGCCTACACGATCGGAACCGATATCGAGGCTCGTGCCCACATGATGAGCGCAGCAGCCATGGGGGCCACCGCCTTCCAGAAGGGCCTGGGCGCGATCCATGCCCTGAGCCACCCGATCGGCGCGGTCTATGGCACCCATCACGGCACCACGAACGCCGTTTGTATGCCCGCCGTGCTTCGGCTCAATGCTCCCGTGATCGAGCATCGCTTCGACAGGGCAGCCGCCTATCTGGGCATCGAGGGAGGTTTCCACGGTTTCCAGGCCTTCGTGCAGGAGTTCAACGACAGCCTCGGCATTCCACGCCGCCTGTCCGAGATGGGCGTAGGGCACGATCGGCTTGAGGAGTTGACGGAGATGGCGCTTCAGGATCCGTCCTGTGGCGGCAACCCGGTCGAACTGACCCGAGACAACGTCATGTCGCTCTTCGAGCAGGTCATCTGACCGCAGGCTTTTGCATTTGATCCCGGCACCGGGGCGGCGCTAGGCTTCGCCCCGGAACCGATCGCGGAATTGGATGGGAAGGTCTCGGATATGGACAGCACCGGCATCGACTGGGAAGACGCCCTGAACAACGCCGATCACATTCCGGGGGGCGATGGCTATCCCGCGATCTGGGAACAACGCGCGCATGCTTTCAGAGAGCGTTGGCCCCATCAGGAAACAGATATTGCCTACGGCGATGCGCCGCGTGAAAAACTGGACCTTTTCCGACCCGAAGGCCTGACGAAAGGACTCGTCGTTTTCGTGCATGGCGGGTACTGGATGCGCCTGCACAAGGGTCTGTGGTCCGACCTTGCGGAAGGCCCCCTGTCGCACGGTTGGGCGGTCGCCATGCCGGGCTACACCCTGGCGCCCGAGGCGCGCATTTCCCAGATCACCCGTCAGGTGGGCGCGGCCATCGAAAAGGCCGGGAAGATGGTCGAGGGGCCGATCAGGCTGATCGGGCATTCCGCCGGCGGGCATCTTGTGAGCCGCATGATTTGCCGAAACGGGCCGCTTGCGCCTGCGGTCAGCGATCGGATCGAGCGCGTCGTGTCCCTGTCCGGGGTGCATGACCTTCGCCCGCTGCGCCTTCATTCCATGAACGGGACGCTTCGCCTCGACGACGAGGAAGCCAAGGCGGAAAGCCCGGTCCTGCTTGATCCGCTGCCCGGGAAGTCCATCACCTGCTGGACAGGGGCGCTTGAACGGCCCGAATTCCTGCGACAGGCACAAGTGATGGCAGAGGCCTGGCAGGACAAGACCGGCATGACCCCCGCCTTTTACGAGCCCGGTCGGCACCATTTCGACGTGATCGACGGGTTGAAGCAGGCGGATCACCCGCTGACCGAGGCCCTGCTGCAAGACAGGTGAGCAAGACGGAAAAAATCTTCCGGAAGATTTTTTCCGGGATCCATCAGAAGAATTTTCCGGAAAATTCTTCTATCCCCGCCGGGTAAGTTTTTTCAGGAAAAAACTTACCCTTCGTCACCTGCCGGCCTCTGCCTGCATGGTCACGACCCCGTCGGTTTCTCGTCTCACGCGGAGGCCCAGCCCACCGGGTGCCTCCCGCGCTTCGACCCTGATCGGAATGCCTGCAACAAGCGGCGTCAGCCCGCGATAGGCAAAACGGCTTGGCAAATGGCCGAAGCACTCGGCCGCAAGGTTCTGCATCCAGGTCGCCTGAAGGGGTCCATGCACCACGAGGCCGTCATAGCCTTCCACCCCGGTTGCATAGGGATGATCGTAATGAATCCGATGACCGTTGAAAGTCAGGGCCGAGAACCTGAAGAGCAAGGTTGCGTCGGGAACGATCTGCCAACTGGCCACGACACTCCACTCTTCTGCCGGTTGCAACGAGCTGCGCGCGCCCGGTTTTGGATCTTCCCGATAGACAATGTCCTGCCGCTCGCTCAGCCGGAGTTCGCCGGCAACCTCGTAACAGTGGTCTACCGTCACGAAACCTAGCGGGCCACTTCGCCCCTGCTTGAAGGTCACATCCCGGATCGTGGTCACGCGGGTGACGGCATCGCCTTCCTCGAAAGCAGAATGAACATGCAACTCTCCTCCGGCCCACATGCGGCGCGGTAGGGGAAGCTTGGGCAGAACGAGGCCGGGCCGGGGATGCCCGTCGCGCCCCAGGTCTTCCGCCCCGGCGAGGTCAGGCGCAATGCACCACTGCATGCCACCTGGCACACGGGAAGGCCCGCAGGCCTGCCCAAGCGTCACGCGCAACTGAGCCAGTTTTTGAGAGGTGATACTATCGGAATGGTCGCTGCGCCGTCCGATCCAGTCGGCGTAATCCGTATTGGTCATTCTATCTCCTCTGGCGCAACGCGGCTTTCCTCATGGCCACCGTCCTGCCCGCCTACATCTTCGGGGGCAATGGCCACCGTCTTGATCACTGCGTGACATTCGGTTCCAGGGGACAATCCGAGCGCCGCGACAGACCGCCGGGTGACCCGCGCCAGCAGCGTTCCCGCAGGTGTCCTCAACGACAGGATGGCCCCGGGGCCATCGCCGGAGCGGATGTCGATGACAATGCCCGGCAGTATATTGAGGGCCGAGAGCCCATCGGGCCTATCCCGGGACAGGATCACGTCATGCGCCGCGATGCGAACCCGAGCCCGGCTGCCCGGGGCTTGCGCAACCCTGGGCAGGAACAAGGGGAATCCCCCTGCATCGAGTTCCGTCAATCCGTCCTCGTGGTGGCGCGCCACGCGCGCCGTCAACATGGCCCCGGCAGAGCGCGCGCCAAGGGGAGTCACCTCCGGGTCGGCCAGCACGTCGGTTGCTGACCCATGCCGCACCACCCGACCGTTTTCCAACACCACGACTGTTGTGGCCAATCGGGCCACTTCCGCCGCCGAATGGCTGACATAGAGGATCGGAATGTCGACCTCGTCGCGCAGCCGTTCCAGATAGGGCAGGATCTCGGCCTTGCGCGCCTCGTCGAGCGACGCGAGAGGTTCGTCTGCCACGATCAGGCGCGGTGCCGACAGAAGTGCCCTCCCGATGGCCACGCGCTGTTTTTCGCCTCCCGACAGCTTGGCGGGACGACGCTCCATCAAGTGTTCGATCCCCAGCATTTCGACCACATGGCGTTCATCTTCCAACACGGCCCCCGCGGGGGCGAAACGCCGCCCATATTCGAGGTTTTGCCGAACGGTCAGATGCGGAAAGAGCCGCCCCTCCTGGAAGACATACCCGATGCGTCGCCGATGCGGGGGCAGCCAGAGTCCCTGGGTGCTGTCCATCAACACCATCTCATCGGCAACGATTCGACCTGCCTCGGGACGAACCAGCCCCGCCACGGCGTTGGCGATGGTCGTCTTTCCGGACCCGGACCGCCCGAAAAGCACGGTGACGCCGCGCGGGGCCTCGAAACGTGCCTGCACTTCGAAACCGGGCGTCCTGTGGGTTATGTCGACGGACAGTGTCATTGGCCTGCCACCCTTGCCGCAACCCGGCGCGATATGACCTCGGACAGCAGCAATGCCGCCATCGCCACCCCGACGGAAACGAGCACCAGGCGTAGGGCTGCATCTTCCCCGCCCGGCACCTGAAGAAAGGCGTAGATGGCAGAGGGAACGGTTCGTGTCTGGCCGGGAATGTTCGACACGAAGGTAATCGTGGCCCCGAATTCCCCCATTGCCTTTGCAAAGGCAAGGATCGCGCCCGCAATGATGCCCGGCAGGATCATCGGAAGCGTGACGGTCGCGAACACCCAGAACCGGGATGCCCCGAGGGTCGCAGCGGCTTGCTCCAGCTTCGGATCGACCGCCTCGATCGACAGGCGTATCGCGCGCACCATCAAGGGAAACGCCATCACTGCCGCCGCGAGTGCTGCACCGCTCCACCGAAAAGCGAAGACGATACCCAAATCCTGCAAGACGCTGCCAACGGGCCCACGGGTTCCGAAGGTCATCAACAAGAGGTAGCCCGTGACCACCGGCGGCAGGATAAGCGGCAGGTGCACCAATCCATTGACCAACCCGTGACCGGGAAAGCGCCAGCGAGCCAGGGCATAGGCTGTAAAGATCCCCAGGGGCAGCGACAGCAGCGTCGCCCAAAGCGACACCCGCAGCGACAAGGCCACCGCCTGCCATTCTTCGGGACCAAGCCACACCATGCGTCTAGTCCTCCCTTGCCAGGGAAAACCCGTGAGTACGCCAAATCGAACGCGCCTCAGGGCCGCCGAGATAGGCCAGGAATTGCAGAACATCCGGAGTGGCACGCCCCTCTATCGCCGCAACCGGATAGACGATCGGGCTGTGGCTTTCGGCTGGGAAAGTGCCGATCACCGAGACATCCCGCGTGGCACGCGCGTCGGTCTCGTAGACGATGCCGAGCTGTGCCTCGCCCACGGAAACCAATGTCAGGGCCGCGCGAACGTTGTCGGTTTGCGCCACCCGTGGGGCGACTTCGTCCCACAAGCCGAGCGAGACCATCGCCTCGCGCCCATAGATGCCTGCCGGAACCGCCTCTACCAAGGCCATGGCCAGCCAGCCCCCGTCTAGCAGCGCGGGCAGGTCGAGCTCTGACGAGATATCGACGGGGGGCATGTCACCATGCGCCACGAGGACGAGCCGGTTGCCCAACAAATCGCGGCGGGTGCCAGGTTCAATCAATCCGCCCTCTGCCAGCCAATCCATCCACTCGGCGTTTGCAGATAGGTAAAGGTCGGCGGGCGCCCCCTGTTCGATCTGCCTCGCGAGAACCGAGGACCCGGCGAAGGACAAGGTCACGCCCTGCCCCGTCTGATCCTCGTAGTGGTCTGCGATCTCTTCCAGCGCAGTGGACAGGCTGGCCGCTGCGAACACGGTGACCTCTCCCCACAGCGAGGACGGTGCCCAGATTGCACCGGCAAGCAGCACGGGCAGGGTGAGATCGCGGAACGTGGCCATCAAGCGCCGCCGCCAATCTGCGCAAGGCGTGTCGTCCGGGAATATGGCATCTCGCTATGCCTCATGGGACATATCCTTCAGCATTGCGCGCAGTGCCCCGATGCGGGCCGCCCCTGCCTCGGCCGTGATGTCCTCGAGCTTTCGGAAGTGCTCCAATACCTGTTCGCCTGCTTCTGTCAGTTGCGCCCCGCCGCCACGCGCCCCGCCACGGGCGCTGGCCACCAGGGGATCGCGGAACGCCTGGTTCATCTCATCCACAAGACCCCAGGCACGCTTGTAACTCATGGACATGGCCCGCCCTGCGGCTGAAATCGAGCCTGTCTGCTGAATGGCTTCCAGCAAGTCCGCCTTGCCGGGGCCAAGCATCGCGTCCTCACCGAAGAGGATACGCAGGCGCAATCTTGGAGGGGCGGGTTGGTCAGACATGGTTCAGGTTGAGATTGATCGGCTTGCAGGCTTTCTTTATATCCTGCGGGAAATAACGAAAGCCTGCAAGCCCTAGCGCATCAAAGCGTGTTCAAGACAGCGTCCAACCGGGTCTCCAACACATCCTCACCCGGATCGGCCCCTGTCTGTCCGATCCTCTCCTGCCACTCCACGCAGGCGTGAACCATGTCGGCCGGCAGCCCGAGAGCTTCGACCGTCAAGGCAACTTCACGCATCTCGGCGGCTCGGCGGCGTCCGTGCACGATCATACGCTCAAGGTTATAGGCCCCGCGCAGGCGCCAGTCGATTTCAGGAAAAGAGCCGGACAATGATGCCAGAACCTGGTTCTCGACGCCCGCCCGTCGGGCGGACAGAAAGCATTCTGCCATCAGCGCCTCCATCCCCTTGACCATGACCGACCGCAGCATCTTGATCGTCGAGGCCTGTCCCACGTCGTCCCCGGCAATCTCGGGGCGCATGTCGAGGGCCTTGAGAACAGCCCCCGCCGCCTCTGCATGAGGACCCGAAATCGTCAGCGGAACATGATGGCGCTTGGGATGCACAGGGGCCATGACGGCAACATCGACATAGCGCCCACCTGCGTCTTCGATCAGCTTGGCAGCCGCACGCTTAGTGTCGGGTGCGCAGGAATTGCAATCGAACCAAAGCGTGCCCCGACCCAAAGCGGGAGCGGCCTGCTGCGCCGCGATCAGCGCCTGGTCGGCGGTCACGACGGAAAACACCGCCCCCACCCCATTCAGAGCGTCGGCAGCAGTATCGCACCCTCGAATGCCGGCCTGAGCATAGGCCTCCAGCATCGCACCCCGTGTCGCATCGGATGCGGTCTTGATGTCAAAGGCCGCGAAATCCTCGGGCCGTTCTGGGGCCCACCCGGACAGGAAGGCGCGGGCGGCTTCTCCGAAGCCGATAAAGGCGATGCGGGGCGTGTTGGCGGTCATAACGAAGTCCTTTCAGCGGCAGGATGGCATGGGATCATGGATCGACCTACGTCTCATTGCGCAGATTGAATGTGCCCCACGCATTCCGAATGCCCCCTGTCAGGGCTGCTGGCAGGCCGCGATGATCTGGCCGCGCAACCAGGAATGCGCGTCATCGGCATCGTATCGACGATGCCAGATGAGGTGATTGGCAATCGGGGCGACCTCTAGCGGGACCGGAGCAGTGGTAAGCGGGTAGCGGCGGGCGAAATAATGCGCCGTCCTATGAGTGAAGACACCAACGAGATTCGACTGCAACAGAAGCTCCGGCACGATCGTGAAACTCATCAGCGTGGCCGAAATCGTGCGGCTCAGCGCATGGGCATCCAGCACCGAGTCGAACGCGGCGCGGCGATCCCCGGTCGAGCTGACGACGAGATGCGGGAAAGACAGGATGTCGGTTAGCGCGGGATCGCCCCCCTGCGCCAACAAGGGGTGATCCTGCCGGCAAAGGCAAACGAACTGATCCTCGAAGGCGAAGAACCGTTTGATATGGGGCGGGGTCCGGTCGATCCAGCCTATGGCGAGGTCGACTTCCCCGGTTTCGATCAGGCGGGTGGCATAGTCCCGGTCCGTTGTGCGCAGCGACACGACGAGGCCCGGTGCCAGCGCCCCGAGCTGTTCCAGGAAGGGCAGGATCACAGGCAGGTTGCAGCGATCTGGCGCGCCGATGACATAGCGCCCCGTGGCAGTGGCCGGATCGAAGGCCGAAACAGGCGACACACAAGCCCCGGCCTCGGCCACGATTGCGGCGACCATCGGCGCAAGTTCAGCGGCCTTTGGTGTCGGGCTCAAGCCTTCGGGTGTGCGCACCAACAGCGGGTCGCCGTAATAGTCCCGCAGACGTTTCAACGAGTTCGAAATGGCCGATTGGGTTCGGCCGAGTCGTTCTCCGGTTTTGGTCACGCTCCGCTCTTCCAGCAAGGTGTGCAAAACCAGGAACAGGTTGAGATCAAAATTATTGAGCATTTTCAATCATCCATCATTCTAGATGATAGAGTAAAACACGAATATCAATTTCCCAAATAAATCTGTCTTTCCTACGCTTTTACCTACGACGTAAAGGGGAGGACGCAGATGGCGGCACAGGACGCGGCAGCAATGGCACCGGCGGGGGCGGATCCCGATTACCTGCCCTTTCACCCTGCGCCTTCCCGCCCGCGCTTCCGTCCTCCTGCCGGGGCGGTGGACGCCCACTGCCATGTTTTCGGCCCTGCGGCGCTTTTCCCCTTCGCACCGGAACGCAAGTACACGCCCGTCGATGCCCCGGCCGATCAGCTCTTCGCCTTGCGGGACCACCTGGGCCTGTCGCGCAACGTGATCGTGCAGGCCACCTGCCACGGCAGCGACAACAGCGCCATGCTGGCGGCAATCGCCCGCTCACGGGGACTGGCGCGCGGGGTCGCAGTGGTATCCCCGACGATCAGCGATGCCGAGTTGCAGCGCCTTCACAAGGGCGGCGTGCGCGGCGTGCGGTTCAACTTCCTCAAGAGGCTTGTGGGCGATGCCCCCAAGGACGCCTACCGGGACATCGCCGCCCGGCTCGCCGATTTGGGCTGGCATATCGTCGTCTATTTCGAGAGCGCGGAACTGGATGACCTGGCCCCCTTTTTGACCTCCCTGCCCGGCACGGTCGTCATCGACCACATGGGTCGCCCGGATGTGTCCCAGGGGATCAAGGCCAAAGGGTTTCGCGCCGTTCAGCGACTGATGGACGAAAACGAGCGCTTCTGGATCAAGGCCACCTGCCCGGAGCGGCTGACGGAAGCGGGCCCGCCCTATGATGACGTTGTTCCCTTCGGCAAGACCCTGGTCGAGCGCTACCCCGACCGGGTGATCTGGGGCACTGACTGGCCGCATCCGAACATGCGCTCTCACATGCCCGATGACGGACAGCTGGTGGACTTCATCCCACGCATCGCGCCAACGCCTGAGTTGCAGAAGAAGCTTCTGGTCGACAACCCCATGCGGCTTTACTGGACAGAGGAGGTCGGCGCATGAGCGGGGTCGCGCAACCACCCAGATGGGTCAACCGCACCATTGGTGCGCTGGCGACGATCATGTGCGTGGCCTGCATCCTTTGGAACCTCGAAACCCACACGCGGCTGGGCTTTGCCGTGCTGCGACAGCAATACATGGCGCTGCAACTGGGTCTTGCGCTGGTCATCTGCTTCCTGCGCTACGGGTGGCACGGCGATGAGAAGCCGCGCGTTGGCTGGCTGGATGGCGCGATTGCCGCCACCTGTTTCGTCGTGCTCATGTATGCGGCCTGGGATTTCACCTGGCTCTTGCGCGAACAGGCTTACCGGCCCTGGCAGATCACCGTCATCGGAACCGTTGTGACGATCGCAGTGATGGAAGGCATCCGCCGCCGCGCGGGCTGGATGCTGTTTTCGATCGTCGCCGTGTTTCTTGTCTATGCGCTCTTTGCAGACCTGGTTCCGGGGCGCCTGATCGGGCGGGGACTGAGCCCGGTTCGGCTGGTGCAATATGTTGGCTTCGACCCGTCTGCAGTCTTTTCGACCCCGCTTGCAGTGGGAACGATCATCGTTCTGCTCTTCGTCTTCTTCGGCCAGCTTCTGTTTGCAGCGGGCGGCGGGGCCTTCTTCACCGATCTTGCCATGGCCGCGACAGGCCGCGCCCGGGGCGGCAGCGCCAAGATATCTGTGGTGGGTTCTGCGCTTTTCGGGTCGATCTCTGGCAGCGCCGTGTCGAACGTGGTCACCACCGGCGTCATCACCATCCCGCTGATGAAACGCGGCGGCTATTCGGACGAGGATTCCGGCGCGATCGAGGCCGTTGCCTCGACCGGGGGGCAACTGACCCCGCCGATCATGGGGGCAGCCGCCTTCCTGATGGCCGAGTTCCTGGAAATCCCTTACATCTCGGTCGCCGCCGCGGCGCTCGTTCCGGCGATCCTCTACTATCTCAGCGTCTTCGCGCAGGTGGACCTGATTGCCGGGCGGGACGGGATCAGCGCCCCCGACGAAGAGCGTATGACCGTGGTGCAGGTCCTGCGCGATGGCTGGCACTTCCTTTTTCCTTTCGGCCTGCTGCTGGTAGCCCTGTTCTGGTGGCGGATGGACCCTGAGGATTCTGCCCTGCTGGCCTCGGTTGCGATTGTTGTTGTGGGGTTTCTAAGGGGCTACCAGGGCACTCGGCTGACGCTGGAAACGCTTGGCCAGGTCTTCGTCAAGACCGGCACCTCGATGGTCGATCTCATCCTCGTGGTGGCCTCGGCGGGCTTCGTGATCGGTGTGCTGAACGTCACCGGGCTCGGCTTTGCGCTCACACTTGTCCTCGTCGATGCCGTCGGATCGAACGTCGTCCTTTTGCTGCTCATCTCGGCGCTGATCTGCGTGATCCTGGGCATGGGTATGCCGACGTCGGGCGTCTATGTGCTGCTGGCCGCGCTGGTCGCGCCCTCGCTGGTCGAGGCCGGGATCCAGCCGATCGCGGCCCATCTCTTCATCCTCTATTTCGGCATGATGTCGATGATAACGCCCCCCGTCGCGCTGGCGGCCTTCGCGGCGGCCACGATCACGGGCGCGGGCGCGCTGCGCACGGGGCTCGCAGCCATGCGCGTGGGATGGGCAGCCTTCATCCTGCCCTTCGCCTTCGTGGCGACGCCTGCACTCTTGATGCAGGGAAGCTGGGCCGAGATCGCCCTGACCGGGGGCCTGGCAGGCATCGGCATCATCGCGGTGACTGCCGGGGTCGTGGGCTACTGGGGGCGTCCACTCAACATGGGGCTGAGGCTGCTGGCCGTGGCCCTTGGTGCCTTTTCGCTGCCGCTTGGCTTTTTGACGCTCGGCCAGACTAGCGAAATCATTGCCGCCTGCGCCGCAATCGCGCTGGCCATTGCGCTGCACTTTCTGCCCGGGGCCGAAACGGCCCGGGCCACTACCGCATCACAATCGGACTGAACCAAGGGAGGAAGACAGACATGACCAACATGAAAACGCTGATAGGGGGTGGCCTTACCGCCCTGGCGATGAGCGCGGTCGCCGCCAGCGCCCAAGTGGTGACCATGGCCACCGGGGCGCAGGGCTCGGTTGCGTATAACTCGGGCCAGGCCGTTGGGCGCGTTGCCAATGACAATGGCATCACCGTGCGCACTCAGCCCCTTGTGGGCTACCTGCCCCTAATCAATTCCGGCGAAGTCGATTTCGGCTTCTCGAACGGGGTAGAGGCTGCCTTCGCCTATAGCGGCACTGGCAACTATGACCGCGCCAGCCCCAACATGCGTCTCGTGGGCGTGATGTTCCCGCTGACCACCAGCATCATGGCACCCTGCGACCTGGGCCTTGCCTCGGTGCAGGATCTCGTGGGCCGGGCGGGTGACCTGCGCATCGCGTCGGAATATGCCTCGTCGACCATCATTCCCTACTACATCGCGGGCGGGCTCGCGAATGCAGGGCTGAGCTATGACGACTTCCAGCAAGTGCCGGTCGCAAGCTTCGTGGACGGGATCAATGCGCTCGGGGATGAACTGGTCGATATCGCGCTGGTCAGTCTCAACGCAGGCGCCGGACAGCAGGCGTCGGTGCAACTGCAGGACCGTGGCGGGCTGTGCTACATCTCGCTCGATGACAGCGAAGAGGCCGTGGCCGCCTTCAACGAGTATCTGCCGGCCGGCTACCTCGTGTCGCTGCCGCAGAACGAGAACATCAACGGGCTTCAGGACTATGGCGCGAACCTGATGCGCATTCCGTGGATGATGCTGACCAATGCCGACGTGTCGGATGATCTGGTCTATGACATGACCCGCATCGTGGCCGAGAACAACGAGGCGCTGACCGAAGCGTTTGGCCTGTTCCGCCTTGCCCGCACCGAGATCATGGCCCCGGCCAACGAGGTGCCCTATCACCCGGGTGCCGTGCGCTACTACGAGGAGCACGGCATTCCCGTGAACCAGTAAACGCATCCGCCCTGCCCGGGGACCATTCCGGGCGGGGCCTCTTCCCGACATGCATGAAAGACTGCCAGATGATGACGGAACTGACGGCCGCTGACGGCCACAAGCTTGACTGCTGGATGGAACCGGCACAGGGCACGCGCCGTGGGGGCGTTGTGATCCTGCAAGAGATTTTCGGGATCACCGACCAGCTCAAGGGCGTTGCCGCGCGCTATGCCGCCCAGGGCTACGAGGTTGCCATCCCCGCCCTGTTCGACCGCCATGAAAAAGGCGCGCTCATTCCCTTCGCCGAGGCGCCCCGTGGCCGCGACATGATGCTGGCCTCTGACCTTGCGCAGACCATGGCGGATGTCGATGTCGCCGTGGCAGCCCTGGCTGCGAATGGCGGCAAGGTGGGGGTAATCGGTTTTTGCTGGGGTGGCGGCCTGGCGCTGCGCGCGGCGCAGAAATGCGACGTGGCCTGCGCCGTGGCCTTCTATGGCACTCGCCTGCCCCAATATCTCGACAGCCCGCTTCGCGCGCCGTTCCTTGGGCATTTCGGAACGACCGATGACCATGTTCCGCCGGAAATGCTGGCCGAGGCGCAGGCCTACCTGCCCGATATGCAGGTCCACATGTACGAGGCGGGCCATGCCTTCGCCAACGATGCGCGCCCCTCGTTCGTGGCAGATGCCGCGGACCAGGCACACAAGCGCACCGAGGCTTTCCTGGCAGAACATGTGGGGTGACGGACCGGGGCTGGCGCTAACCTGTCAGCCCCGCCCAGATAAGCCGGGCCGAGATCAGCACCAGAAGCACGTCAAGCGCGCGTTTAAAGCCGTGATCCGTCATGCGGTTGAGCAGATGACGCCCGATGAACGTGCCCGCAAGCCCCGCGACGATCAGGGACACGATCACCGGTGCCCAGGCACTGAAGGCAAATCCAAGCAGCCCGAAGATCAGCACTTTCAGCCCGTGCTGCACTGTCATCAGGGCCGCGTGCGTGGCAACATGTTCATGCCGGGGAAGGGCCAGCGACTTGGTGTAGTTGGCCACGAAAAGCCCTGTCGCGCCGAAGAACATTGTCAGGAAGCTCGACACGCCTCCGGTCAGCCATGGCCAGCGCGCGAGCCACTTCGGCGGCTTGGCAAAGACGCTGTAGATCACGAAGGCCCCGACCCCGATCTGCACCATGCTGGGTGGCAGTTCGACCACGACAACCCCGCCAAGCGCGCAGCCCACGACCGAACCAAGCACGAAGCCCGGCAGCGCGGGCCCGCTGATCTGCCGCCAGAGCATTCCCGCCCGACCGGCGTTCGATCCAAGTTGCACCACCCCGTGCACGGGGATCAGCGCAGCGGGCGGCACCAGGCTGGCCATGACTGCCAGCAACAGCCCGCCACCCCCGATCCCAAGAGCCACCGTGATGAACGAGCTTATGAAGCTGAAGGCCAGCAGCACCCAGAAGGCCAGCGCCGTCAGCCCCTCGGGCAGGCTGGTCAGGGCATCGATCATCGCGCATTCTCCCTCATCCCGACAGGAGCCATCTCATGACACCCACTTGCGATCTCTATGACCATTTCCTCGATACCTGCGGCGTGCTGCCCCCCGCCTTGCGCCACTATGGCGGTCACGGGCGCTTTCACGGACCCGCGATGACGGTCAAAACCCATGAGGTCAACAGTCGCGTCAAGGAACTGGTGAACACGCCGGGGAACGGGCGTGTGCTGGTCGTCGATGGTGGCGGGTCGCTGCGCCGGGCCCTGACGGGCGACGTGATCGCGGCAGAGGCCGCTGCGAACGGGTGGGCAGGTATCGTGATCTGGGGCGCGGTGCGCGACGTGGCGTTGCTGGCCGAAACGCCCGTGGGCATCATGGCGCTCGGCCATACGCCCAGGAAATGTGTCCGCAAGGGCGAAGGCGAAACCGGCATCGACATCGTGGTCGACGGCGTGGCCGTCCGGCCTGGCGACATGATCGTGGCGGATGAGGATGGGGCCCTTGTTATCCCGAAAGACCTGCCCCTGCCCGGCTGAATGGCTCACCCCCGCCCCCGCACCTCGGGGTTGATCATGTGGATCGGCGCGCCGTCTGCATAGGCGTTGATCTGCTCGTAGATGTCCGTGAACTGGAGGTCCAATTCGTCCTCGGTCACGTAGCCGATATGGGGCGTGGCGATGACATTCGGGTGCTGGATCACCGGGTCGCTGGTGTCGGTCAGCGGTTCCACGTCGAAGACGTCAAGCGCCAGCCGCCCGGGCCTGCCGACGGAAAGGGCCGCTTCCAGCGCGCCCTTCTCCACCAGTCCCGACCGGGAAGTATTGACGAAGGTCGCCGAGGGTTTCATCGCCAGAAGATCGGCTGCCGTGACGATCCCGCGTGTGGCAGGCTTCAGTCGCACGTGAAGCGACACGAAATCGCTCTCCTCGAAAAAGGCTTTGCGGCTTGCGGCGACGTTTTGCCCATCGGCCTCGGCCCGGGCGCGGCCCTCTTCCGACCCCCACCAGGCGACATCCATCCCGAAGGCCCGGGCATAGCCCGCAACCTGTTTTGCAATACGTCCGTATCCGTATAGCCCAAGCCTGCGACCGGCCAATGTCTGCCCCGGGGCCATCTGCCAGTTGCCTGCGCGCAGGGACGCCATCTGCTGCGGGATCTGCCGGGCCGAGGCGAGGAGGAGCGCAAAGGTCAGTTCCGAGGCCGCAATGGAGGGCGTGTCGGAATGCATGTTGGAACAGAGCAGAACTCCGTTCGCCGTGCAGGCTGGCACATCCACATGGGGATAAACGCTGCGCTGGCTGATGAGCTGGAGGTTGGGGAGCCGCTCCAGCAGCGCCGCCGTGACGGGCGTGCGCTCACGGAACAGCACCAGCGCCTCGGCCCCGGCTAGCCGCTCGGCCAGCACGTCCACATCTTCTACATGATCGTTCCAGACGGTCACGTCGTGTCCATCCAGAAGGCTGAAACTGTTCAGGGTTCTCAGCGTGTCGAACCAGTCATCAAGGATATGGACTTTCATCAACGGGCTCCCTGTTCTGTATTGGGTCCTGGCACCAACCCTAACTTACCGTTTCAATCCCGGGATGGGCCCGACGGATCAAGGGGGAATAGACGCGGTCCGAGACCGGCACGTCCCACACCGCTGCGCCGCCGGTTTTCGCAAAGCGGGCGATCATCGCGGGCAGGTCGGCAAGGTCGGTCACGGTTTCGCCCGCGATGCCGAACCCCCGCGCGATGGCGGCAAGATCCGTCCGGCCAAAGACCGCTCCCGCATCCGACAGCCCGTCGGCGCGCAGCTTGTGGATTTCAGAGCCGTAGGCGCCGTCGTTCAAGGCGATCACAAGGATGTTCATCTCGTGGCGGCGCATCGTCTCCAGTTCCTGCACATGCATGAGCAAGCTGCCGTCCCCGTCGAAGAGCACGACGGTTTCCTCTGGACAGGCCGCCGCCACGCCCATGGCGAAGGACGTGCCGTTGCCGATCGCGCCAAACTCGCGGATGGTCAGGAACTTTTCCCACGGGCGCGAGGGCATGTGGGCGACATAGTAGGAACAATGGCCCGAGCTGTTCACCATCTGCCAGTCGGAGGGCAGGTGGGTTTCCAGCGCGGCCACCACATCGCGCGGATCGTGCAGGCCGGGTTCAGGTGCAAAGGCGCTGCCATCGGCGGGCTCCGAGGCGATCCGGGCCGCGAGGGCGGGGGTGCGCCACTGCGTGGCGCGATCCTCAAGCATCCCGGTCAGCGCCTCGACCCCGAGCCGCGCGTCGGCCCGCAGGTGGGCCTCGGCGGCGATGCGGCCCTGGCTGACGGCGACCGGGTCCGTGTCGATCTGAAGAACCTTGGCATTCGGCCAGAGCGTGCCGCCATCGGCGTTGTGCCGCGCCAGCGAACAGCCCACGGCTATCACGAGGTCCGCCTCGGCAAAGCATTCCCGCGCAATGTCGGAAGAAAAGCCCCCGGCGACGTTGAGGTTGAAGGGATCACCCGCGAAAATGCCCCGCGCGGGCAAGGTTGCCGCAAGGAGCGCGTCGCACTTTCGGGAAAGCGCGCGGCAGGCCTCCCCTGCCCCGGCCTCGACCGCGCCGAGACCGGCCATAACGACGACCCTTTTTGCGCCGGCAACCAGTGCAGCGGCGTCGTGCAAGTCGGCAGGATTTGGCGGAATGGCCGAGGGTTGGGGCAAGAGCTGCACCGAGGATACGGGCAGATCATCGCCCCCGTCCCATGGCAGGTTCTGAAGATCGAAGGGAATGCCCAGAACCACCGGCACCCGGTCGCGCCGGGCCTCCAGAAAGGCATCGCGGATCGCGGTTGGCATGCGCTCCGGCCAGTGCAGCGACCGGTATCGCGCGCCCGTCGCTGTCACGAACGGGGCCTGATCGATCCCCTGGTTGTACCAACCCTGCTTCAACGGCGCCTCGCCTGCCATCACCACGAGGGGCAGATGTGCCC
>NZ_CAXREX010000077.1:0-17495 GCF_964229645.1 Nioella sp. | reverse complement strand
TACCTGATGTTCGCCGAGGAAACCGCGGGCATCATCCTGCCCCAGCAGATCGACCAGATGGTGTTCGACGCCGCGCTCTTCGTCGATACCCGCAGCGCGGATCAGCACGCGGCAGGGACCATCCCCGGCGCGATCCACATCGAGTGGCGCGAGGTGCTCGACCGCATCGAGGAAATCCCGACAGACCGTATGACGATCCTCTTTTGCGACACTGGTGCCCGGTCGTCTCAGGCGACCTTCGCCCTGCGGGTTGCGGGGCGCAGCAACGTGGTGGTGCTGCAATCAGGCTATGGCGGTTGGCTCCGAGACGCGGCCTACCACCCCTGAGGGGGCAGGCCGCCCTCCGCTCAGATCACGATGTTGAACCTCTCGCGGATCACCCGGTCCACGTCGGGCGAGATCAGGTTCTGTGCCTTGGCGAGAATGGCTTCCTTGCGGGCAATGGCCGTTTCCAGAAGCTTGGGGCGGTCCGCCTCGGCCCACTCCTTCGGGCTCATCCGGTTGCCCACTTCGGGATAGATATATTCCGTCTGCATCAGCCGCAGCGTCTGGTCTGAGCCAAGGTAATGCCCCGGCCCGCCCATGCACACGGCCTTCATGGTCTCGATGGACACGCTGTCCTCGGTCACGTCGATCCCGCGCACGCAGCGTTGCACCTGTCCCAAGAGGTCGTTGCCAAGCACCAGGCTTTCCAGGCAGAACCCGAGAAGCGAGGCATGCATGCCCACGGTCTCGTAAGCCATGTTGAGCCCCGCCAGTCCCGCCAGCACGTTGGTTATGCCCTGCTCCCACCCTGCCTGCATGTCGGGCAGCTTGCTGTCGGAAATGCCCGAGGCCGCGCCGCCGGGAAGCCCGTAGAACTGGTGCATCTGCGCGCAGCCAGCAGTCAGCAGTGCCTGCTCGGCTGACCCGCCCGACATCGCGCCCGTGCGCAGGTCGCTGACGAAGGGCCAGGTGCCGAAGATCGCCGGATGGCCCGGCTTGATCGAGTTGACATAGACGACGCCCGCAAGGCACTCGGCCACCGCCTGCACGATGGCGGTGGCGATCGGCGCGGGGGCCGTCGCCCCGGCCTGGCCCGCCGACAGCAACAGGACGGGCATGCCGGCATGGATGCAATGCTCCATCGCCACGCAGCTTTCCTCGGCAAATTTCATCGGGGGCACGACGAAGCAGTTGGAATTCGAGATGAAGGGACGTTCACGCCACTTCTCCTCGCCGCCCGCGATCAGGTGCACCAGGTCCATGCAGCCTGCCACGTGGCTGGGGTCGGAAAAGGACGTGCCCACATGCTTGGTCGTCCCTGCACAGCAGCCATAGAGCGTGTTCACGTCCATATCGTAGTTGTCGGGAATGTCCCGGCAGACCATGGGCCGTTGCAGGAAATGGATGTTGTCGAGGTTATGCACCAGCTGCGCAGCAGCGTAGAGGTCTGCCGCCGTGGAGTCGCGGTAGGTTTCCGTCAGAACATCGACGATATGCACGGCAGCGCCCGCGGTGCCGAAATGGGTTCGCGTACCCGACAGCTCCAGGTCGTATTTCGGGTCGCGCCCGTGCAGGGTAATATTGCGAGCGGCCTTGGCCAGCATGTCCTCGACCAGCGCGCGGGGGAAACGCAGCCGACCGTCGTCGCCCTGGATCGCCCCGGCGCGGGTCATCGCCTCGACACCGGTGGCAGGGGCCTGGCTGAGCCCGATCACCTCAAGGGCTTCCAGCGCGGCCTCGTGAATGCGCAAGACCTCGGCATCGCTCAGCGGCTTGAATTTTCCGCCGGACAGGCCCGGGCGAACCGGGCGGATGTCTTCGGCCAGCGGGGCGGCGCGCAGGGCCTTGCGGGCCGCGCGGCCACCGGCCCGGCGGGCGCTGCGGGACGGCGTCGTTTCTACAGGGTCGATCATGCTTTCACCCGTTCTGCTTTGGGGTCATACATCGGTTTCAGGCTGGCCACGGCCTTGTGCCGCTTGCCCGCAACCTCGATTTCGTAAGAGGACGCCAGAACGTCCGCCGCGCTTTCGCCTTCGCAGGGCACGTAGGCCAGGCCCACGGCTGCGCCGAGGAAGTGGCCGTAATTGCCCGAGGTGAGATAGCTCACCATCTTGCCATCGCGGATGAGCGCCTCGTTGTGGAAGAGCATCGGTTCGGGATCTTCCAGCCGGAACTGCACCAGCCGCCGCTTCAGCCCCTCCGCGCGTTTCTTCAGCACCGCGTCGCGGCCGATGAAATCGCCCTTGTCGGTCTTGACCGCAAAGCCAAGCCCGGCCTCCAGCACGTGATCCTCATCGGTGATGTCATGGCCGAAGTGGCGGAAGGCTTTTTCCGTCCGGCAGCTGTCCAGCGTGTGCAGGCCGCACAGCTTCAGGCCAAGATCAACGCCTGCCTCTTCCAGCGCCTCGAACACGTGGGCGGCCATGTCGGAGGAGACATAAATCTCCCACCCAAGCTCGCCCACATAGGTCACGCGATGTGCCCGGGCGATCCCCATGCCGATCTCGATTTCGCGCGCGGTGCCGAAGGGATGCGCTTCGTTCGAGAAATCGTTGGGGCTGACCGCGCGCATCAGGTCACGCGATTTCGGCCCCATGACGCAAAGCACCGCCTCTGCCGCCGTCACGTCGGTGATGACGACGAACTCATCCTCCAGGTGCTTGCGCAGCCAGGCCAGGTCGCGTTGCAGCGTGGCCCCCGGAACGACAAGGAAGAACGCGGTGTCCGACATACGCGTGACGGTCAGGTCGCATTCGATGCCACCCCGGTTGTTCAGCATCTGGGTATAGACGATCCGCCCCGGCTCCACGTCCATGTCGCCCGCGCACAGCCGTTGCAGGAAGGCCAGCGCGTCGCGCCCTTCCACCCGGATCTTGCCGAAGCTCGTCATGTCGAACAGGCCCACACCCTCGCGCACCGCGAGGTGTTCGGCGGCATGGTTGGCAAACCAGTTCTGCCCTTTCCAGTCGTAGCGGTATTCGCGTTCCTGACCATCGAAGGCGAACCAGTTGGCGCGTTCCCAACCGGCGACCTCGCCAAAGACCGCACCGCGCGCCTTCAGGTGTTCATGCAGCGGCGAGCGGCGCACGCCCCGCGCGGTTTCCACCTGCCGATAGGGGTAGTGGTCGGCATAGAGCAGGCCGAGCGTTTCGCTGACCCGTTCCTTCAAATACTTGCGGTTCTTCTGGAAAGGCTGCGCCCGGCGGATGTCCACTTCCCACAGGTCGAAGGGCGGTTCGCCGTCCTCCATCCACTGTGCCAGCGCCATGCCTGCCCCGCCCGAGGACACGATCCCGATCGAGTTGTAGCCCGCCGCGATCCAGTAGCCTTTCAACTCCGGCGCTTCGCCCAGGTAGTAGCGATCGTCGGGGGTGAAGCTTTCTGGCCCGTTGAAGAAGGTGTGAATGCCCGCCGTCTCGAACATCGGCATCCGGTTCATCGCCATGCCAAGGATCGGTTCGAAATGGTCGAAATCCTCGGGCAGCGAGTCGAAGCAGAAATCCTCGGAAATCCCGTCCATGCCCCAGGGCTTCGCCTTCGGCTCGAACGCGCCCAGCATCATCTTGCCGGCGTCTTCCTTGTAATAGGCGCATTCATCGGGGACCCGCAGCACGGGCAGGCGGGACAGGCCCTCGATCGGCTCGGTGATCAGGTAGAAATGCTCGCAGGCATGCAGCGGCAGGGTCACACCGGATTTGCCCGCCAGGTCGCGCCCCCACATGCCACCGCAATTGACGACGAGATCGGCCACGATATGGCCCTGCTCCTCGCCGCTGTCCCAGTCGACGCCCGTGACCTTGCCATCGGCCTGCGTCACGCCCGTGACCTTCACGCCTTCGATCACCTGCGCACCCTGCATCCGCGCGCCCTTGGCCAGCGCCATGGCGATATTGGCGGGGTCGCACTGCCCGTCGAGCGGCAGGTGCACCGCGCCCACCACGTCCCCGACATTCAGGTGCGGATACATCGCCTTCACCTCGTCGGGTCCGATCTCGCTGACATCGACGTTGAAGGCACGCGCCAGCGTGGCCTGCCGCAGCAGTTCTTCATGCCGGTGCTCGGTCAGTGCAACCGAAATGGACCCGTTCTGCCGCATCCCCGTGGCGACGCCGGTTTCTTCCTCCAGCTTGACGTAGAGATCGGCGGAATATTTCGCCAGCCGGGTCATGTTCTGGCTGCCGCGCAGCTGGCCGATCAGGCCCGCCGCATGCCAGGTGGTGCCGCAGGTCAGCTGCTTGCGTTCCAGCAGAACGATATCCTTCCACCCCAATTTCGCCAGGTGATAGGCAACCGAACAGCCGGACACACCGCCGCCGATGATAACGACGCGGGCATGAGAGGGGATCTTGCTCATCGGGACATCCTCATACGATCTCGTGGCCCGCAGCCCTCAGCCGCCGGGCAAGTTCTGCGATATGGGCGGGTCCGACTTCGCAGCAGCCCCCCACGATGGTCGCGCCAGCCTCGACCCAGCCCATGGCGAAATCCGCGTAGTCCGCGGGACCAAGGTCCTTGCGGGCTGTCAGCGCCTCGACGGTCGGGCGATCTTCCAGGAAGGCCTCGGTGATCCGGGTGAAGCCATTGGCATAGGCCCCCATGGGCAGGCCGAGCGGTTTCAGGATCGCCAGTGCGGCGGCGATGGCCTCGGGGCGCGAGCAATTGACCAGCACCGCGTCGGGGCGGAATTCCTCGACCACCGGGGCCAGATCGGCCAGTGCCTCGCCAGAGCGCAGCCGGGTTCCGTCCTCGTCCTCCACCGTGACCGATAGCCAGACGGGCAGGGCGCTGTCCGCGCAGCCCAAAAGCGCGCCCCGCGCATGGGCGATGGAGGAGACGGTCTCGATCAGCCACAGGTCCACGCGCGACCCCATCAGCGCAACCAGTTCCCCATAGGCTGCGGCGGCCTCTTTCTCGGGCGGGAACAGATCGGGGCGGTATGACGCCCCAAGCGGCCCGAGCGAGGCGGCAATCCGCCCCCCGCCATGCGCTGCCCGCGCGGCCTCGGCCTCGTCCAGCGCGGCCTCGATCAGATCGGCGAACCGGTCCTCCAACCCCGCCGGGCGCAGCCGGTCGCGCAGCACCGCGTAGGTGTTCGTCGTGGCGATGGTCGCCCCAACAGCGAAGTAATCGCCATGCACGGCCCGCACGAGGTCCGGGTGCTCCAGCATCACCGAGGTTGACCACAGCGGCGTCGGACGGTCCCCGGCGCGATGCACCAGTTCCTGCCCGATCGAGCCATCCAGAAGGGTGATTGCGCTCATGATCTTGTGCTCCGCAAACAGGGAGCAGAGGGCGCTAGCTCGTGATCAGAAACACCGACAGCGCAGCCGCGTAGATCCAATCGACGATGACGCACCCTGTCAGGTACCACCGAAAAAACGGCGTCCCGAACCCGTTGTGCTTGAAGAGATCCCACACCCCGTGACCGAAAATGGCACCGATGATCAACACCGGAGACACCCAGAACCCTGCGATTCCGGCCACCGCCAATCCGGTTGAAATGACGGTTTCGGTTGTCAGGAAGGAACGCTGCTTCAGGGCGGCGAGTGGATAGGTGCCGAGCATCGCCAAAAGAAAGAACAAGGCAACGCCCCAAACCCAGTCCTGCGGCAGCCCCACATGTGCAATCGGGATTGCCAGCACGTAAAGTGCGACAGCCGCTTTCAGCCCAAGAAAGCTGCGCGACAAAAGCTTGTCTTGCGAAAATTCGGTCACGGTCGGCCCCATCAATCGCCTTGCTGGCGACTGATATGGGGCTTCCACTCACTGGAAGGTCAAGGGCCGGGATCACGCACGCAACCTTTCGTTCTCCGGGTCCCACAGCGGGCGATCCTCCTGCACCACCGCGCGGCATTTCTCGCCGTAGATTTCCACCTCCAGCTCGGTGCCCGGCACGGCCAGGTCGGCCCGCACCATGCCAAGCGCGACCGACGCCCCCACACGGTAGCCCCAGGCCCCCGAGGTGGTTTCACCGACGATCTCGCCGCCATGCCACAGGCAGGACATGTAAGGCGCGTCGCAGTCGCCCGCCTCGACCAGCAGCGTCACGAAGCGCTTCTTCGAGCCTTGCTGTTTCTCGGCCATCAGCGCCGCCTTGCCGGTGAAGTCCTGCGGCTTGTCGAGCTTGACGAAACGATCCAGCCCGCCCTCGAACAGGGTGTAATCGGTCGACAGATCCCCCTTCCACGCGCGATAGCCCTTCTCGATCCGCAGGCTGTTCAGCGCCCACATGCCGAAGGGCTTGGCGCCTGCGTCGACGATCGCCTCGTAGATCGCGGGCATGTCGGCATTCTCGGCATGCACCTCCCAGCCCAGTTCCCCGGTAAAGGACACCCGGATCAGGAAGGCAGGCTTGCCCGCGACGGTTGCATGCTGATGGGTCAGCCAGCCCTGCGTCAGATCGGCATCGGTCAGCCCGGCCAGCACATCCCGTGACGTGGGGCCAGCCACGATCAGGCAATCCCGGTCGCGGGTGGTCTCGGTCACGGTCACGCCGTCGGGGACGGAGTTCTTCACCAATTCCCCGTCGTGCCACTGGGCCGTTGCCGCCGTGATCAGGACGAAGCTGTTTTCCTCCAGCCGGACGCAGCTCATCTCTGTCAGGATGCGGCCACGATTGTCGGACACGTAGATCAGGCCGATCCGGCCCACCTTGGGAATGCCCCCGGTGCAGAAACCGCGCAACCACTCGTCCGCGCCATCGCCCTTCACCCAGAAACGAGAGAAGCCGGGCAGGTCCAGCACGCCACAGGCATCGCGCACTGCCTCGCATTCTTCCCTGATCCGTTGCTCCCACGGGCCGGACCGGCCCCAGGTATGGGTGCTTTCCTCGCTTGTGTCGTCGCCGGGCTGGGCAAACCAGTTGGCCCGTTCCCAGCCGTTGTAGTCGCCCATCACGCCGCCAAGCGCCTTGACCTTGTCATGCACCGGGCTGACCTTGCGGTCGGGCGCGGCGGGCCAGCGATGCCAGGGGAAGTGCATGGCATATTCGTTGCCGTAAACTTCCATCCCCTTGGCCACGCAATATTCGTGGTCGGTGTAGTCGGTGTAGCGGCGCGGATCGACGGCCCACATGTCCCACTCGGTCGCGCCATCGACGATCCATTCCGCCAGCACCTTGCCAGCACCCCCGCCCTGGGCGATGCCGAAGGTGAAGACACAGGCCTCGAAGGCATTCTTCACACCGGGCATCGGGCCGATCAGCGGCAGCCCGTCCGGCGCGTAGGGAATGGGGCCGTTGATGATGCGGCTCAGCCCCGCCTCGCCGGAAACCGGCACCCGCGCCATGGCGTCGGCGACGATGTCCTCGATCCGCTCCAGGTCGTCAGGCCACAGCTGGAAGCTGAAATCATCGGGCATCGGGTCGGCGGGGTCGGCCCAATGCGCGCGGCAGTTGGGCTCGTAGGGGCCAATATTGATGCCGTTCTTTTCCTGCCGCAGGTAGTAGGACACGTCCACGTCGCGCAGAAGCGGCAGCTTGCGACCGTTCTCCTGGCTCCAGGCCTCCAGTTCCGGGATCTGCTCGGTCAGCAGGTACTGGTGGCTCATCACCATCATCGGCACGGTGCGCCCACCATAGGGCTTGAACCACTCGCCGACCTGCTGTGCATAGTAGCCCGCCGCGTTCACCACGTAGTCACAGGCGATGTCGCCCTTCTCGGTGTGAACGATCCAGCTGCCATCCTCTTTCTGCGTCACACCCGTCGCGGGGCAAAAGCGGATGATCTTCGCGCCCATGTCGCGCGCGCCCTTGGCCAGCGCCTGCGTCACCTGGGCGGGGTCGATATCGCCATCCGAGGGATCGAAAAGCGCGCCTTCAAGGTCATGGGTTTCGAGGAACGGGTAGCGGGCCTGCGCCTCTTCGGGCGTCAGCATCTCCATGCCGATGCCCTGGTAACGGCCCATGGCACAGGCGCGCTGGAATTCCTGCATCCGCTCCTTCGAATGCGCCAGGCGGATCGACCCGGTCTGGTGATAGTTCATCGGGTAGTCGACTTCATCGCCCAAGCGCGAATAGAGCTCGGTCGAGTAGCGCTGCATGTTCATGATCGCCCAGGAGGTCGAGAACGTGGGCACGTTGCCCGCCGCGTGCCAGGTCGACCCTGCCGTCAGTTCGTTCTTTTCCAGCAGCACGCAATCGGTCCAGCCCTTCTTGGCCAGGTGATACAGGCTCGACGCCCCCACGACGCCACCCCCGATGATGACCACTCTTGCCGACGTGGGAATCTCTGCCATCTGACCCTCCTTGCGATGCTTCGATCCCGACTATCGGCCCCCGTATTCGCGCTATCAATCCTGTCAGATCGGCATTATTAATCGAAATGTCCGATTAGGAGGCCTCCCCGCGCGCGTCGTTTGTTAAGTTTAACGCGCCCGCCCCTTCTTCTTGGCAAAAATACTCATCTCCGACCGCAAGGTCCCGCGCCTCCCGCGAGGGACACCGCCCCGAAAGAACGCCCGATGCAGATCGAACTGATCGAAACCTTCCTCGACCTGTGCGAAACCCGCAGCTTCAACCAGACGGCAGAGCGGCTGGACATCACCCAGTCCACCGTCTCGGGGCGCGTCAAGGCGCTGGAAAAGACGCTTGGGCGCAGACTTTTCCTGCGCAGCCGGTCGGGCACGTCGCTGACGCTCGAAGGCATGCGGTTCGAGCCGCACGCCCGCGCCCTGCGCGTCAACTGGTCCGAGGCACTGCGCGCCACCCGCGACGCGGGCCCCACGGCCACCACGCTGCGCGTCGGCATCCAGCGCGACCTTACCGGCACCAATATCGGCGACTGGGTGCGGTCCGTGCGGCAATTCCTGCCCGAAACCTCGCTCTACGTGGAATCCGATTTCTCCACCCAGATGTGCAACGACCTGGTGCAGGGCAATCTCGACATCGCGGTGATCTATTCACCCAAGCCCCATCCCGACCTGCATTTCGAAACCCTTTCCGAAGTCCGGTTCCGCATGATCTCGGACGTGGCCGACCAACTGCGCATGATCCCGCGTGACAGCTACATCATGGCCAATATCTCGCCCGCCTTCGCGCGGCTCCACGACTCAGTGCATCCCTCGCTGGCGGGCGCGGCTGTGTCCTGCGGGCAGGATTCGCTGCTTGAGGCCCTGCTGACCTCCCTGGGGGGCACCGCCTACGTGCTGGAGGAGACGGGCGAGAAGCTCGTCGCGTCGGGGCGTTTCGCGTCGGTCAAGAAAGCCCCGGTCCTGCCGCAGCCCGTCTATTCCGCCATCCACCTGCGCAATCGTCACCGGTCCTCTCACCGCAGGCTGATCCAGCTGCTGGCCGCGCATTTCGCCGATCCCGCCTAGCGGCGGCCAAACCACCGAAAGACCAGCGGCGCGGCGAAGATCACCAGTACGATGCGCACGATATGGGTCAGCGAGACATAGGCGATGTCACCCCCCATGGCGAAGGCCAGCAGGCTCATCTCGGTCAGCCCGCCGGGGGAATAGGCCAGGAAGGCCTGGCTCAGGTCGGTATCGGTCAGCGCCGCGACCACGGCGGCAAAGCCCAAGCCGGTAATCAGCATTCCGATGGTGGAAAAGATGCCCAGGAACAGATCCTGGCCCACCTCGCGGGCGCTGGCCCCGATGAAGCGGCACCCGATCACGGTGCCCATGACAACCTGCGCCGCGATCACCATCACCGTGGGTGGCGGCACATCCACCACGTGAAAGAAATGCGCCACCCCCGACAGCAGCATGGGCCCCAGCACCGCCGCCGCGGGCAGTCGCAGCGCCCGGCCCAGGTAGACCCCGGCCACCGCGCAGGCCGCGAGCACCGCGTATTCGGCAAGCCCCAGCTCCCACAGTCCGGTCCAGCGCTGCCCCCCCTGTCCGCCCGAGGTCACGCCCAGGACAAGCCCGAAGAAAAGCGCCACGAACCCGATCACCAGCAGGATCCGGCTGGCATGGGCCAGCGCGATCCGCTTCTCGTCTCCGCCCTGCTCGGCCCCCAGGATCAGCATTTCGTTCAGCCCGCCGGGCATGGCACTGAAATAGGCGGTGACGGGGTCGTATTTGCCGATCCGCCGGTAAAACAGGAACGACGCGCCTGCCGCAACGACCAGGAAGGGTGGCAGCACGAGGAAGCTGATTGCCCAATCGCCAAGGGCCTCCACGATCTCAGGCGTGACGCCCGATCCCAGCATCACCCCGATGATCGGGATCACGACGGGGCGCAGCCTGGCGGGCGGGGCGATTGGCGCATGCAGGATTGCCGCGATGGTGTTGCCGATCATCGGCCCCAGCATCCAGGGCAGCGGCATCCCGATCAGGTAGGCGAAACCCCCCGCCCCGATCCCGATCAGCAGCGCCAGCGCCGTGCGTGCGGTCTTGGTCTCGGTGAAGCCCGCAGCCGCCTTCACACGATGCCGCCGGCGAGATGATGCTCGCCGCGCGCCTTTGCCAGCTCGATCTGCTTCTGCCGCTCGCGGAATCGCGCGCGGTCGGCATCGGAATGTTCGCTCAGGCACTGGTGACAGGACACGCCCTTTTCATATTCGGGGCGATTGGTGTCTTCGGGCAGCAGCGGGCGGCGGCAGGCCCGGCACAACAGGTGCGGCCCCTCCTTCAACCCGTGCCCCACGGACACGCGTTCATCGAACACGAAGCATTCGCCGTGCCAGAGACTGTCCTCTTCCGGCACATCCTCCAGGTACTGAAGAATGCCGCCCTTGAGGTGATAGACCTCCTCGACACCCTGTTCGATCAGGTAGTTGGTGGATTTCTCGCAGCGGATTCCGCCGGTGCAGAACATGGCAATCCGCTTGTTGTGGAAGCGGTCCTTGTTCTCCTGCCACCAGGCGGGAAACTCGCGGAAGGTGGTGGTTTCCGGGTCCACCGCGCCCTCGAAGGTGCCGATGGCGATCTCGTAGTCGTTGCGGGTGTCGATCACCGCCACGTCAGGCGCGGAAATCAGCGCGTTCCAGTCCTCGGGCCGCACGTAGTGCCCAACCTTCGCCTTGGGGTCCACGCCGGGCACACCCATGGTGACGATCTCTTTCTTCAAACGCACCTTCATCCGGGCAAAGGGGGCCTCGGTGGCGGTGCTTTCCTTCCATTCCAGGTCGGCGCAGCCGGGCAGGGCGCGGATATGGGCCAGCACCGCGTCGATGCCCGCGCGCGGCCCCGCGATGGTGCCGTTGATCCCCTCCGCCGCGATCAGCAGCGAGCCGCGCACATCCTTTTCCTCGCACAGGTCGCGCAGGGGTGCGCGCAGCGCGTCGGGTTCATCGAACCGGGTGAAATGATAGAGGGCTGCAACGGTAAACATGCCCATCCCATACACCCGGCCCCGCGCCCCCTTCAAGTCGGCACGCTTGATCGGCCCGGTCCAAGAGGTCACACTTGCCGGATCAGCCAAGGGGGGCAAGGCATGCGGTCCGACACGGCGCTCGGCGCGATTGGCAACACGCCCATGGTCCGACTTCAGGGGTTTGAACCCGAAGGCGGGGCCGAGATCTGGATCAAGCTCGAAGGCGGCAACCCGACCGGGTCCTACAAGGACCGGATGGCCGTGTCTGTCCTGACCCGCGCGATGGAACGGGGGGCGCTGCGGCCCGGCGACCGGGTGGTGGAATATACCGGCGGCAGCACCGGCACGGCGCTGGCCTTCGTCGCTGCGGTTCTGGGCCTGCGTTTCACGGCGGTCTTTTCGGACGCGTTCTCCGACAGCAAGCGGCAGGCGATGGAGGCCTTCGGGGCCGAGGTTCTGGTCGAACCGTCCGACGGGACGATCACGCCCGAGCTCATCCAGCGGATGAAGGCCCGCGCCTATGCGCTGGCCGAGGAGCCGGGCAGTTTCTACGCAGACCAGTTCGGCTCGCCCGATGTGCGGGCGGGCTACGCGCCGATGGGGCAGGAGATTGCCGCCCGGCTAGGGTGCGTGGATATGCTGGTCTCTGCCGTGGGCACGGGCGCGGCCCTGATGGGCACCGCCGACGGGTTGGCCGAGGCCGGGCAGACCCCGCAGGTGATTGCGCTCGAACCGCTGCAATCGCCGCTTCTGACCACGGGCCAGGGCGGTCCGCACAAGGTGGAAGGCGTCGGCGTGGGGTTCGAGCCGCCCTTCCTCGACCGTGACCGAGTGTCCGGTATCCGCGCCATCGACCAGGACGCGGGCTTTGCCATGTGCCGCAGGCTGGCGGCAGAGGCCGGCGTTTTCGGCGGCGGATCGACCGGATTGAACGTCGCCGCGGCGGTGGAGCTCGCAGGTGAACTCGGCCCCGGCAAACGCATCGTCACCTTCGCCTGCGACAGCGGGGCGAAATACCTGGGCGGTCACATCTACGGTTAAAGTCCCATGGCATCCAGAAGACGGTATTTCGCCACCGTCGCCGCAACGCCCAACCGCCGAAGCCCGTGAAACGGGATCGGCTGCGGTTCGGTGACGGGGAACGCGAGCTCCTGCTCCGGCCTGCCCGCCGCCCATTCCGCCATCAGCTTGCCCATGGCCGTGGCCAGCGCCACCCCGCGCCCGTTATAGCCCAGCCCCGCCATCACCCCCGGTCCCATGCGCACCAGCCGCGGGTAGTGATCGGGCGTTGCCGCGATGAACCCGCCCCAGGCATGGCGCCAGCCGAAGGGCGTCAGCTGCGGGAACATCTGCACGCTGACCCTGCGCAGCGCCTCCAGCCGCCCCTGCGTTGCCGCGTCGCCATAGGCCCCGCGCCCGCCCATTATGAAGCGTCCGTCCCGATCCATCCGGTAGTAGAGCAACAGCCGCCGCGTATCCGACGGGGCCTGCCGCCCGGGCAGGATGCTCGCCGCGATCTCGGGCGGCAGCGGGTCGGTCGCCACCTGCACCGATCGTACCGGCACCACTTCTCGCGCCAGCGGCGGGGCCAGCCCGTCGGTGTAACCATTGGTGCAGAGCAGCACTTTCCCCGCGCGGACGGCGCCACGCGATGTGCGCAGCACATGAGTGGCGCCCTCCCGCGCCAGGCGCTCCACCCGCGATGCCCCGTGAACGGCGGCCCCGGCCCGCAGGGCCGCCCCCGCCAGCCCGAGCGCGTAGTTGAGCGGATGCAGGTTCCCCCCGCGCCGGTCGATCAACCCGCCCGCATAGACCGTCGTCCCGACCATCTCGGCCACCGCGTCGCGCGAGAGCAGCTCCACCTTGGCCCCGCGCCGCCGCCACTGGTCGACCTTGCCCCGGATATCTTCCATCGCGCCCGCGTTATGCGCCGCCCGGATCCAGCCCACGGGCCGCGCGTCGCATTGGATGCCATGCCGCCCGATCAGATCGAACACCAGCCGCCCCGCGCCGCCGGCAAAGGCCACCATCCGCGCGCCCATGTCGGGCCCGAACCGCGCCTCGACCGCGTCGGGGTCCACGTAGAGCCCGGGGTTCACCTGACCGCCATTGCGCCCCGATGCGCCCCAACCGGGGGTTTCCGCCTCCAGCACCACGACCCGAAGCCCCGCTTCGGCAGCGTGCAGCGCGGCCGACAGCCCGGTAAACCCGCCCCCCACGATGGCCAGGTCCGCCTCCACCTCGCCCACCAGCGGCGGGCAATTGGGGGCCGGGTTCGCCGTGGCGGTCCACAGGCTGTCTGCGATGACGGGGCGTTCGTTGGCGATCATGTGGGCACCTCTCTGCCCACCACCGAACACCCGGCGCGAAATCCGGTCAACCGGATTGACCGGCATGGCCCCCCGCCCTACCCCTAAAGGCAAGCAAAAGGAGCCCGCCCATGACCCACGCCCTCATCGTCATCGACGTGCAAAACGACTTCTGCCCCGGCGGCGCGCTGGCGGTGCCGGAAGGCGACCAGATCGTGCCCGGCATCAACGCGTTGATGGAGGGTTTCGACGCCGTGATCCTGACGCAGGACTGGCATCCGGCGGGCCATTCCTCTTTCGCTTCCAGCCACGGGACCGCTCCCATGACCCTGACCGAGATGCCCTACGGCCCGCAGGTCCTGTGGCCCGACCATTGCGTGCAGGGCAGCAAAGGCGCGGGTTTCCACAAGGACCTGATGACCGACCGCGCCGACCTCATCATCCGCAAGGGTTACAACCCCGCGATAGACAGCTATTCGGCCTTCTTCGAGAACGACAAGACCACGCCCACCGGGCTGGAAGGCTACCTGCGCACACGCGGCATCGACACGCTCACCATGGTCGGCCTCGCCACCGATTTCTGCGTGAACTACTCCGCCGTCGACGCCGCCCGGCTTGGGTTCACGGTGACCGTCCGGCAAGACCTCTGCCGCGCCATCGACTTTGACGGCTCGCTTGCAGCGGCGGTTGAGGGGATGGTGCAGGCGGGCGTCACCCTGGCATGAGCGTGAGCTTCCGCACCGCCCGCGCAGACGAACTGCCGCTCGTCCTGTCCTGGGCGGAAGCCGAGGGGTGGAACCCCGGGCCGGACGATGCCGCGGCCTTCTTCGCCAGCGACCCCGAGGGCTTCTTCGTTGCAGATGCCGACACTGGCCCTGTCGCCGCGATCTCGGTCGTGAACCACTCCGACGCGTTCGCGTTCCTTGGCCTCTATCTCTGCCTGCCCGAGCATCGCGGCAAGGGGATCGGCTTCGGTCTCTGGCAGCACGCGCTGGCCCATGCCGGGGCGCGCTGCGTCGGGCTCGACGGGGTCCCCGCGCAGCAGGACAACTACCGCAAGTCGGGCTTCGTGCCGGCCGGGCAGACCTTTCGCTTCGAAGGGCAGATTCCGGCGGATCGGGGGGCGGGGCTGCGCCCCGCATCCGAAGCTGACAGGGACCGGCTCTGCCAGGCCGAAGCCCGCGCCAACGGCTATGCCAAACCGGCCTTCATGACGGCCTGGACGCAAGACACCGACAGCCGCCGGACCTTCACGCGCGGCACCGCCTTCGCCACCCTGCGCCGCTGCGGGCGCGGGGCAAAGATCGGGCCGCTCGTGGCCGACGACATCGACGATGCGAAGGCGCTGCTCATGGCCATCGCGGCGGCCTGTCCTGCCGATCCGTTCATCATCGACGTGCCCGACGATCAGCCAGAGCTGACCGCGCTCTGCAAGGGCTGGGGGATGCAGGCAAGCTTCAACACCGCCCGCATGTATCGCGGCCCGGCGCCCATACCCGGCCGCGGAATCCGTTCCATCGCCACGCTGGAACTGGGCTAACCCCGCCCGCGTCGGCACCTTTCCGAACAATAAAGCACGTCTGCCCAGACCTTGGCCCATTTCCTCCGCCAGGCGAACGGGCGGCCACAGGTGGCACAGGTCTTGGTGGGCAGATTGGGTTTCTTGTGGGCCATGCCGAACAGGTAGGACGGGCAGGCGTTCAGGCCAGCGGCCCCGTGCGCCACAGCGTCACCTTCAGCCCGCCATGGGCCACCGGCGGTTCCGTCGGCAGCCAGGGCAGCCCGGTCGCCTTGGCGAGCCCGCCGTCGCTTGTCACCAGCCCCACGCGCCAGCCGCCGAAGCGCTCCAACAACGTCTTGCCAAGCGCCCCGTAGAGCGAGAACAGGAGCTTCCGGTTGCCGATCCGCTCGCCATAGGGTGGGTTGACGATGACCAGACCCGGCGGTCCCTCGGGCGGTTCCAGATCGCTGACCGCCTGCCGGGCAAACTGGCAAAAGGCCCCGACACCCGCACGCTCGGCGTTCTCGGAGGCGTTCTTCACGGCCCCCGCATCGCGGTCAAACCCGTAGAAGCGTGGCTGGGGCGTTTGGGGCCGAACGCCGGCTTTCATCTCCGCGAAGGCCCCTGCATAGAACCCGGCCAGCCCTTCGAACGCAAAGCTCCGCGACCGGCCCGGATACAGCCCGCTTGCGATCTCGGCGGCTTCGATGGGAAATGTCCCCGACCCGCACATCGGATCGACCACCGGTTCCGCCCCGTCGAACCCGCATTGCCGCAGGAAGAGCGCGGCCAGGTTTTCCCGCATCGGGGCCTTGCCCACGGCGGGCTTGTGGCCGCGCTTGTGCAGCGCCTCGCCGGTCGTATCGAGGCTGATCGTGCACAGGTCATCGTCGATGCGCACCTTCACCACCACCTCGGACTCGTCGCTGACCGGGCAGCCGAGCGTTTCGGCGATGGCCCGGCTGACCCGCTGCACGGCGGCCTTGGCGTGGTAGATCTTCGACTTGCGGCAAGTGGCTTCGACCTTCACGGGCCGGTCCGCCCGCAGCACCGCCGCCCAGTCCACCTTGCGCGCCCGCTTGTCGAGCTGCGCCAGGTGCATCGCCCGGAAAGACGCCACCCGCACCAGCACCCGCGCCGGGCCACGCAGACACAGGTTCGCGCGCCAGACCTCGGGCCAGCCGCCCCGCGTCTCGACCCCGCCCGGCACCGCGCGCGGATCGGCAAACCCCTTGGCCCGCGCCTCTTCGGCCAGCACGGGTTCCAGCCCCGGCGGGGCCACGAGGAAGATGTCAAACGCGTCGCTCATGCCCGCCTGCCTATCCGCTTTCCCGCAGACAGCCCAGAGAAATCCTTGCCCTCCCCCGGCCTGCTTTGCTCTAACGGCTTCTGCGCACAGGAGTTTGAGAAATGGTCGACATCGCCACCCGCGTCTACAATCACAAGTGGAAGATCGACCCGATCGTCCGCTCTCTCATCGACACGGATTTCTACAAGCTGCTGATGTGCCAGTCGGTGTTCCGCAACAAGCCCGACACGCAGGTCACCTTCAGCCTCATCAACCGCACCACCCGCATCCCGCTGGCCGAACTCATCGACGAGGGCGAGCTGCGCGAACAGCTCGACCACATCCGCTCTCTGTCCCTCGCGCGCGGCGAAAGCACCTGGATGCGCGGCAACATGTTCTACGGCAAGCGCCAGATGTTCCGCCCCGACTTCATGGACTGGTTCGAGAAGCTGCGCCTGCCCGCCTACCACCTCGAAAAACGCGACGGCCAGTACGAACTCACCTTCGAAGGCAACTGGCCCGAGGTCATGCTGTGGGAAATCCCCGCGCTTGCCGTCCTCATGGAACTCAGGGGCCGCGCCGTCCTCAGCCACATGGGCAAGTTCGAGCTGCAGGTGCTCTACGCCCGCGCCATGACGCATCTGTGGCAGAAGGTCGAACGCCTGCGCCACCTGCCCGACCTGCGCATCGCCGATTTCGGCACAAGACGCCGCCATTCCTACCTCTGGCAGGACTGGTGCGTGCAGGCGATGATGGAAGGGCTGGGCGACAAGTTCGTCGGCACCTCCAACTGCCTCATCGCCATGAAGCGCGATATCGAGGCGATCGGGACGAACGCCCATGAACTGCCCATGGTCTATTCCGCGCTGGCCGAAACCGACGAAGACCTCGCCCGCGCGCCCTATGACGTGCTGGCCGACTGGCATGAGGAGCATTCGGGCAACCTGCGGATCATCCTGCCCGACACCTACGGGACGGAGGGATTCCTGGAAAACGCCCCCGACTGGCTGGCGGGCTGGACCGGCATCCGCATCGATTCAGGCGACCCCGCGACGGGGGCCGAGATCGCCATCGACTGGTGGAAATCGCGCGGCGAGGACCCGCGCCAGAAACTCGTCATCTTCTCCGACGGGCTGGACGTGGAAAAGA
>NZ_CAXREX010000076.1:0-8753 GCF_964229645.1 Nioella sp. | reverse complement strand
CACCGCGAGCGCCGTGTCGTAATAGGGCCGCGTTGCCCCCACCTTGACGTAGATGGGCACCCGCCAGCCGGTGATCTCGCGCAGTTCGAGGATCTTGATTTCCAGGTCATCGGGCCCGGTCCAGTCAGGGTGACGGCAGGCAGATCGCTGGTCGATCCCCTTGGGCAGGGTCCGCATCTCGGCCACCCGGTCGCTGATCTTCTGGCCAAGCAGCATGCCGCCGCCGCCGGGTTTGGCGCCCTGGCCGACGACCACTTCGATGGCATCGGCCTTGCGCAGGTCATCGGGATTCATGCCGTAGCGCGACGGCAGGTATTGGTAGACGAGCTTGGTGGAATGCCCCCGTTCTTCGGGCGTCATGCCGCCATCGCCCGTGGTCGTGGACGTGCCCGCCAGGCTCGCCCCGCGCCCAAGCGCCTCTTTCGCCTGCGCCGAGAGCGCGCCGAAGCTCATGCCCGCGATGGTGATGGGAATGTCCAGCTGGATCGGGTTCTTGGCAAAGCGGGTGCCAAGCGTCACCGAGGTGTCGCAGCGTTCGCGATAGCCTTCCAGCGGATAGCGCGAGACGGACGCCCCAAGAAACAGCAGGTCGTCGAAATGCGGCACCCGGCGCTTCGCACCACCGCCGCGAATGTCATAGATCCCGGTCGCCGCCGCCCGGCGAATCTCGGCATTGATCGGGTTGGAAAACGTCGCCGACTGGATGGGGACGGTGCGGGGGATCTTGTGGTCTTGATCGCTCATGGGCCTCGTCCTCAATAGGCGTTGTCGATGTCGAAATTGTAGAGTTTGCGGGCCGAACCGTAGCGGCGGAACTCTTCGGGCTTTGCCTCCACGCCTGCCCGTTCCAGCAACTCCTGCAACAGCGCCAGATGCTCGGGCCGCATCTCCTTTTCCACGCAGTCCGCGCCAAGGCTTTTGACCGAGCCGCGCACGAAAAGCCGCGCCTCGTAAAGCGAGTCCCCAAGCGCGTCGCCTGCATCGCCGCAAACCACCAGATTACCCGCCTGCGCCATGAAGGCCGACATGTGGCCGATATTGCCCTGCACCACGATGTCGATCCCCTTCATGGAAATCCCGCAGCGGCTTGAGGCATTGCCCTTGATGACCAGAAGTCCCCCATGCCCGGTAGCGCCTGCATACTGGCTGGCATCGCCCTCGACGACGACCATGCCCGACATCATGTTTTCCGCCACGCCGGGGCCGACGGAGCCCTCCACGCGCACCGTCGCCTGCTGGTTCATGCCCGCGCAGTAATAGCCGGTGGAGCCCTTCACCGTGACCGTGATCGGCGCATCGAGCCCCACGGCCACCGCGTGGCTGCCCCTTGGGTTCAGAACCTCCCACGCGGTCTGGTTGTCGGTCCCGGTCTGATTCTGAAGGGTGTCGTTCATCTCGCGCAGCGTCGCGGTTGAAAGGTCGATCTGGCTCATGTCAGTGGCTCCAGAAATACACGGTGGCGGGCTCGGGTTCCCAAACGCGGGCCGCCTCGATCCCGGGCAGGTTCACAAGCGCGCGGTATTCGCTGCCGAAGGCCACGTATTGATCGGTTTCGGCCATGACGGCGGGCTTGCAGGCGATCGGGTCACGCACCACGCCGAACCCGTCCTTGGTGCCCACGACGAAGGTGAAGAACCCATCCAGATCGGTCAGCGACGCTTCCAGCGCCTCGCCCAGTGTTGCCCCCTGCTGCATCTTCCAGGTCAGGTAGGCCGCGCCCACTTCGGTGTCGTTCTCGCTCTCGATCCGAACACCCTCGTGGCGCAGCTTGCGGCGCAGGTTGTTGTGGTTGGACAGCGATCCATTGTGCACAAGGCACTGGTCCGGTCCGGTGGAAAACGGGTGTGCGCCTTCAGTCGTGACCGCGCTTTCCGTGGCCATGCGGGTGTGGCCGATGCCATGGGTTCCCGACATGGACGACAGGTGGAACCGGTCCGCCACGTCGCGCGGCAGGCCCACTTCCTTGTAGATCTCGATCACTTCGCCATCGCTCATCACGCGGATCCGGCCGGGGCGCGCGGCCAGGGCAGCGCGCGCCTCTTCGACCTTCTCGGCGGGCAGGGTCAGCAGCGCGTGGGTGTCGTTTGCCGCCAGCGTCACCGGTGTGCCGAGCGTTTCGCCCAATTCCTCGGCCAGGCCCGCGAAGTCCGCGTCAGGGCTGTCGGACTGAATTGTCATCTTGGCCAGCCCGCCGGCATCCGCGCCATAGATCGCGATGCCCGCACTGTCGGGGCCGCGGTCCGTCATGGTGATCAGCATTTCCGTCAGCATCGCGCCGAGTTGCGGCTCCAGCGCCTTGTCCTTGAGGAACAGTCCTACGATCCCGCACATCTGTGCCTTTTCCTTTCGAAGAGTGATCCGGGGGTCATTCTAGCCGAACCCTATCCGATTCTGCACCCTTGGGAATATTATTTTCCTGTGGTGCAATTTATCGAGCTGGATCTTGTAGCGCAGAGCCAATCCTGCGCAGGACTTGCGCGATCTGCGTGCAAAACGGGCAGGTTGAAAAGATCAGGCAGTCTGCGGGTAGGAGATGACCGAGAGATACCGCGCCGGCAGCTTTTTCAGGATCTCGGGTCCATGCGGCGCATCCGCATCGAAAAACAGCGTATCTCCCGGGCGCAGGTGATAGAGCCGATCCCCGTGGCGGTAGCTCACCTCGCCCTCCAGCATGTAGATCGTCTCGATCCCGCCATGCTGGAAGGCCGGAAACACGTCCGACTCCGCCGTCAGCGTAATCAGGTATGGCTCTACGATCACGCCGCTCGCATTCGCACCGATATGGCCAAGCAGGTTGTATTGATGCCCGGCCCGCGTGCCCTCGCGCTCGATCTCGACCCCTTCGCCCGCCTTGGTATGCACCGCCTCACGATGTTCCTCGAACCCGCGGAAGAAAGACGTCAGCGGCACGCTCAGCGCGTGGGCCAGCGTCTGCAACGTGGTCAGCGAGGGCGAGGTATTGCCGTTCTCGATCTTCGACAGCATCCCTATGGACAGGCCCGTCATTCCGGCAAGGTCCGCCACGGTCATGCCCTGCTGCTGGCGGAAGCCGCGCACCTCCCGCCCGATCGCGACTTCGAGCACCTTTTCGCGCTCTGCCGGTCGTCGATGCGGGTTCTGCTTGAGCTTGGTCACGGGTCCATCCGGTCTGGGTGGCCCGACCATGCCAGAGCGACCCGGCATACGCCACCGATTGTTGTCGCGCCGGCCTCAGGCCCCGCCTGCCGCATCGCGTTCTTCCAGGATCCAGTCCCGCACTGTCCGCGCCGCCGGCGACAGGGGCTTGTTGTGCGACCACACGAGGTAGAAGCCCTTGCCGGTCGTCCACTGCCAGTCGGACCGGGCTTTCAGCAGGCCCTGCGCCACCAACCTGTCGGTGACATGCTTCCACCCGAAGGCAAAGCCCTCGCCCGCCATGGCAGCCTGAAGCACCAGCGCATAGTCGTTCAGCCTCAGCCCACTGGCCGGAACCGGGGTGCGGATGCCGAAATGCGCGAACCAGTCCTGCCAGCCGGGCCGTTCGCGCACCGGCTCTTCCAGGTGAATGAGCCGTTGATGCAGAAGGCTTGGCACCCCCTTCAGGTTCACCGCAGCCGCCATGACCCAAGGCGCGGCAACCGGGTAAATGATTTCCGGCGCGATCAGGGCACTTTGGCAACCGGACCAATCCCCATCACCGCGCCGAATGGCCAGGCTGATCCCTTCGCTGTCGATATCGGGCTCGCGGTCGCTGGACTGAAGCCGCAGGTCGATCTGAGGATGATGCGCCTTGAGCCGCGAGAGACGTGGCATCATCCAGTAGTTGTTGAACGCGGTCGAGGCATTGAGCGTCACATGCTCCCCCCCGGTGGCCTGCCGGACGGCATCGGCCGAGTGATCGAGGATCTCGAAGGCCCGCGTGGCGTCGGCAAAGAGCCTCTCGCCCGCCGAGGTCAGGGACACACGCCGATGGTTGCGATCGAATAACGTCACCCCAAGCGCCTCTTCCAACTGCCGAACCGCCATGCTCACCGCCGGCTGCTGCACGTTCAACTCCCCCGCCGCCCCCGTAAAAGAAAGGTGGCGGGCGGCGGTTTCGAAGACCATTAGGTGGCGGGGGGAGCAGACCTTGGACCAGAGCTTTTGCATAATCTGAGCTTATCCAAAACATCGACATTTTCAATGGTCACAGCCCGTTCAGCCCGAATTATACATGCCCCAGAAAATGGGAGGCATGGATATGGCTCGACGCGCGCGCGCATCGCGGACACGGGGCAGCGCTTCGGCGCAGGATCAGGCGTCGCCCTACATCCGGCGCGCCCTACCCTTCTTCGACCCGCTCGATGACGAGCAACTGGCCCGGCTGGAAGAGCAGGTGGACTGGATCTTGCAGGAGGTGGGCATCGCCTTCCGCGACGACCCCGAGGCGATTGCCCTTTGGAAACGCGAAGGCGCGCGGGTCGAGGATGACATCGTGCGCGCCCCGGCCGACTGGATCCGGCAGCTTTGCGCCAAGGCCCCGACACGGTTCACGCAACTGGCCCGCAACCCCGAACGCTCGGTCGTCATTGGCGGCGAAAACCAGGTCTTCGCCCCGATCTACGGCGCGCCCTTCGTGCGCGATCTCGAAGGAGGCCGACGCTATGGCGACATGGCCGCCTTCCGAGACCTCGTGCGTCTGACCTACCGGCTTCCGGCGCTGCACCACGGCGGTTTCGTCACCTGCGAGCCCTGCGACGTGCCGGTCAGCAAGCGCCATCTCGACATGCTGCTGGCCCACATGACCCTGTCGGACAAGCCGCATCTCGGCGCGATCACGGAAATGAGCCGCGCGCAGGACAGCGTCGACATGGCCGAGATCGTCTTCGGTGCCGAGGTGATGGAGGAAAACTGCGTCATCCTGGGCAACGTGAACACCAATTCCCCGCTTCTGGTCGACAAGGTGGTGACCGAGGCCATTCGCGTTTATTGCGCGCGGAATCAGGGGATTATCGTGGTGCCTTTCATCCTGACAGGGGCCATGGGGCCGGTCAGCACCGCCGCCAGCGTGGCGCAGGCGATGGCCGAGGCGATGATGGTCTGCGCCTATGCGCAGCTGGTCCGCCCCGGCGCGCCCTTCGTGTTGGGCAACTTCCTCTCGTCCATGTCACTGAAGTCCGGTGCGCCCACCTTCGGCATGCCCGAACCGGTGATGTCGAACTACGCCATTGGCCAGCTTGCGCGCCGGGCGGGCCTGCCGCTGCGCTGTGGAGGATCGCTGACGGCCTCGAAGATCGAGGATGCGCAGGCCGCCTATGAAAGCGCGGACTCCATGCACTCCACGATGCTGGCCGGCGCGAATTACGTGCTGCACGCGGCAGGCTGGCTGGAAGGCGGGCTGTGCACCGGGTTCGAGAAGCTGGTGATGGATGCAGACCGCCTGGGCGGCTACCAGAAACTGCTGTCGCAGGGGCTGGATTGTTCGAGCGAAGCCTTCGCCCGCGACGCCTATGGCGAAGTTGCGCCGGGCGGGCATTTCCTGGGGTCGGCCCACACCATGCGCAACTACCAGACCGCTTTTTACGAGCCGAAACTGAGCGACAGCGAGAACGTGGAAAGCTGGGAAGAAACCGGATCGCTGGACATGCGGGCCCGCGCCCATGCACGCTGGACCAAGCTGCTGCAAGACTACGAAGCACCCCCGATCGAGCCGGGGCTTCAGGAAGAACTGGAGGCTTTCGTGGCCCGGCGCAAGGAGGCGCTGCCCGATGCGTGGTACTGAGTTAACCCCTTGTTTACGCATAAGTTCCGGTGATGCAACAGGGGCCGAAACGGGGGGGTGTCCCCCGTACACCCCCTGTACACCCCCCGTGCACCCCCTGTGCATACGGATCGAGATTTTCGCGCGAAACCGGCGGCCCGATGGCCGCCCGCGCCGTTTCTGACAGCTGAAAGGAGCCTCCCATGCCCGAGATTCAGAAAGACGAAAGCACCGGCGGCAAGGCGCTGCCGTCCCATGCCAAGGTCGTGGTGATCGGGGGCGGCGTCGTCGGCTGTTCGATCCTGTTCCACCTGGCGAAGTTCGGCTGGAAGGACGTCGTCCTGCTGGAACGCGACGAGCTGACCAGCGGCAGTTCGTGGCATGCGGCCGGGCAGATCCACACGATCAGCTCGGACCCGAATATCAGCCGCCTGCAAAGCTACACGATTGACCTCTACAAGGAGATCGAAGAGACCTCGGGCCATTCGGTCGGGCTGCATATCACCGGGGGCTTCTACGCGGCTTCGACGAAGGAATGGTATGACTACCTCAAGCGCGAGCGGTCCAAGGCGCGTTACATGGGGCTGCACCAGGAATTCATCAGCCCCAAGGAACTGGCCGAGCGGCATCCGCTGATCGACCCCAAGCATTACTACGCGGCGCTGTGGGATGATCAGGATGGCGATCTCGACCCCTCGGGCGCGACCTATGCCTTCGCCAAATCGGCCCGCGTGCACGGGGCGCAGTATTTCACCCATTGCGGCGTGACAGCCATGCGCCAGCGGCCCGACGGATCGTGGGACCTGACCACGCCCAAGGGCACGATCAACGCCGAGCAGGTGGTCAACTGCGGCGGGCTTTGGGCGCGGGAAGTGGGCCAGATGTCGGGCGTGCATCTGCCGGTGCAGCCGATGGAGCATCATTACCTGATCACCGAGGCGATCCCCGAGATTGCAGAGCGGATGAAGCAGGGCGAAGCGGGCCGGTTGCCCGCGGGCATCGACTACGAGGCCAATATCTATTTCCGGCAGGAACGGCAGGGGATGCTTCTGGGCACCTACGAGCCGAAGGGCACGCCGTGGAAAGTGGAGGGCACGCCGTGGGATTTCGGGCACGAACTGTTGCAGCCCGACCTCGACCGCGTGGCCGACCGGCTGGAAATGTCCTTCGAACGCATTCCCGCCATCGGCAACGCGGGCATCAAGGATATCATCAACGGCCCCTTCACCTTCGGCCCCGACGGCAACCCGATGATCGGGCCGGTGCCGGGGATGCGGAATTACTGGGTTGCCGTGGGCGTCATGGCGGGCTTCTGCCAGGGCGGCGGCGTGGGGCTGACCATGGCCGAGTGGATGATCGACGGAGAGCCTTCGATCGACGTCTGGGCGATGGACGTGGCACGGTTCGGAGAATTCGCGACGCCCGACTGGGGCACGGTGAAATCGACCGAGAATTACGAACGCCGCTTCGTGATGACCTTCCCCAATGAAACGCTGCCCAAGGGCCGGATGCAGAAGACCACCGCGCTTTATGACCGGCTGGTCGCCAAGGGCGCGCGGATGGGCCAAGGCTTCGGCCTGGAACACGCGCTGTGGTTCGCGGACGGGCCGGAGGATGCGCATGAGGAGCCGAGCTTCGAGCGGAACCGGTCGCATGATTACGTGGCGCGCGAGGTTCGGGCCGTGCAGGAGGCCGTGGGCGGGATCGAGATCGCCAATTTCTCCAAGCATGAATTCAAAGGGCCGGGGGCAAGGGCCTGGCTCGACCGGGTGCTGGCAGGCTACGTGCCCAAACCCGGACGGCTGGCGCTGACGCCCATGCTGACGCCCAAGGGGCGGCTATACGGCGACCTGACCGTGGCCTGCCTGGCCGAAGATCACTTCATGCTGTTCGGATCGGGCGCGATGCAGGAAGCGCACCGGCGCTGGTTCGAGAAAGACCTGCCGGAGGGGGTAACTTACGCCAATGTCAGCGACGACTGGCACGGGATCGCCCTGTCGGGGCCGAAGTCGCGGGAGCTTTTGCAACGGCTGACCCGGGAGGACGTGAGCGCCGAGGCGTTCAGGTTCCGTGACCTGCGCCAGTGCTTCGTGGCCGGTGTCCCGGTGATCCTGAACCGGATCTCCTTCTCGGGTGAGCTGGGCTTCGAGATCTACTGCCGCCCGCAATACCTGCTGCGGCTGGCCGAAGCCGTGGAAGCGGCCGGCAGCGATCTGGGCTATCGCTGGTACGGGTCGCGGGCACTGATGAGCCTGCGGCTGGAAAAGGGCTGGGGCGTGTGGACGCTGGAATTCCGGCCCGATTTCAATGCGGTCGAAAGCGGGATGGACGCCTTCATAAACTGGAAGAAGGACTTCGTCGGGAAAGAGGCGACGCTGGCGGCGAAAGAGGCCGGGGCAAAGCGGCAGCTGGTCACCATGGTGATCGACGTGGACGGTATCGACGTGTCGGGCGACGAGGCGATCCTGCGCGATGGAGAGGCCGTGGGCTATGTCAGCTCTGGCGGCTACGCGCACCGGGTGGGGCGGTCGATGGCGATGGGATATGTCGGCAGCGAGCATGCCGCAGCGGGCACCAGGCTCCAGGTGGAAATCCTTGGCCAGATATATGGGGCCGAGGTGCTGGGCGCCCCGGTCTACGATGCCAACGGCGCCAACATGCGGGCATGACCCGATCGGCAAAAATGGGGCGGCCCGGCGATCGAACGTTAATTCCCCCGTTTTTGCGGCCTGCTTGGGCGGTTTGGTCTGGGAAGGGCGTGGATTGGCTGTGGTTGGAGTGCCTCAGTTATTTTCTTGGTTCGCGTGCTTCCACAGTGCTTCCACGGGTGGAGAGAAAACGCAGGAAGCCCCGCGATTGCGGGGCTTAGTGCATTGTATTCATGTAAGGAATTTGGTTGCGGGGGTAGGATTTGAACCTACGACCTTCAGGTTATGAGCCTGACGAGCTACCGGGCTGCTCCACCCCGCGCCATTTTTGATCGGGATCGTTTTGAGAGATACGTTGAGTGCTTTCTAGGTTTGGCGGTGACCTA
>NZ_CAXREX010000075.1:0-9723 GCF_964229645.1 Nioella sp. | reverse complement strand
CCCCCCCCCGCCGGGGGCCCAGCCCCCCGGACCCCCCGGGATATTTGTGGAACAATGAAGGGGGGTGGGGGGCGAATTCAACCCCTGTCAGTGGCGGAAGTGACGCATCCCGGTGAAGACCATGGCAAGGCCCGCCTCGTCGGCCGCGGCGATCACCTCGTCGTCACGCATGGAGCCGCCGGGCTGAATCACGCAGGTGGCGCCCGCTGCGGCGGCTTCCATCAGCCCGTCGGGGAAGGGGAAGAAGGCGTCGGAGGCCACGGCGGAGCCGATGGTGAGCGGCTGCGGCAGGCCCAGGGCCTCGGCCATGCGTTCGGCCTTTTTCGCGGCGATAAGGGCCGAGTCGACGCGGCTCATCTGGCCGGCGCCGACGCCCACGGTGGCGCCATCGCGCACGTAGACGATGGCGTTCGATTTGACATGCTTGGCCACTTTCCAGGCGAAGAGCAGGTCGCGCATCTGGTCCTCGGACGGGGCCTTTTTCGTCACGACCTTGAGGTCGTCCATCCCCACGAAGCCGTTGTCCTTGTCCTGCACCAGAAGGCCGCCCGCCACCTGGCGATAGGCGAGGCCACCGGCGCGGACATCGGGCAGGCCGCCGGTGGTCAGCAGGCGCAGGTTCTTCTTGGCGGCGAAGATCGCCTTCGCGTCGTCGGACGCGCCGGGGGCGATGACGACCTCGGTGAAGATGCCGGTGATTTCCTCGGCGGTGGCCGCGTCGAGCGGCTGGTTCAGCGCCACGATGCCGCCGAAGGCCGAGGTGCGGTCGCAGTCGAAGGCCGCCTTGTAGGCGTCGAGGAGCGTGGCGCCCACGGCCACGCCACAAGGATTGGCGTGTTTGATGATGGCGCAGGCCGGCGTGTCGGTGCCGAACTCCGCCACCAGCTCAAACGCTGCGTCGGTGTCGTTGATGTTGTTGTCGCTCAGGTCCTTGCCCTGGTGCTGTTGGGCGGTGGCCACACCTTCGCGGCCCGAGCCGTCGATGTAGAAGGCCGCCTTCTGATGGCTGTTCTCGCCATAGCGCAGGGTCTGCTTGAGCGTGCCCGCGAAGGCGCGGCGGCGGGGGGTCTCTTGCCCGAGCGCCCCGGCCATCCAGTTGGAAACGGCGGCATCATAGGCGGCGGTGCGGGCATAGGCGGTCAGCGCCAGTTGCTGGCGGAAAGCGTAGGAGGTCGCGCCGTTGTTTTCATCGAGCTGCGCCAGCAGGGCGGCGTAATCCTCGGGGTCGGTGACGACGTTCACGAAGGCATGGTTTTTCGCCGCGGCGCGGATCATCGCGGGGCCACCGATGTCGATGTTCTCGATGCAGGTGTCGTAGTCGGCGCCCTTGGCCACGGTGGCCTCGAACGGGTCGAGGTTCACCACCAGAAGGTCGATGCCCTCGATCCCGTGGTCCTCCATGGCCGCGACATGGGCCTCGTTGTCGCGCAGGGCCAGAAGCCCGCCATGCACCTTGGGATGAAGGGTCTTGACGCGGCCATCCATCATCTCGGGGAAGCCGGTGACCTCGGCCACGTCCCTGACCTCCAGCCCCGCGTCGCGCATTGCCCTGGCGCTGCCGCCGGTCGAGAGCAGTTCCACCCCGCGCGCGGCGAGGGACTGGGCAAGCTCAATGAGCCCGGTCTTGTCGGAAACGGAAAGAAGGGCGCGTTTGAGCGGCACGAGGTCGGTCATGGTGTCTCCTGTTTCATTCGAGCCGGAGCACATCCTGCGCGGGGCCTTTGGGCGCGCGCGGCGCATCGGTGGGTTTGGCGAAGCTCCAGCTTACGGCGCTGCCATAATCGGTAACGCGGCAAGATAGAACGATCTGTTTTGTCGCGCGTGGCTTGAGCCGGCCGGATTCGAGGTAGACGCTCTTGTCGAGCGCCAGGGTCGCCTCGCCCCCGTGGCGGAAAACCCAGACCTCGCCGCTGCGCAGGGTGATCGACACCGCCGCGCCGCCCATGTCGATTTCCGCTTCGACATCGGGGTGCAGGTGGAAACGGACCGAGTAGGGAATGCCCTCGATGGGCAGGCGGGCCATCACCCGGTCGAGCGTGTCGCGGTCCTCGGCGGTGATCGCCGCGAGCCCGTCTTCGCCGCGCAGGAGCCGGCCATCGTTTTCCAGGCTGAGACTGCGCAGGTGGATCAGCCCGTGCGTGCGGCGGTAGCCGTCATGGGAAAAGGCGATGGCGCGCGCGGCGCCGCTGTCGCTTTCCTGCACCTCGATGGTTTCGGGGCCTTCCAGAAGCGCCTGTTTGACCACGCCGTGATAGGCGGAGCGGGGCCCGAGCCGGGCCGAGGAATACCCCTCGATCGACAGGGTCGAATGCGAGGGGGTGGCCCGGCCTGCGCGGCGCCAGTCGGCCCCGAAGCCCGCGCCGGAACCGCAGTTGACCACCACCGGATAGCGCCCGGAGGTCAGCTCGAAGGCCAGCGTAGAGGCATGGGCGTTATAGGCCTGCGGTCCGATCATCGGCGGGGCCGAATCGACAACGACCGAGACGCGCCCGCCCGACAGGCGTGCATAGCCCATGGCAAGCCCGGTGACCGTGGCGGGCCGCACGCCCGATTGCGCCAGCGCATGATCGAGCCGCCCCGCCTGGCCACGCCCGCCGCCATGAAAACGCGCCAGCCCGCCATCGGCATGGCGCAGGCTGCGCAGGGTGGGGGCCATGCGCATGATCGCGGTATTGACCGCCGGGTCCGGGCTCTTGCCCGATTCCGCCAGAACGGCGGCGGTCCAGGTCAGCAGAGTGAAGACGTGCAGCAGTTCCTCGGGGTTGCGGGTGACGATGCCACCCGAGGCGTCGATTTCCCGCGCGCATTCCTGCGCGAGCGCCTTCAGTGCAGGCTTGAGGTGATGGGCCACGCCGATCAGCGAGCAGGCGGAATAGATGAGACCCGTCAGCGCCTCGAACCTTGGCAGCCCGTGCGAGGTGCTGCGCCAGCGGCGGGCCAGGAAATCGGCCTGCCGCCCGAGCGCGGCATAGAAGGCGCGCGTTTCAGAGGGGTCCTGCCCGCTCATCAGGAAAAGCGCGTGGCTGATCCAGCGGATCTGGCGGCGTCCCACGAGATCGGGCACCCAGCCCGGCCCCTTGCCGGAGCCGTAGCGGGACAGCCAGCCTGCCAGCCAGTCCTGCGCCATCGGGCGGGCCGAGCCGTCGGACACGGCGGCGAGATGGTCGAGCCACTCGAAGCCGTGCAACTCGTCCTCGAAGGCATCCGTGGGCGGGTCGATTGCCCAGGGCACGTCCTTGGGCATCTGCACCAGCACGCCTGCGAACAGCAGGTTGCCCGCCATCAGTTGCCGCCCGCGCGCATCCGAGCCGATCAGGCGCGGTTCGGGTTGCGAGGTGAAGCCTTTTGGGGTGGGTGCGAAGCCTGCCCGCCACGAGGCCCACCGGTTGGCGAACCGGACGAGCCGCCCGGGGCGCTCTCGCAGCGAGAGCGGGGCTGGGGAAAGGGCTTCTGACATAAAGAACTGCTCTTGGTCTTTTGGCCCGCAGGATAGCAGGGATCAGCCGCGTTTCAAAAGGGCCATGTAGAAGCCGTCGATGCCGCCCCTGTCGGCCCAGAAATCGGGGCGCAGGCGCAGGCCGCCCTCGGGGCTGGCCCAATGCGGTTCACCCCCGTAAGCGGTTGGGTCGATGGGCAGAATGGAAAGGTCCGCGTGGCGCTTGAGCGCGGCCTTGACCTGGTTCTCGCCCTCGTTGGGCAGCAGGCTGCACGTGCAGTAGACGAGCTGCCCGCCGGGTTTCAGCAGGCCGAGCGCGTGGTCGATCATGCGCATTTGCAGCCGGGTCAGCGATTCGACCTCGGCGGCGGACTTGACGAAGGGCAGGTCGGGATGGCGGCGGATGGTGCCGGTGGCCGAGCAGGGGGCGTCGAGCAGGATCGCGTCGAAAGGCTCGGCGGTGTAATCGAGTACATCCGCGGCAACCAGCGTTGCCCGGAGCCCGGTGCGGTCGAGGTTCTGGGCCACCCGTGCAAGGCGGGGCTCTGACAGGTCGAGCGCGGTCACATCCGCCCCGGCGGCGGCCAGTTGCATGGTCTTGCCGCCGGGTGCCGCGCAGAGGTCGAGCACGCGGGCGCCGGCAATATCACCCAGTAGCCGGGCCGGCAGGGCGGCGGCGGCGTCCTGCACCCACCACTCTCCGGCCTCGTATCCGGGGATGGCGGTGACCTGCGCCTGCTGGAAACGGAAGGACCCGGTGGGCAGGCGGTCACCCCCTTCGACGGTGACACCCGGTTTCGGGGTCAGGTCGAGCGGGGCGGGGCGTTCATGGGCGGCCTCGATCGCGGCCACGGCGTCGACCCCGTATGCCTTGTGAAGCGGCTTGCGCAGCCAGACCGGAAGGGGCTGGGGCGGCAGGGCGGCCCAGGGGCCGCGATCCTCGGCGTCGACCTTGCGCAGGATCGCGTTGACCATGCCCGATGCGCGGGAAGTGCGGGGGCTGCGCTTGGCGATCTCGACACAGGAGGCGACGACGCCATGGGGTTCGGACCCATCGACGAGCAGTTCGGCGGTGCCAAGACGCAGGAGATTTTGCACGGCGAGCGTCGGTCGGCGTGCCAGGTGCGGGCGCAGCAGGGCATCGAGGCGGCCAAGGTGGCGCAGGACCGTCAGCACGAGGCGCTGCGCGCGGGCCGCATCCTCGGGCGCGAGCCCCTGCGGGGCGGGCAGATGCGCCAGCATCCGCCGGTCCATCAGGACCGCGCGCAGCAGGTCGAGCGCGGCGCGGCGGGCGGCGAGGCCGATGTCTTTGCCGTCGGAGGCCATGGGCGTTCCTCTTGTTCCGGGACCACGGCGGGGTATATCAAAGCCCGGACCCGCACAAGGAGCCTGACCCATGAGCGATGATCAGCACGAGAACGACCTGCCCGACGCGGCCAAGCGCGCGCTGGCCGAAGCAGAGGCCCGGCGCAAGGCGGCGAAAGAGCTGGACCTGCCCGTTGAACTGGGTGGGCGTGACGGGCCGGAACCGGTGCGCTACGGCGACTGGGAAAAGAAGGGGATCGCGGTCGATTTCTGAACGGGGTTCGCCGCGCAGGGCGCGGCGAACCGGGAACGCCCCTCCTCAGGCCCCTTTGGAGCCTTCGTCGGGGCGTATTGCCATGGATATGGGGTGGGCCGAGGTGGCCCGAAGGGCCGCAGCCTGTTGCGCAAGGCGGCCCCCCGGACCCGGACCCGGAGGGTGGGAGGACCCTCAGGCCGATTGCCGGGCGGCAAGTGCGTCAAGTTCTGCCACGAATGACCCTGGCGCCAGGTTTTCCGACAGGGCCCGGTGAAAGAGCGCCGCCTGGGTTTCGGGGGCCAGCCCGCCCACGGGCGGGTCGCGGTCGAGATTGGTTGGGAAGGAATAGCCTTCCGCCGTTGCGGCGACGAGCGCCTTCAGCGCGTCGTCGGGAAGGCTGCCTTCTGCGCGCGCTGCCTGCACATGGGGGTAGAGCGTGGCGCACATGGTGCGCCGGTTCACCGTTTCCATCGCGCGCCCGAAGGCCGAGGAGACCTGAAGCAGGTTCACGAAGCGCTCGATATCGGTGCTGTGGTTCGCACCTGCCGCGTGGAAGAGCGCGGGGTTGAAAAAGACCGCATCGCCCTTGTCCAGCGGCAGCTGCACGTAGCGGTCTTCGAAAAGCGCGCGAAACTCCGGCAGACGCCAGGCGGCATAGCCCGCACGGTAGAGCTGCGAGAAGGGCAGGAGCTTGGTAGGCCCGCTTTCAACCGGCATGTCGCAATGGGCCACGGCCCCCTGAAGCGTCATGACCGGCGAGAGGTCGTGCACATGGGCGGGGTAGGTGGCGCTGATCTCGGCGGTCTGGAAGCCCAGATGGTAATCGCGATGCGCCTGCTGCGCGCCGCCGCCGGGATGCACCAGGTTGACCTGGGCGGTCATCTGGTAGTTGGGGCCGAGCCAGGCCTCGCAGGCCGCATCCAGAACCGGATTGGCGAAATAGCGCAGGAAGACCCCGGGCGCGGCCTCGCAAAGCTTTTGCAGCGAGTTCCAGACCCGGTCGTTCTTGCCTGCGGCGGCGAAATGATCGGCAGCCTGCACGGTTTCCTTCTCTGCCGCGATGATGCGGGCATAGACATCGGTCGCCTCGTCCAGCGGGCTGGTGTCGGCATAGGCCCGCTTGAGCACGATGACCCCGGCGGAGCGGCGCAGCACATGGGCCCATTCGGCCATGAGCGCCTGGCGCTTCGCGGCGTCGTTGAGGGCCGTGCGCAGCCCGGACATGTCGTAGATCGGGATGTTCCTGACCACATCGGCGGCATGGGGCACGGTTGCGGGATCCAGGCTGCGTCCGATCAGGGTTTCGAGATCTGCGAGCCTGCAATCTTCGGGGCGGAACCAGGCGGGATCGCCACGGAATTCCTTGGTCATGATGCGCGTCCTCCCTTGAGCGTTTCGAGGTCAGGTTAGGGCCGGGCAGGCTTGCGCGGGGCGCCAATTCACATCAATAATCCATCAATGACACATCGCTTTCCCGTCAAGGAGATCGCCCGGCAGGCGGGCGTGGGGCCCGCAACGGTGGACCGGGTTCTGCATGCGCGCGCCAATGTCAGCCCGCAGACGCGGGCGCGCGTGCTGGCGGCCATTGCCGAACTGGAAGGGCAGGAGGCGCAGCTGGCGGCGCGGGGTCGGCGCCTTTTCATCGACGTCGTCGTCGAGGCGCCGCGCCGGTTCAGCGCCGAGGTGAAGCGCGCGAGCGAGGCGGTCTTGCCCGGGATCGGGGTGGCCGTGATCCGGCCCCGCTTCCTGTTCCAGGAGGTTATGGAAGAGGCGGAACTGCTGGCTACGCTCGACCGGATCGCGCGGCGGGGAAGCCACGGGGTCTGCCTGAAGGCGCGCGACCTGCCGGGGGTGCGGGCGGCCGTCGACCGGCTGGTGGCGGCGGGCATACCGGTGGTGACGCTGGTGACCGACCTGCCCGGCACGGCGCGTCTGGCTTACCTGGGGCTCGACAATCGCGGCGCGGGACGGGCGGCGGGCTACCTCATGGCGCGGATGCTGCCGGGGCAGGCGGGCAGGGTTCTGACCACGCGCAGCCAGGAGAGTTTCTTCGGCGAGGACGAGCGCGCGCTGGGCTTCGCAGAGGTGATTGGGCGTGATGCGCCGGGCCTGGAGGTGCTGGACGCGAGCGGTGGCGGCGGGGTGGGACGCGGCACGGCCGAGCGCGTGGACGCGGTGCTGGATGGGGTCACGGACCTGGCTGGCATTTATTCCATGGGCGGTGGGAACGAGACGATCCTGCGCGTGGTGGAGGAGCGCGGAGTCCGTCCACGGGTATTCATTGCCCATGACCTTGATGCGGAGAACCGGCGACTGCTGGCCGAAGGGCGGGTGAGCCTGGTGCTGAACCATGACCTTCGGCAGGACATGCGCAACGTCTTCCTGACGCTGGCCCGCTTCCACGGGCTGATCGCTGTGGGCGCGGTGCCCGCCATGTCGGACGTCCAGGTCATTACGCCGATGACGATCCCCGGCTAAGCGTAGGGTCGCCGCCTGCCGGCGTCGACCGGGGAACGCCCCTCCTCGGGCCCCTGTGGGGCCGTCGTCGGGGCGTATTACCATGGGAGTCTGGTCAGGGGGTCTTGCCACGGGAAGCGCGGGGCCTGTTGCGGTCGCGGAGGCATCCGGCGGGGGTATTTTGGCAAAGAAGAAGGGGGCGTCGGGTGCTTCAGCGCATGCCGAGCACGTCGAGCATGTCGAACGCACCCGGGCCCTTGCCCTGCCCCCAGAGGGCTGCCTTGAGCGCGCCGCGCCCGAAGATGGCGCGGTCGGTGGCGACGTGGCGTAGCACGATGCGTTCGCCCTGACCTGCGAAGAGCACGTCATGTTCGCCCACGATGTCGCCGCCGCGGATGGCGGAGAAGCCGATATGGCCGCGCTGGCGCGCGCCGGTGATGCCGTCGCGGCCCGAGTCCCTGGCGACCTCGAGGTCGATGCCCCGGCCATCGGCGGCTGCCTGGCCCAGCATCAGGGCGGTGCCGGAGGGCGCGTCGACCTTGTGGTGGTGGTGGGCTTCGATCACCTCGATATCGAAATCGGCGTCGAGGGCGGCCGCGACCTGCCGGGTGATCTGCACGAGCAGGTTCACGCCAAGGCTCATGTTGCCTGCGCGGATGATCGTGGCGTGGCGTGCGGCGTGGGTGAGTTGTTCGAGGTGGCTGTCATCCATCCCCGTGGTGCCGATCACGTGGACGCAACGGGCCTGGGCGGTGATGCGGGAATGGGCGACGGTCGCCTCGGGCGAGGTGAAGTCGATCACCGCCTGGGCGTTCACGATGGCGTCGATCGGGTCGGTATGCACCATGACGCCCGTTGCCGCGCCACCCATGCATTCACCCAGGTCGCGCCCGGCCCAGGGGTGGCCCGCGCGTTCTGTCACCGCCACGAGATGCGCGGCGTCGCTGTCGTTCACAAGCTTGATCAGCATCTGGCCCATTCGGCCCGACGCCCCCATCACCGCGATTGCAACACTGCCCTGCATGGCCAAACCCTCCGGCTGAAATCCGCCCCTTCCCTAGCGCACCCTTGCCGCCTGCGAAAGCGGTTGCTTGCGGGGGGCGGGGTGATCCCATAAGTGGGATGCAAAGGATAGGACCCATGGCAAAGAACAAGTTTCACGATGGCCCCGGCCCCTCGCAGCGGCAATTGCGCGTGGGCGAACTGATCCGGCGCACCCTGTCGGACGTGCTGATGCAGGGTGACGTGCACGATCCGGACCTGAACGGCATGTCGATCACGGTCAGCGAGGTGCGAATCTCGCCCGACCTGAAGATCGCCACCGTTTACGTGCTGCCGTTGGGCGGCGGGCGGCGCGAGGAAGCGATCAAGGCGCTGGCGCGCAACAAGGGAGAGCTGCGCCGCCAGATCACCAAGCAGATGAACCTGAAATACGCGCCCGACCTGCGCTTCGTCATCGACGAAACCTTCGACAAGATGGACGAGACGCGGGCCCTGTTCCAACAGGACAAGGTGCGCCAGGACCTCGACGGCGGGGGCGATGATTAAAGCGCTTCTCGCGGTGCTCCTGGTGGCAGCGGCCGGGGCTGCCCGGGCCACCGAGTGCCGCGTGGAACGCTTCGATGGGGCCAGTTTCACGATCTGCGAGGTGGACCTTGCGCAGGAGGAGTTGCGGCTGTTCCTGCGCGACGAGGCGGGCAGCGTCATGGGGTCCTTCACCCGGGTCGAGCAGAGCCTGCCGCCGGGGCGCACACTGGGTTTCGCGGTGAATGCGGGGATGTTTCACCCGGACCTGCGCCCCGTGGGGCTCTATATCGAGGATGGCGTGCAGGAAATGCGGGTCGTCACCTCGGACGGGCCCGGCAATTTCGGACTGCTGCCAAATGGGGTCTTCTGCATTCTTGAAGGGCGGGCGGCGGTGATCGAAAGCCGCGCCTACGCGGCGAACCCGCCGGATTGCCGCCATGCCACGCAATCGGGGCCGATGCTGGTGATCGACGGCGCGCTGCATCCAAGGTTCCTGCCGGACAGCAGCTCGCTCAATATACGCAACGGGGTAGGAGTGGATGCCAGCGGCACGCGCGCCCTCTTCGCGATCTCCAACCAGCCGGTGAATTTCGACCACTTTGGCCGGCTGTTCCGCGATCGGTTGCAGACGCCGAACGCGCTCTATCTCGATGGGCGCGTGTCGCGCCTTTATGCGCCCTCGGTCGGGCGCAATGATTTCGGCTTTCCGCTAGGGCCGATCGTTGGCACGGTTGTTGACGAG
>NZ_CAXREX010000074.1:0-6576 GCF_964229645.1 Nioella sp. | reverse complement strand
AAGGGCTGGCAGGGTGGAGGCGGCCGAAAGGGCCGCCGCAAGGATCAGGTTCTTCATGTGTCCCATCTAATCACGCCAGCAGCGCTTTGCACCTCACGTCCGCGCGATAGGGCGGATTACTGCTCAGGCACCAGCACCTCGCGCTTGCCCACGTGGTTGGCCGAACTGACGACGCCTTCATCCTCCATCTGTTCAACCAGTCGCGCGGCCTTGTTGTAGCCGATGGCCAGCTTGCGCTGAATGTAGGAGGTTGAGCATTTGCGGTCCTTGATGACGATGGCAACGGCCTGATCATACAGAGCATCTTCGCCGGTCGTGTTGCCACCAAGCCCAAGCACCGCGTCAATGTCGCTTTCCCGTTCCTCGTCGGGGCCATCCAGAACACTGGCCGCGTAGTCGGGCGGACCGAAGCTCTTGAGATGGCTCACGATTTCCTCGACTTCCTCGTCGCTGACGAAGGGTCCGTGGACACGGGTGATCTTGGCGCCACCGGCCATGTAGAGCATGTCACCCATACCCAGAAGCTGTTCGGCCCCCTGTTCACCCAGGATGGTGCGGCTGTCGACCTTCGACGTGACGTGGAAGGAAATCCGCGTCGGGAAGTTCGCCTTGATCGTGCCGGTGATGACGTCGACCGACGGGCGCTGTGTGGCCATGATGATGTGAATGCCGGAGGCACGCGCCATCTGCGCCAGGCGCTGGATGCAGGCTTCGATTTCCTTGCCCGCGACCATCATCAGGTCGGCCATCTCGTCGACGATGACGACGATATAGGGCATCTTCTCGGGGGCGAATTCCTCGGTCTCGAAAACCGGATCGCCGGTTTCATCATCAAACCCGGTCTGCACCGTGCGGCTGAACATTTCGCCCTTGGCCTGCGCATCGGCGACGCGACCGTTATAGCCGTCGATATTGCGCACGCCCATCTTGGACATCTTGCGGTAGCGCTCTTCCATTTCGCCCACGACCCATTTGAGCGCGACAACGGCCTTCTTGGGGTCGGTCACAACCGGGCTGAGAAGATGGGGGATGCCATCGTAGACGCTGAGTTCCAGCATCTTCGGGTCGATCATGATCAGGCGGCATTCCTCGGGCGTCAGCTTGTAGAGCAGGCTGAGGATCATGGTGTTGATCGCCACCGATTTGCCCGAGCCCGTGGTCCCCGCGATCAGAAGGTGGGGCATCTTGGCGAGATTCGCGACAACCGGGTCACCGCCGATATCCTTGCCAAGGGCCAGCGGCAGTTTCTGGGTGCCGTCGCCGAAATCGCGGCTGGCGAGAATCTCGCGCAGAACCACCTTTTCACGATGCTGGTTGGGCAGTTCGATACCGATCACGCTGCGCCCGGGCACTGTCGAGACGCGGGCAGACAGCGCCGACATGCTGCGCGCGATGTCATCGGCAAGGCCGATCACCCGGCTGGCCTTGAGCCCCGGGGCCGGTTCAAGCTCGTACATGGTCACGACCGGGCCGGGGCGCACCGAGACGATCTCGCCCTTTACGCCGTAGTCATCCAGCACGTTTTCCAGCATGCGCGCGTTTTCTTCCAGCGCTTCGTCGCTGAGGTGATGACGCTGAATGCTGGTGGGGCTGGTCAGAAGGTTGAGTGGCGGGAATTCATATGCCTGCGCCCGGTCTTCCAGCGGCAGGGCGGGCTGTGCCTCTGCGCGCGCGGCGCGCGACGGCTGCAACGGGCGGCGCGGCTGGTGCTGGACGACGCGCTTGGGTTCGGCAGTCACCGACGGAATCGGCCCGCCATGCGCCATGGTGCGTTCCGAATGCGGAAGCGGGATGGTTTCGATCTCTTCGCCGGGCACTTCGGGCTCGGCGTAGGGATGCAGCTGCACCTCGGGTGCAGGTTCTTCGACCACGTCCGTGGGGCGGGCATGGGCCGCGGTAAGCGGCGGTTCCACCCGGGCGCTCAGCGGCGGCTCGACACGTGCCGACATATGCTCTGCCCGTCGCGCGGCAACGGCAGCCTGAACCGGGGTCATCGGTTCCTGCGGGGCGATCTCTTCGACGGGTTCCGCCATGGCGGGGTTGGCCCTGCGGACACGGTTTTGAATCGCATCAGCGATGCGGGTGCGGATGCGGTTGTCGTCGGGCGCATCCAGATCCGCGGGCGCAACTGGGGTGGGCTCGATCAGTTCAGGCTCGGGGTCCATCGCCCGCTCGCGGCGCAGAATGGGAGTCACCCGATTGAGCAGGCCAAGGCGGGCTCGTGCAGGTTCGGCGGTGGTTTCCGCTGCGGGTTCGTCATAAACGACCGCCTCATCGTCATAGGCAGAGGCCCGCACAACCCGGCGTTCGCGGTGACGCTCTCGCAGATCAAGGGCAGCCTGCCCCGCTTCGCGTCCGGCCTGGCCGAACATCGCCCCGATCCAGGCCAGCGAATTGACCAGACCAACCAGCATGAAGCGCAACACAATCGTCAATTCGCGCCAGCTGACACCCAGCACGAAAAGCCCAAGCCCGATCATCATCAGGAAGGACAGCGCGGCCATGACCTTGAGACCGGTTCCAACGGCAAGCGGGAGGATGTTGAGAAGCGCACCAAGGACCGTGTCGCCGAACACGCCGCCAAGGCCATAGCTCTGGTCCCATGCGGCGGGCGGTTCATGGGTGGCGGCATAGATAGCGGCAAGGGCCACGGCAATCGGCAGGAAGATGATCCGCGACAGCGCGCGTTCTCCGCCCAGATGGGCCGACAGGCGCACACCCCAGACCAGCGCACCAGCCGCCAAACCATAGGCACCCCACCCGACGATCAGCATCAGGACTGCGGCAAGCGACGCCCCGAAGCGGCCAAGCAGGTTCTGCGGAACGGCATCGGTCGCGGCCCACCAGCTCGGATCATCCGGAGAGTAGGACACCAGCAGAAGAACCAGCGCGATCCCGGCCAGGATAAGGGCAATCCCTGCCGCTTCGCGTCCGCGCTTTTCCAGCACCGCCTGCATCCGGCTGTCCAGAAGGGGATCTCTCTGCCGCGTTTGATAGGCCATCTTGCGTCACCTCACCCTTGATACAGGCAGTCGCGGAGCCTGGTCAGCCCGCGCCGCATGTCGTCTTTTTCCGCCACCATCGCCACGCGGATCCGGTCCGCGCCCGGCGTATGGCCGTTCACCTCGCGTGCCAGGTAAGCGCCGGGCAGAACCCGAACCCCTGACTCGCGCCACAATTTCAACGTCGCCGCCTCGCCATCATCGACGGGCAACCACAGGAAAAACCCGGCCTCTGGCGGCATGTAGCCCTGAAGGCCGGAAAAGATGTCATCTGCAATCTCGTATTTCTCGGCGTAGAGTGCGCGGTTCCGGGTCACGTGGTCTTCATCGGACCACGCCCGCGCCGCAACCGCCTGCAGCGGACCCGGCAGGGGGGCACCTGCATAGGCGCGCAATTGCTTAAGCCGCTTCACGCTGTCCGGACCACCTGCCGCGAAACCAGACCGAAGCCCGGCAAGGTTCGACCGCTTGGACAACGAGTTGAACAGAACCACCCGTTCCGGGTCTGCGCCCATCCGTTCGGCAACCTGCAACGCCCCCACGGGCGGAGCCTCACGGTAGATCTCGGAATAGCATTCATCCGAGAAGATCTGGAAATCGTGCTGTTCGGCGAGTGAAATCAGGTCACGCCAGTAGCTTTCATCCGCCACCGCGCCCTGTGGATTGGCGGGCGAGCAGATATAGGCAACGGCAGTCCGGTCCAGAATGTCCGACGGCAAGCTGGCATAGTCGGGCAGGTTCCCGGTGGCATCGGTCGCCGGCACATAAACGGGCTCTGCCCCCACGGCCAGCGCTGCAACGGCGTAGACCTGGTAGAACGGGTTGGGCGTCAGAACCACGGGCTGTTTGCCGCGTTTGGTTTCGGGGCAGAGCGCGATGCAGGCGTTGAAGAGACCCTCTCGCGTGCCGTTTAGCGGCAGGATCTGCGTTGCGGCGTCGATGCTCACGCCATAGCGGCGCTGGATCCAGCCCGCGATCGCGGCCTGAAGCTCTGGCGTGCCGTCATTGGCGGGATACCTGCCAAAACCTGCGGCATTGTCGGCAATGACCGTGGAAACCCAATCCGGGAAGGCGTGTTTCGGTTCCCCGATCGTCATGTCGATCGGATCGGCCCCCGGCGCATGGGGGTCGAGAAGCGCCCGAAGACGCGGGAACGCGTATGCTGGCAGGTTCGAAAACCGCTCAGGAAATGCCATTACTGCCTCTGCTCAGGGTCGTTTTTCGCCCTGTTTGTCGGCAGGTTAACGGCTTGAAGGGCTTTGGTCCAGAAAAACGCGCGCGCCCATGTCCAGACAGGGGCGCAGCTGTGGCCTTCAGGTCAGCGCCGCTTCAGTCGCCTTGCCAATCCTCAGCAGTGCCTCTTCTCCGAACGGACGCCCAAGCAGCATGATCCCCGTGCCCGGCACGCCGGTCGGAAGGGTCAGGGCCGACAGGCCCATCAGGTTGCCCACACGGGTGTTGCGCAAGGTCAGCAGGTTCTCGGTGACGTAATAGTCGTCGTCTTCCATCAGGCGGCCTGCATGCGGCGGCAGGTTCGGTGCCGTTGGCAACAGAACCGCGTCATAGCCCGCGACCTGCGCCGCCCATTCGCCACGCAAATGTTCCAGGAACTGCCAGGCAGCAACGTAATCGGCTGCGGCGAACCCGGCCCCGGACCGGAACCGTTCCAGGATGCGCGGGAACATCTTTTCGGGCGCGGCCTCGATCGCATGTTTCCAGGTGCCATAGGCTTCGGAGGTAAAGAGGATCGGGGCCAGGTCCATGGCGGTTTCGATCCCGTCGACGGTGCCATGGCTGATCTCGGCCCCCGCCTTCGCCATCCGGTCGAGTGCATGGGCAAAGCCCTTGGCAGGAGCCTCGCGCACGTCACCGGTGTAGGTGTCAAGCACGAGGAACCGACGGCCCTTCAGGCTTGCCCCGTCCAGATCGGCAGGCTTGCCGCCTTCCATGACAGCCAGCAGATGGGCACAATCCTCAACCGTCTTGGCCAGCGGCCCCACGGTATCGAAGCGCTCGCAAAGCGGCACCACACCAGCAAGTGACAGCCGACCCGAGGTCGTCTTGAGCCCGACGAGATCATTGAAGGCCGACGGAATGCGGACCGAACCGCCCGTGTCCGAGCCGATCCCGGCTGGCGCCAGCCCGTAGGCGGTCGAGGCCGCTGCCCCCGACGAGGATCCGCCCGGCACAAGCTCGGGATCGTGGATATTGGGCGGGGTTTGGGTGATCGGGTTGATGCCGAGACCGGAGAAGGCGAGCTCACTCATATGCGTCTTGCCAAGGCAGACCATGCCCGCGCGCGTGGCCTTGGCCAGCACCTCGCAATCCGCGTCGGGCACCCGGCCCGCCAGAAGGTCAGAGCCCGCCTTCGTCTCGTCGCCGGCGCTATCGAACAGGTCTTTCCACGACAGCGGCACACCGTCCAACAGGCCACGTCGCACACCAAGGCGTGCGCGGTCCGACGCGGCTGCCGCCTCGGCGCGGGCGCGGGACGCCGTAACCACCGAATAGATGCGATCCGCGTAACCATGCCCGGCAATGGCGTCGAGGTAAGCCTCGGTCAGGTCCACAGGGTCGATCTCTCCGGCGCCGATCGCCCGGCCCAGATCCGCCACGCCCAGGTTCTGCCAATCGTCCCGCATCGCATGTCCTCCGCCATGATGTCGCGGGCCACGCTAGCGGGCGTGTGCCACATGGACAATCCCGCGCGAGACGACATATTGCGAGGCATGGCACTGGACTGTGATATCCTCATCGTTGGCGGTGGCCTGAACGGCCCCTGTCTTGCCCTCGCCCTGTCGCAGGCGGGTCTGACCAGCACCGTGATCGACGCGCTGCCCGCGGAAACCCGCGACGCCGACACGTTCGACGGTCGCTCCTACGCGCTGGCCCTTGCCTCTGCCCGGCTCTTGCAGGCAATCGGCATATGGGATGCGGTGAAAGCCAACGCGCAGCCCATGCACGAGATCAAAGCCAGCGACGGGCGCGCCGGCGAAGGCCCTTCCCCGTTCTTCCTGCATTTCGAACGCGACGAATTGGAAGAAGGCCCGATGGGCTACATGCTGGAGGACCGCTTCCTGCGGCAGGCACTGCTGGCCCGGATGGAGAGTGATCCGAACGTCACCCACCTTCCCAGGGCCAAGGTCGTGGCGCAGGATATTTCTGGCCCGGCTTCGGTCACGCTGGAGGATGGGCGCGTCCTGACTGGCCAGCTCCTCGTTGGTGCCGACGGACGGCAGAGCGGCACCGGCGCGCGCGCTGGCATCAAGCGCCTTGGATGGGATTACGGGCAGACAGCGCTTGTCTGTTCGCTGGCCCATGATCTGCCCCATCACGGCATCGCGCATCAGTTCTTCATGCCAGCCGGGCCGCTGGCGATCCTGCCGCTTCCGGGCAATCGCTGTTCCATCGTCTGGAGCGAGACCCACGCCCGTGCCGCCGAAATCAATGCGCTTGATGACGGTGCCTACCTGGACATCCTGCGGCCTCGCTTCGGCGATTTCCTGGGCGACATACGGCTAGCGGGCAAGCGCTTCACCTACCCGCTGAACCTGACCATTTCGGAACGTTTCGT
>NZ_CAXREX010000073.1:0-9755 GCF_964229645.1 Nioella sp. | reverse complement strand
CGGGGGCCGGAGCCAAGCAGGCGGATGTCGTTGGCGATCTTGTAGCAGCTGCCTGCCACGGTCGCGAGCGCACCGGACATGAAGACCATCGCGTCATGGGCAGCGAGCGCCTCGAACTTGTTGGGGGCCGTGACGAAGGGCAGGCCGGTGATCTCGGCCATGTTGGCGGCCACGGCGCTGTCCCAGCCCACTTGCGTGTTGAGCCCGGTGCCCACGGCGGTGCCGCCCTGTGCCAGTTCGTAGATGCCGGGCAGGCAGGCTTCGACACGGGCGATGCCTTGCCGGACCTGGTGCGCGTAGCCGGAAAATTCCTGGCCCAGGGTCAGCGGGGTCGCATCCTGTGTATGGGTGCGGCCGATCTTGATGATGTCCTTGAATTCCTCGGACTTCTGCTCGAGCCCCGCCAGCAGTTTCTTCAGCCCCGGCAGCAGCACGTCGCGCACGCTCATCGCGGTGGCGATATGCATCGCCGTGGGGACAGTGTCGTTCGAGGACTGGCCCATGTTGCAGTGATCGTTCGGGTGGACGGGGTCCTTCGAGCCGATCACGCCGCCCAGGATCTCGATGGCGCGGTTGGCGATGACCTCGTTGGAGTTCATGTTCGACTGGGTGCCTGACCCGGTCTGCCACACCACCAACGGGAAGTTGTCGTCGAACTTGCCTTCAATCACTTCGCCCGCAGCCTGGATGATCGCATCGGCGAGCTTGGCGTCGAGCTTGCCGGTGGCCTTGTTCTGCATCGCGCAGGCCTTCTTGATGACGCCGAGTGCGCGCACGATGGCGACGGGCTGCTTTTCCCAGCCAATCGGGAAGTTCATGATCGAGCGCTGCGTCTGTGCGCCCCAATACTTGTCGGCGGGAACCTCAAGCGGTCCGAAGCTGTCGGTCTCGGTGCGGGTTGCGGTCATCCTAATGGCCTCCTGCGAAACTGGTTGCGACAGGCTATAAGCGCCCCGCGACACGGGGGCAATTGCCTGCATCGGTTTGTTGGCGCAAACAGGCGGGCCCGGGGGGCGGCGCGTCGCCGCGCCGCGCGCTCATGCGCCGGGGCAGGCGAACCGGTAGACGCGGGCAGGGGGCAGGTTGCCCCAGATCTTGCGGCTGGTGGTCCAGGTCAAACCCATGGCCGCGCGGATCTCGGCCTTGACCGGTGGCTTGGGGCCGTAGGTGAACTGGATATAGGTGCCGCTGCGGCCCACCTGGCGGAACGTCCCGGTCAGGATCGCATTTTGCAGATCAAAGGGCATCGACAGAAGCGGCAGACCCGACACGACGGCCTGTGCGCCGTCCACCGGAAGCTCGCCCACGTCGCCTGCCGACATCTGGTAGACGTTGAGCCCCGGGAAATCGGCCCGCAGACGCTCGCAGAAGACCGGGTTCATCTCGATCGAGTGGATACGCTCGGCGGCAATCCCCCGGTCGATAATCGCCTGCGTGATCCGACCGGTTCCGGCCCCAAGCTCGATCACCGGGCCGCCCTCGGGATCGAGCGTTGCCGCCATTTCCGCCGACAGGGCGCGCGACGAGGGCGCGAGGGCAACCACCTGGTGGGGTTTTTTCAGAAGTTGACCGAGAAACAGGCCGATATCGCCAGTGCTGGACATGAAACACCTTCAAAAATGCCATGTCCGTTAAAAGCCATGCAACGACGACTCTCGCAAGGCGCAAATGCGCCTGTCATCGAGATGTCATTGCGGGAAACTCAGTGGTTCTTGCGGAACGTGTCGAGGCTTACGACCTCTGCGTCGTGATGCGCCTCGCCGGTCTCGTCCTCATCGTCCTCGGGCGCCGGCGGCTCGTCGTCGGGGTCTTCGCTGACCTGGGTTTCGAAGCGCAGGCCGAATTCCACCGACGGATCGACAAAGGTCAGGATCGCATCGAAGGGAATGCGCAGCGGTTCGGGATTGTCGCCGAAATTCAGCGTGATCCAGAACCCGTCATCATCCACGCGCAGGTCGTCGAACCAGTTCTGGATGACAATGGTCATTTCTTCGGGGTAGCGGTCGCGCAGCCAGCTGGCGATATCGACGTCGGGATGCCCGGTGTCGAAAGTGATGAAGAAATGATGATCCCCCGGCAGGCCGCCCTCGGCCACGTCTTCCAGCACCGTCTGGATCAGGCCGCGCATGGCCCGGTGCATCAGCCGCCCATAGGCAATCGTGTCCGAAGTGTCAGAGCTCATCCCGCCATCCCTGTCTTGTCGGCCTCACCATAGTGGATTCGGGGGCGAAGGGAAGGCACAGCGCGCCGCATCGGGAGAGGTATCGAAAGATGATTTCCCTTTCCCCTTGGTGACTATCCATAATTTCCACACGCGATCCGCTCCTTCGCCCTAAAATGACCAGATTGGCCCGCCAGTCTGCAAGGCAAGAAACATGCACGAAAAGCTGGACAAAAGCTGACATGACCCGAGCAGAGACCGACCCGGTGGTCGGAGAGAACGATATCGCCATCGTCGGCATGGCCGCGCATCTTCCGGGGGCGGAGGACGTGCATGCCTATTGGCGAAATCTGCGCGACGGGATCGAGTCGATCCGGCGGTTGAGCCGCGAAGAGCTGCTGGCCGCAGGTGAAGCGCCGCATCTGATCGACCGGCCCGACTACGTGCCTGCCGCCGCCGTTCTGGACGGGTTCGAACGGTTTGACGCCGACTTCTTCGGGCTCTCGCCCAAAGAAGCCGCGATCATGGACCCGCAGCATCGCCAGTTCCTGGAAGTGGCCTGGGAAGCGATGGAGCAGGCCGGGCATGTCCCCGACAATTTCGAAGGAAATATAGGGGTTTACGCGGGCTGCGGCATGGGCAGCTACTTCTATTTCAACGTCTGTTCCAACCGCGATCTGGTGGATCAGACGGGGATGTTCCTGCTGCGCCATACCGGCAATGACAAGGATTTCATGGCCACCCGCCTGAGCCATATCTTCGATTTGCGCGGGCCTGCGATCAACCTTCAGACGGCCTGTTCCACCTCGCTTGTCGCCACCCATTACGCCTGTCAGGCGCTTCTGATGGGCGAATGCGACATGGCGCTTGCGGGCGGCGTGACGATCGAGCTGCCTCACGCGCGCGGCTATCTCTTCAAGGAGGGCGAAATCCTGTCGCCCGATGGTCACTGCCATGCGTTTGACCACCGCGCGCAGGGAACGGTCTTCGGCTCCGGTGCGGGCTGCGTCGTGCTGCGGCGTGCGGCGGACGCGATTGCGGACGGGGATCACATTTGGGCCATAATCAAGGGCTCGGCGGTGAACAATGATGGCGCCGACAAGGCAGGCTACCTGGCGCCTTCCGTCGGCGGGCAGGCCGAGGCGATTGCCGAGGCGCAGGCCCTGGCGGGCGTCCGGGCCGACAGCATCGACTACGTGGAATGTCACGGCACCGGCACCTACCTGGGCGATCCCATCGAGGTTGCAGCGCTGACCGATGCCTTCCGGCGCACCACGACTGCCGTGGGGACCTGCCGGATCGGCTCCGTGAAGACCAATATCGGGCATCTCGATACGGCCGCGGGCGTGGCCAGCCTGATCAAGGCGTCGCTGGCGCTGCATCATCGGAAGATTCCGCCCTCGCTCGGCTATGAAAAAGCGAACCCTGCCATTGGATTTGACGGCTCGCCCTTCGTGGTGAACGACCGGCTCACTGACTGGCCCCGCTCCGATCATCCGGCGCGCGCCGGGGTGAACTCGCTCGGCGTTGGCGGCACCAACGCCCATGTGGTGCTGGAGGAGGCACCTGCGCGCGTGGCTTCTGAGGCCTCCGATTTTCCCTTCCAGTTGCTCTGCCTGTCCGCACGCGGGAAATCCGCGCTGGAGGGCAATGCCGAGCGGCTGGCCGCGCATCTGGAGGCCAATCCCGCTGAAGACCTCGCCGATGTGGCCTGGACCCTCAAGGAGGGCCGCCGCGCCTTCGACCGCCGCCGTGTCGTGGTGGCCGAAACCCCGCAGGAGGCCGCCGCCGCCCTGCGCGAAAACGATCCGCGCCGCGTCTTCACGCATACCGTGGTGAGCGAGAACCCGGAAATCACCTTCATGTTCCCCGGGGGCGGTGCGCAATACGCGGGCATGGCGCGCGACCTTTACGAGACCGAGCCGGTCTTCGCCGACTGGATGGATCGCGGGCTCGACATCCTTGCCCCCAAGCTCGATTTCGACATCCGCGCGCTGTGGCTGCCCGAACCGGGCCAGGAGGACGCCGCGAATGAACGGCTGAAAACGCCCTCCGTTCAACTGCCGCTGATCATGATCGTGGAATATGCGCTGGCGCAGCTCTGGATCAGCTGGGGCGTCGCGCCCAAGGCGCTGATCGGGCATTCCATGGGCGAAAACACCGCCGCCTGCCTTGCTGGCGTGATGTCTTTTGAAGATTGCATCGGCCTTGTGCACCTGCGCGGGCAGTTGATGGATTCGGTGCAGCCCGGCGGGATGCTGTCGGTGGCCCTTGGCCCCGACGCCCTGCAACCTTACCTTGGCGACGATCTGGATCTTGCTGTGGTGAACGGGCCCCAGATGTGCGTGGCCTCCGGCCCCGACGCGGCGCTGAACCGGCTGGCGGAGCGGCTTTCGTCCCAGGACATCCACTGCCAGCGCATCGCGATCAACATCGCGGCGCATTCGCGGCTGCTCGACCCGATTCTGGAACGTTTCGGCGACTACCTGCGCTCGATCGAACTGCACGCGCCAACACTTCCCGTGATTTCCAACCGCTCGGGTCGCATCCTCACCGATGCCGAGGCGACGGACCCCGAATACTGGGTTGGCCACCTGCGCGGCGCGGTGCGCTTTGCCGATGGTCTGGCCACGCTCGCGGAAAACCCGCAGCGCGTCTACCTGGAAGTCGGCCCCGGCAAGGCGCTGACCTCGCTTGCCGGTCAGCACCCCGATATCGACGCCAACCAGGTGATCAACAGCCTGCGCCACCCCGATGACCCAACCGCCGACGATGCCTATTTCCTGGCCACGCTCGGCCGTATCTGGGCCGTGGGCGGCCAGTTCGACTGGGGCCAGTATTGGGGTGAGGCGCGCCGGAACCGCGTGGTGCTGCCCACCTATGCCTTCCAGAAAAGCCCCTATTTCATCGAACGCGCCGAGCCGCAGGTGGAACCCGCAAGCGATTGGTTGATGAGAGGGGAAGACCCCGCGAAATGGGGCTGGAAACCGGTCTGGCGGCCGACCTACGCGCCTTGCGAGGTGGATGTTTCGGGCGATCTGTCTGACGCCGCGCCCGAAAGCTGGCTGATTTTCGCGGATGAGGCCGGGGTTGCGTCTACGCTCGCCGAGCGCCTTGGTGCCGCGGGCCATGCCGTCACGCTTGTCACGCCGGGCGACGCTTTCGCGCGCACCTCCTCGGGCTTTGCCCTGCCTTCCGAACGGGGGCGCGAGGGCTATGACCAGTTGCTGCGCGCGCTGGCCGAGGAGGGGCGTCTGCCCACCCGCGTGGCGCATCTGTGGCTTCTGACCGAGGGCGAACATCACCGCCCCGGATCGAGCTTATTCCACCGCATGCAGGAACAGGGCTTCTGGTCGCTCTTCTATTTCGCGCAGGCCTGGGCCGACGAGGGGCAGGGGCCGCTTCATATCGACGTTGTTACGAACGGGGCCGCGCAAGTGCGGGCCGAGCCGCTGCCTTACCCGTCGAAATCCACCATCATGGGGCCTGCAAGGGTGATCCCTCGCGAATTTCCGGGGCTGAGCGTCGCGGTTCTGGACGTGGACCGGGCCGATCCCGCGCCGGTGCTGGAGGAAATGCTGTCGGACCCCGCAAACCGCATTGCCGCGATCCGCGCGGGCAAGCGGTTCGAACAGGGCTGGAAACGCACCGGGCTGCCCGAGGCCGAAAGCGTCGAGATCCGAGACGGGTCAACCGTGCTGCTGACCGGCGGCTATGGCGGTATCGGGACCACGATCGCCGAAACCCTGATCCGCCAGTACAGGGCGAAGATCGTACTTCTGTCGCGCACCGGGCTGCCGCCGCGCGACCGCTGGCAGAGCCTTCTGCAAAACGCGGCCCCCACGGACCGCACAGCCGCGCGCATCCGCGCGGTGGAACGACTCGAACGGGCCGGGGGCGAGGTTCTGCCGCTGGCTGCTGATGTCTCGAATATCGAGGACATGCGCGCCGCCGTGGCCGAGGCCGAAGCCCGGCTCGGCAAGATCGACGGCGTGATCCATGCCGCTGGCGTCATCGACGATGCGCCAATCCTGGCCAAGGGCGAAGGCTCCATCGAAGAGGTGTTCACGCCCAAGGTCCACGGCACGCAGGTTCTGGATGCGATCTTCCCCGATGGCGCGCTCGACTGGATGGTGCTCTTTTCTTCTAGTTCCACCGCCACCGCGCCTGCGGGGCAGGTGGACTACGTGGCCGCCAACGAATACCTCAACGCTTTTGCCAAGGCGCGGGCCGGGGGCAAGACCCGCGTGCGTGCGATCGACTGGGGCATCTGGTCGGGCGTGGGCATGGCCGCTGAGGCGATGCAGGCGCGGCAGGCGGAACCCCCCGCACCCGTGCCCGTCACGCTTCCCCTTCTGGATAGAGCAGGCTTCGACGCCGATGGCAATCGCCGCTTCGAGGCCCAGTGGCGTCCCGAAAGCCGGTGGGTGCTGGACCAGCACCGGACCAGGGCGGGCGATGCGCTTCTGCCCGGCACCGGTTACCTGGAGCTTGTGGCCGAGGCGCTGGAGGGGCAGGGCGAGGACCGTCCCTTCGAAATCCGCGATCTGTGGTTCCTGCGCCCCCTGCGCACCGAGGACCGTCAGACCACCCGCATCCGCCTGACCCTGCCGCGCAGCGACCAGGGCTATGGGTTCCGCGTCGAAAGTGCGCCCGAGGGCGCGGGCTGGGACGTGACCGCCGAGGCCGATATCCGGCTTCTGCCGATGGACGCGCCTGCGCCGCTGGACATCCCGGCGCTGGAGGCCCGCCTGCCCCTGAAGGCGCAGGCCGAGGCGGGCGGCTGGCTGCGCTCCCCGCAAGAGGAACACCTGGCGTTCGGTCCGAACTGGCGCGTGCTGCGCCAGACGCGGATCGGGCAGGGCGAGGGGCTGGCCCGGCTGTCGCTCGATAGTCACGACCCCCGCTGGCGCTTGCCGCCGGGCCTTGCGGATCTTGCCACCGGATGGGCGATAGAGCTGATCGACGGCTACCGTCCAGATGCGCTCTGGGTGCCGGTCAATTACGCCTCGGTTAAGGTGTTCCGGGCGCTGCCTTCTGACGTCCTGTCTTACGTCCGCAACGCGGGCGAAAACCGCGCATCCGATCAGACCGCAAGCTTTGACATCACCCTGGCCGCGCCCGATGGCACCGTCTGCGTGGAAATCGCGGGCTTCACCATTCGCCGCCTCGTGGGCAACATCGCCTTTGCCGCCGCGCCCGCGAAACAGGCCGAGGCCGAGGGCCCGCGCCCGCTGTCGCCCGCCGAGGAACGGCTGCGCCACAACATCGCGCAGGGCATCCGTCCCGAGGAGGGGGCCGAGGCGTTTCTCAAGGCGCTGGCCAGCCCCTTGCCGCAGGTGCTGATTTCCTCGCTCGATCTCGACGCGCTCATCGCGCAAGCCGGGACCGAAACCGAGGAAGCGCAGGCAAGCCAGGGCTTCGAACGGCCGGAACTGGATAGCGACTTCGTGGAACCGGAAGGCCCCATCGAGGAAACGCTCGCGGGATTCTGGCGCGATCTTCTGGGCGTGGCGCGGGTCGGGGCCGAGGACAGTTTCTTCGATCTTGGCGGGCATTCGCGGATCGCCGTTCGGCTTTTTGCGATGGTCAAGAAGACCTGGGCGGTGGAGTTCCCGATTTCGGTCCTGTTCGAGGCACCGACGATCCGCAGGATCGCCGCGCTGGTCGAAGCCCAGGGCATCAGCGCAACCCCGGGTGACGCCCCCGCCAAGCGCGCCGAACCGGCCCGCCGCTTCACCCACCTTGTGCCCATGCACCAGGGCGAGGGCGGCCCGAAAACGCCCTTCTTCCTCGTTGCGGGCATGTTTGGCAACGTGCTGAACCTGCGCCACCTCGCGCATCTTCTGGGCCAGGACCGGCCCTTCTACGGGATGCAGGCCAAGGGGCTGTTCGGAGAGGATGAACCGCACCGTTCGGTCAAGGAAGCCGCGCGCGATTACATCGCGGAAATCCGGGCAATCCAGCCGCACGGGCCCTACATGCTCGGCGGGTTCTCGGGCGGTGGCATCACCGCCTACGAGATTGCAAACCAACTGACCGAGGCTGGCGAAGAGGTCGCGGCGCTCGTCATGCTCGACACGCCGTTGCCGCAGCGCCGGGCGCTGAGCCGCGCCGACCGCATCGCGATCCAGTTGCAAGAGCTTCGCGCCGGCGGCATTGCCTACCCGTTCAGGTGGCTTGCCCGCCGCATCTGGTGGGAATTTGCCAAGCGTCGCCAGAAGGTTGACGAGGCGGGCGAAAGCCCCGTCTTCCATAATGCCGCGATCGAGGCGGCTTTCCTCGAGTCCGTCGCAGGCTACGCTCTGCAGCCCTGGGCCGGGCCGCTGACGCTGTTCCGCCCGCCGCTGGTGGGCAAGTGGCAGCTGTCCGGGGGGCGGCTGGTCAATTCCGAACGCGCTTACGTGACCCATGACAATGACTGGTCGGAATGGGCACCGCAGTTGCAGGTGTTCGAAGTGCCGGGGGATCACGATTCCATGGTCCTGGAGCCAAACGTGCGGGTGCTGGCCGCCCGCATGGGCAAGGTGATCGAGGCCGCCGACCGCACGCGCCAGGTTCAGCAGGCCTGGGAGGGCAGCCATGCCGCCGAGTGAACCCAAGCTTCTGACTGTGGTGCTGAATTGGCGCACCCCTGACATGACCCTGCGCGCGGCCGAAACCGCATTGAGGGAAATGGAGGGGATCGCAGGAGAGTTGGTGATCGTCGACAACGATTCCCGCGACGGCTCGTTCGAGACCATGTCCCGCGTCGTCAGCGAGCGGGCTTGGCCGCGCACGCGGGTTCTTCAGTCGGGGCGCAATGGCGGCTTCGGGGCGGGAAACAACGTCGGAATTCGCGCCGGGCTGTCGGATGGCAGCCGCCCGGACTATGTCTATATTCTCAACTCCGACGCCTTCCCCGACGCGGGCGCGATCAAGGCGCTGTTGACCCACTTGCAGGCGCATCCTGAAACGGGGTTGGCGGGCAGCTATATCCACGGGCCCGACGGCGATCCGCACCTGACGACCTTCCGCTTCCCCTCGATCGCAAGCGAATTCGAAGGATCGCTGCGCTTCGGCCCGGTCAGCCGCCTGGTGCGTGACCGCGCCGTGCCCGTGCCGATCCCGGATCACACGACGCGGGTGGACTGGCTGGCCGGCGCAAGCCTTATGATGCGGATGGAGGTGCTGGAACGGATCGGGCTCTTCGATGAAGGCTTCTTTCTCTATTTCGAGGAAACCGACCTCTGTCGGCGCGCGAAGATGGCCGGGTATCCAACGGATTTCGTTCGGGAAAGCTCCGTTACCCATATCGGGTCGGTTTCGACCGGCATGAAGGAATGGCGTGAGGTTCCGGGCTACTGGTTCGCTTCCCGCCGTCACTATTTCGAAAAGACCCATGGCCGTGCCTACGCGCGCCTTGCCACGCTGGCCCATGTCGCGGGCGGACTGCTGCACCGCCTGCGCTGCCTGCTGACGGGGCGCAAACCCGCCGACCCGCCGCGATTCCTGCGCAGCCTGGTGTCCCATGAATTCAAACGGCCCCGCACCGGGGCCACGCGCGGGGGCGCTGCCACCCCCCGCATGACAGGAGGCTGATCCGGATGGCCCA